>DATBHS010000021.1:0-20604 GCA_036557345.1 Bryobacteraceae bacterium
GAGAGCCGCCATTCCCGAAATCGGATCGCATTGTGATATTGCAAACCAAGAGCCCGCGTGGTAGCTTCGGCGGTGCATCTCCAGCGAAGTTCGCTCACTGGTCGCAACAGACCGAAGTGCTCGAAGATGTGTCTGCCTTCGGCGGAGGCGTCCTCAACTGGACAGGAGGACAATTCCCGCAACAGCTCCGCTCTGAGCGAGTAAGCTCAAACTACTTCCGTCTTTTCGGCGTACCGCTCCTTATGGGGCGAGCCTTCAATGGCCAGGAAGACATGCCCGGGGCCTCGCCTGTCGTCGTCATCAGCGAGGGTCTGTGGAAGAGCCGTTTCGGAAGCGATCCGAAGATCGTTGGCCGGACCATGCTGCTGGGAGGCCGGCCGAGCGTCATTACCGGTGTCGTCGCCTCCCGCTTCGACTTTCAGGACTTTGGTCCCGCGCCGGAAATCTGGGTGCCTTTCCAGCTCGATCCAAATTCGCGCGATCAGGGCCACTATTTTGAAGCGGCCGGACGATTGAAGGGCGGCGTCACTTTAGAGCAGGCCAAGTCCCGCCTCGACGCTTCGGCTGCCGGATACCGCCAAAAATTTCCGGATGGCCTCGACCATGGGCAGACCTTTAGTGCAGTAACTCTAAGGAACTCGCTCGTGCAGGGCGCGGAAAAATCCATTTGGGTGCTGGCTGCGGCCGTGGGATTTGTCCTTCTGATTGCTTGCGCGAATGTGGCAAATCTGTTGCTGGCGCGGGCGGAGGTACGAAAGCGGGAACTTGCAATCCGTTCTGCCCTTGGTGCGGGCCGGGGAACAATTGTTCGCCAGTTGCTAACCGAAAGCCTGTTGCTGGCGGCGGCCGGGGCGGCGCTGGGAGTGTTGTTAGGCATCCTCGGCATTCACGCGCTGCTTTCGGTGAATACCGCGGGGCTGCCGCGTGTGGGCCTTAACGGCGAGACGGTTTCGCTCGACTGGCGCGTGCTGCTGTTCGCGATTCTGATGACCCTATTCACGACGCTGATTTTCGGGCTACTGCCAGCCTTGCGTGCAGCGCGTATCGATCTGAGCGCAACCATTAAGGAAACTGCAGGCCGATCCGGAAGCGGCTTCCGGCAAAACAAAGCGCGCACGCTTTTGGTTGTAGCCGAGGTCGCGCTGGCGGTTGTGTTGCTGGTCGGCGCGGGACTTCTCATCCGTACTGCAGTGGCGATTTATGCGGTGAAGCCGGGTTTTGACACGAAGAATGTGCTGACAATGCGCATGTCGTTATCCGGTGGCAAGTACGACACGAGCACGGCCATCGAACAACTCGTCCAGAGAGCGGTCGAGCGCCTCAATGCCTTACCGGGCGTGGAACTGGCCAGTGCCACTTGCTGTGTGCCTCTCGAAGGCGGCTACGGACTGCCCTTCAAGATTATGGGCCGACCGCTGCGCGAGGGTCCCTTCCACGGTGGCGGAGGTTGGAAAACTGTTTCACCCGGATACTTCGAGGTGTTCCACATCCACATCATCCGCGGCCGTTCGTTTACGGAACGCGACAATCACGCAGGCGCTCCAGTTGTGATCATTAACGAAGCCATGGCGAGACAGTTTTGGCCCAAGGGCGATCCGCTCCAGGATCGCATTTTGATCGGCAAAGGCGTCATGCCCCAACTCGATACCGAACCGCCGCGCCAGATCATTGGAGTCGCGGTCGATCAGCGGGATGGCGCTCTGAATCAGGACCCGCAACCCGAGATGTATATACCGAACGGTCAGGCGACCGATGCTATCCAGGCGCTGAACGTCAAACTGACACCGCTCGCGTGGGTCATTCGAACACGCGGTGAGCCGATTAAACTCCGCGCTCCTGTAGAAGAACAATTGCGCCAGGTGAGCGGCCTACCGGTGTCGGACATTCGCGCGATGGCGGATGTGGTTTCGCGCTCGACATCTCGCGAGCGCTTTCACATGCTTCTGATGAGCGTGTTCGGCGGCGTTTCTTTGCTGCTGGCAGCGATCGGAATCTATGGCTTGATGGCCTACTCGGTCGAGCAGCGAACGCAGGAGATTGGAATCCGAATGGCGCTTGGAGCCGAACAGAAGGATGTACGCAGGATGGTGATCCGTCAGGGAATGACGTTTGCCATCCTGGGCGTGATCCTGGGGGTGGGCGGAGCGCTTGCTCTCGCCAGGCAGATCTCCAGTTTCCTATTCGGCGTAACCGCCTGGGATCCGCTGGTATTTGGCACGATTCCGGTCGTCCTCATTACCACTGCGGTGCTTGCGGTCTGGTGGCCGGCCAGCCGCGCGACACGCGTGGATCCGGCAGCGGCATTACGGCAGAGTTGAGCGGTGCGGGCGTGCCCGCACCCTACAAAGCGTTGTAGGTTCTTTTAAATCAGCGGTCAGCAGGCGGATTGGGCCCGCTATCTGGCAGCGGAATTACTGGGAACGTGTCATCCGCAATGAGGACGAACTCAATCGAATCCGGGCCTATATTGACAAAAATCCCTCACGCTGGTCGACTGATCCGGAGAACCTGGAGCGATCTAAGGCTTAGCTGGCCGGTCCAAATATAACCATTCCGACTATATCCACATAGGATATAATCACCGGCATGGCCGAACCGAAGCCGGATCCGGAAGCTCTGCTTCCGTTGCCGCCCGCCACGTTTCACATCCTCATGGCACTTACTGATGAGGATCGCCACGGTTACGCAATCATTCAGGACGTCTCGGCGCGAACGGGCGGCGCACTCAAGCTGAGCGCCGGAACGCTTTATCGCTCCATTCAGCGAATGTTAGAGCAGGGGCTCATCCTCGAAACGCGCGACCGTCCCGCCCCCGAACTGGATGACGAACGCCGCCGCTATTACCGCATCACGGACTTTGGAAAGCGCGTGGGCCAGGCCGAGGCGTGCCGCCTGGCTCAACTTGTCAAGCTGGCGCGCGCGCGCGGCTTCGTTCCCGGGAGAGCGTAATGGCGCTCTACCGGCTACTGTTGTTTCTTTATCCCTCGGGGTTTCGCGTCCAGTACAGCGAAGAACTCTGCTCGCTGTTTGCGCATCGCCTGCGTGAGACGGCAGGTCCCTTGTCTGTTGCTCTGCTCTGGTTCGAGACGCTGATCGACGTTTTGCTCACAGCCCTTCAGACCCATTGGGACATACTTCGTCAAGATATTGTCTACACACAACGCGCGCTGAAGCGGTCACCCGGTTTTGCCCTTACAGCGATCACGGTCGCGGCGCTCGGCGTTGGCGCAACCACTGCGGCTTACACGATTACGGACCACGCCCTGCTCAGACCGTTGCCATTCCCCGAATCGGATCGGTTGGTGAAGCTTTGGGAGGATCTGCCGTCCTACCACCAACTAGAGCCTTCGCCGCCCAATTACCGCGATTGGAAGCAGATGAGCAAATCGTTCAGCGCCATGGCTGCTTTTCGCGGCCTTTCAGTCGCGATGCTCGGAGCGGGAGAGCCGCAGCAAATGGAAGGAGCTTCCGTCACTTCCGATTTGTTTCCGATGTTGGGCGCGCACGCGATGTTCGGTCGCATCTTTACTCCCGCTGATGACCGCGCGGGAGCACCTGGAACCGTGCTGTTGAGCTATAGCCTGTGGAAACAGAAGTTCGCAAGTGATCCAAACATTCTGGGCCGCCGGCTTCTCCTCGATGGAGAGCCATACGTTGTGATCGGCGTAATGGATAAGACCTTCGGGTATCCGCGGCCGAATGTAGAGCTCTGGACACCCATGCGATTCGCAAATAGCGACTTCGCCGATCGCAACAACTACTATCTCCGCGTGGTTGCCAAACTGCGTCCGGGCGTCTCGATCGAGCAGGCGCGCTCGGAGATGCGAATCATCTCCGAACGCCTGAAGCGCCAGTATCCGAAGGAGAACGCGCATGTCGGCGTCACGATCAACCCCTTACGGGACGAGATCTCCAGCCGCTCCCGCCTGATGCTGTTCGCGCTTCTGGGCGCTTCTTTCTGTGTCCTTCTGATTGCCTGCACGAACCTCGCGAATCTCCTGCTCGCGCGGGCGTTGGAGCGACGCAAAGAAGTGGCTCTGCGAAAGGCCTTGGGCGCGGGCCGGGAACGTCTCGTCCGCCAACTGCTGACCGAAAGCCTTATACTGGCGCTCTGTGGAGGCCTGCTGGGCGTCCTGTTTGCCGCCGCCGCGGTTCCTCTGCTTTCCAGGCTGATTCCGAGTGCGTTACCGGTCGCTGAAATGCCGGCGGTCGATTCACGCGTACTTCTGTTCGCGCTCGGAGTGACCGTTCTGACGAGCGTCTGCTTCGGCGTAATTCCAGCGGCCCGTGCGGCAAATGGCGCGATAGTGAGCGGGCTTCAGGAGGGCGGGCGGCAAGGAGTAGGCGGCAGAAAGGAGCATCTCCGCGCGGCCCTGGTCACGGCCGAGATTGCGATCTCCCTGGTGCTGCTTGTTTCTTCGGGATTGCTGATTCGCGCGCTCTGGCAATTGGAACAAACGAACCCGGGGTTTCGCGCCGACCACGTTCTGACGCTGCGGACGACTCTCCCGATGCCGAAATACGAACCCACCAATCGCCGCGTCGCATTCTATACGCGTGTTCTCTCGCAAGTAAGAGTCCTCCCCGGCGTCCTCAGTGCCGGCTACACCAGCTTTCTCCCCATTACTTTTGGCGGCGGAATCTTTCCGGTCACGCTTCCGGGCCAGCCTGAAAACGTGGACGATGCGTTCCAGCAGGCGAGCCTTCGATTCATTACGCCCGGCTATCTCTCTGCTATGGGGGTATCACTCCTCCGCGGCCGCGATATCAGCGAATCGGATACCGCGACGGCGCAATTCGTTGCGGTCGTGAGCGAGTCGTTTGTGAAGCAGTACTGGCCGAATCAGAATCCGCTCGGCAGGCATTTCGATTTCGGTTTTGCGACCAGAACCGTAGTCGGCATCGCCGGGAACGTGCGCGTGCGAGGCGTCGAACGGGTGAGCGAACCCCAGGTCTATCTTTCGTATAAGCAAGTTCCGGACGGCTGGATTATCTGGTATGCGCCGAAGGATCTGGCTATTCGCTTCAGTGGCCCTGGCGACACGCTTCTGCCTTCCATTCGCCGCATAATTGGGCAAGCAGACCCTGAGCAACCGATTTCAGATGTGCAGTCACTCACACAAATTGTGGCAGAGGATACGGCACCGCGCCTGATTCAATTGCGCGTGCTGGGCGGCTTTACATTGATTGCGATTCTACTGGCTGGAATCGGCATTCACGGCTTGTTGTCCTTCATGGTTTCGAACCGCTCGCAGGAGATAGGCGTGCGCATAGCGGTCGGGGCTCAATCGAAAGACATCCTGACGATGATCTTCCGCGAAAGTCTTCTTCTCGCCGGCGCCGGAGCGGCTGCAGGAATTGTTCTGGCGTACTGTTCCGCGCGCGTCTTGGAATCGCTTCTAGCGGGCGTGTCGCCGGCCGATCCCCAAACTTACGCCGCCGGATTGAGCGTTGCCGCGTTGACCAGCTTCGCCGGCAGCTTATGGCCGGCATTCCGCGCCTTGCGTGTCGATCCGATGACCGCAATACGCGCCGAGTAAATCGTGCTTCAGTTGATCGATGGATTGGCCACCGTGAACCAACTCGTTACCGTCCCCCCCGCGACTGCAAACGATGAGAGCGTAACTCCCAGCTTGTGCAGTCCGTTGCTCAGGCGAGTCGCATCAAAAGTGAAACTCCAACCCACATTCGGACAGAACGGGGCGTACGGATAGACCAGGCAAACGTCCGGGCGGCTCAAGCCGTATATGGCATTGCCGTAGGAGACGCCGTCAATTGAAATGATTACGTTCGTGGCCAGCATGTTACCGAATGCCCACCCGGCGAACGTCGTCAGGCCGCTGACCGGAACGCCCGAGGAACTCGGTTGATCGATTGAGACTTGAATCCCATTTCGGGCCACATTCGCTACCGTAAAGGCCGCAGTAGCGGTTGAACGCCAGCCCTCGCTTGACAGCGCGGTGACTTGTAGCAAATGGACTCCGTCGGCAAGCCGCGTAGTATCCATTGCAAAGTTCCAGCCCACATTGGGGCAGCCCAACCGACCGGAATAAATAGCGCAGACGTCGGGACGGCTTATGCCATAGATCGCGTTTCCGTATGGGATCCCATCAATCGAAATCGTGACACTCGTGATGGCTGAGTAATCGTCTATCGCCCATCCCGCAAAACCCGCAATTCCCGAAAACGGTATTGCGCCGCTATTGGGCTGATCGATGGAAATTCTCGTGGGATTTGCAAGCCAGTTTGCGACCTGAAACGAACTGCTGGTGGTTGTGTGCCTCCCCGTGCTCGACAAGGCAGTGACTTCGATGGTGTGCGTCCCATTCGACAGAAGCGTCGTGTCGATTGGAATATTCCAACCGACATTTGGGCACCCAGCCCGGCCCGGAAAACGGGTGCAGACGTCCGGACGGTTCAATCCGTAAGTCGCATTGCCTAGCCCAACGCCGTCCACAGAAACCGCGATCTGCGTAACAGCGCCATCGTTATCTATGGCCCAGCCGCCTGCTATGATCCCGCCGATAGCGCCAGGGCCTTTGGCGTTTGGCGTATCGATGGAAATTGTCATCGAATTGCCGCTCAAATTCGCCACCCGGAACGGCATCGCAACCGTCGAGTGCTGTCCCGCAACCGAGGTTACGGTTACTTGCAACATGTGGCTGCCATCGGAGAGTAGGGTTGTATCGAGCAACGCGTTCCATCCAACGTTTGGACAACCCGCCTTGCCGGAGTGCACTCTGCACACATCCGCCCGGTTTCCGCCATACGCCGCATTCCCGAATGCAACCCCGTCGACCGAAATAGCCACGCTACCGATCGCGCCGTCCCCGCTGAATGCCCAGCCGCCGAGGCTCGCAATGCCATTCAACGCCGCGCTCTGTGCATTCGGGCGGTCCACTGCAATCTGTATTGGACTCGCTGCCGCGTTCGAAGTTTTGAACGTAGTCGTAACTGTGGCCTGGCGTCCTCCCTCGGATACACCCCTGACTTCTAACGTGTGCGAGCCGTCCTCGAGCAGGCCGGTGTCGAACGAGAAAGCCCAACCGACATTCGGGCAACCCTGCCTGCCCGAATAAACTGCGCAGACGTCGGGCCGACTCGCGCCGTAGACGGCAGTGCCCTGCGGTGCGCCGTCTATCGAGATCGCAACGCTGCCGATTGCCGCAAAATCGTCGATGGCCCAGCCGGCAAAAAAGGCTGGTCCGCTCAACGCGCCACTTTGCTTGTTCGGCAAGTCGATACAGATTCGCATCGGGGGAGTGACGTTGTCGACCCCAAAATTTGTGCTCGAGGTCTCACTCTTGCCGTCAACCGTAAGCGCGGTAATGTCGAGGCTATGAGAACCGTCTGCCAGGAGAGACGTGTCGAACAAGAAGTCCCAGCCCACATTGGGGCAGCCTGCCCGGTTCCGGAATATTGCGCAAACATCCGGACGGCCCGATCCGTATGTCGCGGCCCCATACGGAATACCGTCGATAGCATACAAGACGCGGTTGATCGTACTGGTATCGCTGAAAGCCCAGCCGCCAAACTGAACCGCTCCGCTAAACGTCGGTGCCTGTGATCCCGGCCGGTCAATGTTGATGCGAATATCCGAACCGTTGGCCGCCCCGCCCCAATGGTTTACAAAGTTGGCGACGTTCAGTGAGCCGAGCCCGGTTGCCAGGTCATACCCGGTTCCAGCCCGGTAGTTAAAAGAGCTGAACGTCCCGGGCACGGCATTCGAGCCGGTCGTTATATCGTTGAAGATGCAATTGGCTGCGGGTCCCGAGCCGCTCGCATTGCATGCCGAAAAGTTCTCAGTCGCTGCCAGACGGTAAATCTTGTAATTGGCTTGACCCTGCCGTGCTCCGGTCTTTTGCTTCACCAGAGCCATGACTCCTGCGAACGCGGGTGCCGCGGCGGAAGTTCCGGCGATTCCCGCAAAATGGATCTGCCCTCTCGATGTCGCCTCGCACGATCCCGCCAGGCAAATCAGGTAAGGATCGTGCCCGGCCGATGTCAATGCGATATCCGGGACATCGCGTGCTTCATCGTTAGGAATTCCGGCAACTCCGCTCTGCCAGGCCGGCTTGGAAAAGATCCGGCTCACGCCGCCGCCTCCGGCCCAGAGAGCCGGGCATTGATCCTGCATGCAGGTCTCGTCCCAGGTCACTTCAGGAATGTAGGAGATTGCGGAACTGCCGGTTGGGCTGTTCTTGGAATTCCAGAAGGGCGCAGTCTCCCATTCAGCAAACGAACTGCCGCCGACAGCGATGGTGTAGGGCGTGGAAGCAAGAATATTGACTGACAAGGGGCCCGTTGCCTGTGTCTCGGTGTTCGGATCGTCGCAGCCCGCGGATCCTGAATCGCCTGCCGCCACCGCGTACGTGATCCCTTGCGCCGCGGCTTGTTCCGCCAGCGCGGAGATCACGGCGGCTTGCCCCTGTGTGAAATGGGCTTCGCAGGATCCGAAGCTTGCGGTCATCACATCCGCCAGGTTGTTGTCGATGATGTACAGCTCCGACAGAAATACGCCATCGGTAGCGTTCGTTGAGCCGGAAACGACAAGTTTTACGGTCGAGCCCGGTGCTGTAGCGCCGGACCACGATGCATCCAACACCGCTTCCGCTTCCTCGCCGCCGCCGAGATCGCCGGGATCCGGGCCGTTTAAGACGATCTGCGGAGCGTTGCCTGACAGGCCGAAGTTGTGTCGGAAATCGATGACATCCTGCAGCTTGATATTGCTTCGCGCGACTACCCCGATGGTCGCGCCTTTACCGGTAATGCCTGCCTGATATAGCGGATTGATATTGTAAATTACGGCGTAGTCGGCGGGCGATAACGCATGCTCTCCACTACCCGAATTGAATTGAGGGCCCGACGCCTGTTGTCTGAACGTGGCAGGTGTCATCATCGACTGCGGGTGTGTCTTGAAATTGTGAAGCGTCGCAATACCGGTCACGACAGATGCCAGGGCGGCCGGTATCTGCGGGTCCGTTGCATTCGCCAGGTGCTCGGCGCCATTCGCAAAGTACCGGTGAATCTCCGTGCGAAATGCGTCCTGTACTTCGCCGGCTGTGCCGGAAAACTCGATGATCCGACGCCCTCGCGATACATGCGCTACCTTCATGCCGTGGGATTCCAACCATGTCGTAACAGTTTGCAGATCTGTTTCCGCCGCTCCGAAGCTCTGTCCAAATTGATCAGGCGTAAGCCAGTGATGATATTCAGTCGAGCCCTCATCGTGCTGCTTGCGTAGCAACTCCTGGAGGACGGCTTCCTGCTGCGGACTGCGGCTCAAAACCAGGAGCATGCGATCCATCGGCAAATCGGCTGATACCGGCCCGAGGTCGAACTCCCGCCGCGCGAGCGGGTGCGTGTTGCCCCGCAATGTGCGGCGCACATTTTCATCGATTCGCGTTACCGCCCGGGGTTGAACCGCGGCTGCTCCTGCTTGGACAAGTCCGCTCAGGGCGAGGCAGCTCAAACCGAAAATCAGGAATCCACGAAACAGGGCCACGACCGTTGGGAAGCGCTTACCGGGACGCATGCAGGAACAGTAGTTGCCACCTGCCGCTAACTTCTCTACAGGATTCAACTGCTAGCCGCACCCGTCCGCTTCCGGACAGCCGGATTCCACGATCGCGCCCCTCACAAGACCCAAGACCAGTACTCCTGTTGTTTGTCGATGGCAATTCGGGTGCCACGCTCTAAACGAAGGCACAGGAACTCCAGACGGCAAGTGCGCGTACATTATCGAGAATGCCCGGCGAATGCGAGGCCCAGTACACCATTTCTCCGTCTGAGGATTCGACCATTGCGGTCGAGATCTGCAAAACGGGGCTCATGCGAAAGCGTAAACACCTTCTCTTTTTCCAAAATTTTAGTGGAGAACTCTCTTACTCGTCGGAGCAGGCGGAGGTTTCGCGGCTGGATGTGACGGTAGACGCTAAATCGATCGTTTGCCGCGATCAGTGGCTCAAAGCAAGAAAGCAGCGGCGTATCACTGAGTACGCCCGGTCGCGGGCGCTGGCAGTCGACCGGCACCCGGAAATCCGGTTCTCTTCGAATCGGATCGCGCCGAAACCGCTTCGCGGCTTTATCGTGGAAGGTGTCCTCAATGTTTGCGGAACGACGCGTGTCGTGAAGGTGAATCTCGTCCTGAGCGTCCGAACCGATGGGCGGCTCCAACTCGACGCCGACTCGAGTATTCGGCTCACAGACTTCGGAATTTCCCCGCCCTCCTCTTACTTTGGCCTGGCAGGGACTAAAGACGAGGCCGTCATTCACCTCCTGTTATGGGCGCGGGCAGTAGAGCGGATCGCTTGAGTCAGGCTTGTCAGTCGGGCGGCTACCGCTAAAGCGGGAGTTTCTGCCGCTCAAATCTTCACTATCCTCTTACAAGCCAATCGGTTGACACTCGCGGCATGGTATCTCATACTAAAAAGGTCCGATATTATGGCTTCCCGAAAAAAGGGCCGCAAAGCCGCTCACCCCCCTCCCCAAACGCTTGCTGACCTCCGGACCGGCCAACGATGTATTCTCGACCGCCTGGATGTGCCGGAAGAAATCGGGCGGCGCCTGATGGAACTCGGCTTTCTGCCGGGTAACGAAGTCATACCGGGCAAAAGAGCTCCGGGTGGTGGTCCCCGCGTGTTTCGCGTTGACGGGTCAGAAGTTGCGCTCCGTGAGGAAACCGCCGCCCGTCTGTATATCCGCCGTGATCCGGAGTCTGATTTCGTTGTGCTGGCATGAGTAGTTGCCACGGAAACACCCCGTCGACCGGCCTGTTGCCGAATCCGGCCATCCTCCCTCCCCGCCCCCCGGCCGACCGGCCCATTATTGTGGCCATCGTAGGTCCTCCCAACTCCGGCAAATCCACGCTTTTCAACCGTTTGACCGGCTTGCGGCAGAAGGTCGCCAATTTTCCCGGCGTCACCGTCGAGCACCGCATGGGCAAGGCGAGGTTAAAGGACCAGCACGAGGTTTTCCTTGTGGACCTGCCGGGCGTCTACAGCCTGCATCCGCGCGCCGAAGATGAGCAGATCACACACGACGTTCTCAAAGGCGAGCGGCCCGACTTCCCGAAGCCGGACGCGGTCATTCTGATTCTGGACTCTACCAATCTTGGCCGTAACCTGGTTCTTGCCGCGCCGGTTCTCAGCCTCGGCCTTCCCACTCTGATTCTGCTGAACATGGCCGATGACCTTGCCGCCCGGGGGGGCAAGGTGGATATCTCCGGCCTTTCCGCGGAACTAAACTGCCCGGTAGCTCTGATCAGCGCTGCGAAGGGCATCGGAATCGACCGCATACAGCAGTTCCTGCTTGGCACGGCGGTCCGCCTGAACGCGCCTCCGGCGAAGATTGAACTTCCTGTTCTGCACGATGTTCCCAAGTGCCGCCAATGGGCAGCGCAACTTGGCATCCGCGCATCGTATCGAGCGCCCGCGCCTCCCCTCTGGACGCGCCGTCTCGACGCCATCTTTCTACACCCGGTAGCCGGACCGCTGATTTTCACCGCGATTGTTATCGCGGTTTTTCAGAGCATATTCTCCTGGGCCAAACCCGTGATGGACGGTATGCAGGGCTTGGTCCTGTCCTCTGGTCAGTGGATGAAGCATGTGTTGCCCGATTCGCCGTGGCGATCGCTTTTAGTAGACGGCGTCTGGAGCGGAGTTGGCTCCGTGGTCGTGTTCTTGCCGCAGATCCTACTGTTGTTTCTGTTCATTGGCATACTCGAGGACTCCGGCTACCTTGCCCGCGCCGCTCTTATCGCTGATCGCACTATGGCGAAGTTCGGCTTGCAAGGCAAATCGTTCATCCCGCTGCTTTCTGCCTATGCCTGTGCGGTTCCCGCCATCATGGCGACGCGCGTTATCGAAAACAAGCGCGACCGCCTGGCCACCATCATGATTGCGCCGCTCATGACATGCTCTGCGCGGCTACCTGTATACACGCTGCTGATCGCGGCGTTCATTCCGAATATCCCGTTGCTCGGTCATGCGCTGTCGCTCCCCGCTGCCACCATGCTCAGCCTGTACGTGCTCGGATTCATCGCCGCCATCAGCACCGCCCGTCTTCTAAAATCGAGTATCCTGAAAAGCCGCAGCGGGTCGTTCGTCCTCGAAATGCCCCCCTATCGCTGGCCTACCTGGCAGTCCCTGAGCCTGCGCCTGATTGACCGCGCAAAAGTTTTCCTGCGCCGAGCCGGAACCGTCATTCTCCTCGTCGCCGTACTCTTATGGGTGCTTGCGCACCTGCCTCTCGAACAGGGCCAGACTCCGCCGCTCGAGCACAGCGTAGCGGGGATGATCGGCAAGACCATCGAGCCGACTATAAAGCCCCTTGGCTTCAACTGGAAGATCGGCATCGGCCTGATCACGTCCCTTGCCGCCCGCGAAGTGATCGTCGGCACCCTGGGAACCATCTACGGCATCGAAGGAGATAAGGAGTCGCAAGCGAGAGGCTTGCAAAGCGCGCTGCACCAGGATCTGAGCGCCGCCGGAGCTGTCGCCCTTCTCATCTTCTTTGCCTTTGCCATGCAATGCTTCTCTACGTTGGCGGTCGTGAAGCGCGAGACAGGCGGATGGAAATGGCCGGTGTTTCAGTTCTCATACATGCTCGCGTTAGCGTACTCTGGTTCGTGGCTGGCATTTCACATTGCCAACCACTTCCTTGCTTGACGGCTCTGACCGGCGAGCTTCCATAACGATGAGCAATTTATTGAACGTAGTCGTACTCGGCTCGGGTTGCGCGGGAAACACGGCCGCCATTTATAGCGCCAGGGCAAATCTGCAGCCGCTTGTGTTCGAAGGACATGAGGCCGGCGGCCAGCTTTCCATTACCACCGACGTCGAAAACTTTCCCGGCTTTCCGGACGGTATCCAAGGCCCGGACCTGATCCAGAACATGAAGAAGCAGGCGGAGCGTTTCGGCGCCACCTACCGCCACGGACGTGTCGTGCATGCCGATCTTTCGCGGCGGCCGTTCACGCTGGAGCTGGAGGATGGCGAAAAGATCCACACGCGGACGTTGATCATCGCTACCGGCGCTTCGGCGCGCTGGCTCGGGCTGCCGAATGAGCAGAAGCTAATTGGCCACGGCGTCAGTTCCTGCGCGACGTGCGATGGATTTTTCTTTCGCGGCAAGAAGATCATGGTCGTCGGAGGCGGCGATTCCGCCATGGAAGAGGCGAACTTTCTCAGCCGCTTCGGCAGTGAAGTCGCTCTCGTGCATCGCAGCGAGACCTTTCGAGCGTCCAAAATAATGCTGGAGCGCGCACAGAAGAATCCCAAAATTGTCTTCATCACCAACACGGTCGTCGAAGACATTAGCGATTCCGTGAAAGGCCATGTCACTGGCGTCACCTTGCGGAACGTGAAAACAAAAGAGGTTCATGACCGCGACGTGGACGGCTTTTTCGTAGCGATCGGGCATATTCCCAACACGAAGCCGTTTGCCGGTCAGCTCGATCTGGATGCCGACGGCTACATCATCTCCCACGGTGGAGCGCGCACCAATGTTTCCGGAGTCTTCCACGCCGGCGATGTGCAGGATCGCAACTACCGTCAGGCGATCACAGCAGCCGGTGCCGGCTGCATGGCCGCGATCGAGGCGGAACGCTTTCTAGAGGCGGAAGGGCACTGACTGGTCGCGAATGGTTTTGCCTGGCCAGCCCTGTTACCGCCTCAACCCGAATCGGATTGTTCCGCCAATAACCGGGAGTCCGTCCTCTAATCCGGCGTAGGGTCCGGCCGTAAGCTGCTTCGCAACGCGAAAATCGGCGCGAAATGTTGCGGCGAATAATGGCGAGACTGAAAGTTCCTTCAGCACATAGGTGCGCTTTACGGTAACCCCATCGAGCGTGCCGCCGTATTGCGCCTTAATTTGCGGTCCGATTCCGGCTCCCAGACCAACCCCAGCGCTAAATCGATTCCGCGTTACGAAACTGAAATACTTCATCGCAAGAAATCCGGGAAGGCTGCCGCTCCCGTTGAATCGCGCCGGAATGTCCTTACCCGTGGCGGTTCCGCTGAACGCAAGCCGCGTAAATGCAAGTGAGAAACTCGGCGCTCCATTGGCATGCATCCTGGCCAGCCCAAAATTGAACACGGGCCCGGAGCCGTCAACCGTGTATTGATTCTCCAACGCATTTGCAATTGCAGAGATTCCTACGACGTAACCGCCTCCGGATTGCAGCGCCCAATAGGGACGCTCCTCTGACTGCACGTCCTGCGCCTGCGCGTTTGCTGTTGCCGCGAACGCAGCAACCAAAACAGCTGCACTGACTATCCCTGCGATCTCTTTCATCAACCCTCCCGGCGTGCTGTACGATACAGTGCGCACCCGGGCGGAAAGGTCTCATGGGAGCAGGGCTGTCTTCCGATGCTAACCTGAGAGCGTAGTGAAGTTCGCCCATGCCCTAAAAGCGGCTAAGCTCGTCGGAGCCGACGCGCTGAAAGCTACCAAAGCAGCAAAATACATGAAGGTGGATCACGCCCGGCGTTTCGCGCAGCATGTCGTGCCCGAGGTCGTACGCCCCGCGCGCATCATCTGGAATCAGGCCATCGGCGGCATCTTCCTGCTGTTCGCAGTTTTATTCTTCGGCAACGCCTACAGATATTACGACGGAAAGACAGGCAGTCCCAACAACGGCGTAGCCCTCGTCTTCTCCCTGTTCCTGGGCGCGATCATGGCGTACTTCGGCATCGTTTCGTTCCTGAAAGCTCGCCGTATCGGACGCCAGTAGGTCCCGCTTGCCAACGTCTGAGCAGCCCGGCCAATTTCCGTTCACCCGCGGAATCTACCCGGACATGTATCGCCGCAAGCTGTGGACGATGCGGCAATACGCAGGATTTGGAACGGCAGAGGAAAGCAACAGGCGCTACAAATTCCTTCTCTCGCAGGGCATCACCGGGCTCTCCGTGGCATTTGACCTTCCTACCCAGATGGGTATGGATTCCGATCATGTTTTGGCCGCAGGTGAAGTCGGGCGCGTTGGAGTGGCAATCGATTCGCTGGCTGACATGCGGGCTCTCTTCGATGGCATCCAGCTTGAGAAGGTCAGCACGTCGATGACGATCAACTCGACTGCCGCGATCCTGCTTTGCCTGTACGTGCTGGTCTCTGACAACCAGGGCGCGAACCGCAAAAAGCTCTCCGGGACAGTTCAAAACGACATTCTGAAGGAATACATCGCGCGTGGCACCTACATCTATCCCCCGCGCCCGGCGATGCGCATCATCACGGATCTTTTTGCATGGGCAGGCACAGAGCTGCCCGAGTGGAATACCATCTCGATCAGCGGCTACCATATCCGCGAAGCAGGGTCCACCGCTATTCAAGAAGTCGCCTTCACTCTGGCGAACGCTATCGCGTACATCGACGCTGCAATCGCAGCAGGACTCGACGTTGATTCCTTTGCTCCCCGCCTGAGCTTCTTCTTTAATGCCCACAACAACTTCCTGGAAGAAGTCGCAAAGTTCCGTGCCGCGCGGCGGCTCTATGCACATATCATGCGTGACCGCTTCGGCGCGAAGCTCGACCGCTCCTGCATGCTACGGTTCCACGCGCAGACCGGCGGCTCAACTCTGACCGCTCAGCAGCCGGAAATAAATGTAGTCCGCGTCGCGTTGCAGGCCATGTCCGCCGTCTTGGGTGGCACGCAATCCCTGCACACCAACGGACAGGATGAAGCGCTCTCGCTACCGACTGAAGCCTCTGCTTGCGTCGCGCTTCGCACGCAGCAGGTCATCGCCTACGAAAGCGGGGTAACTCCGGTTCCTGATCCGCTCGGGGGCAGCGAATACATCGAGACGCTGACCGATGAAATCGAATCCGGCGCGCGCGATTACATCGCCCGAATCGATGGGCTGGGCGGAACTCTTCGGGCTATCGAACGCGGTTACGTTCAGAGCGAGATTCAAAACGCTGCGTACCAGCATCAGAAGGCTGTCGAAGAGGGCAGGCAGATAGTCGTCGGCGTGAACCGCTTTCAAACCGAGGATCCGGAATCACCAAAGCCCTTTCAAGTTGATCCAGAGCTGGAGGAACGGCAAATCGAGCAGCTACGCCAGGTGCGTGCTTCGCGTTCGAATAATGATGTTTGCGCTGCGCTTGCCAGTCTCGAAACGGCCGCGCGGAGTACGGAGAACCTGATTCCGCGTATCCTTGATTGTTGCCGGCTGTTGGCAACTGTCGGGGAGATTTCAGACGCTTTGCGCAAAGTGTTCGGCGAATATAGAGAGTCCTTTTAAATTCCGATGACATCGAAACGGTCATGAGCGAAATCCATGCACTGGCCGCCGGTCAGGCGGGCGCGAAACTGGAGCCGTTTTCTTACAAACCCGGCCCTCTCGGCGACGAGCAGGTCGAAATCGAAGTTCAGTATTGCGGAATCTGCCACTCGGATTATTCCATGTTGAATAACGAGTGGGGCATGACGCAGTTCCCATTCGTTCCCGGCCACGAAGCGATCGGAAAGGTGGTGGCGGCCGGTGAGGACGCAAAATTCGTCAAGGTCGGTCAGACGGTCGGCGTCGGGTGGTACTCCGGGAGCTGCCTTCACTGTCAACAATGCCTCACCGGCGATCACAACATGTGCGCGAGTCCCGAAATGACCATGGTTGGCCGGCACGGCGCATACGCTACTCGCATCCGTTGCCACTGGATCTGGGCGATACCGATTCCGGATTGCATCGACGTCGCTAAAGCGGGACCGCAGCTATGCGGCGGCATCACGGTCTTCAATCCGCTGGTTCAATTCGATGTCCGGCCGACGGACCGCGTCGGAGTCATCGGGATCGGCGGCCTCGGTCACCTAGCGCTGCAGTTCATGAACAAGTGGGGCTGCCATGTCACCGCCTTCACCACGTCTGCATCGAAAGCGGATGAAGCCAAAAAGATGGGAGCGCATTCGGTTCTCGATACCCGCTCCTCTGAGGAACTCAACAAAGCGGCCGGATCGTTTAATTTCATTCTTTCGACGATCGCAGCGCCCGACCTTGATGTAAATGGCTATTTGTCCGCCCTTGCGCCGAATGGGCGTTTCCATATTGTCGGCATCGTTCCGGAGCTGAAGGTGGGACTTTTCCCTCTGCTCTTTGGACAGCGATCCCTTTCATCAAGCCCGGCGGGCCCGCCGGCAGTCATCGCAACCATGCTGAACTTCTGCGCCCGCCACAACATCGCAGCGGTCACTGAAGAGTTTCCGATGAGCAAAGCGAACGAGGCATTGGCTCACCTCGAAGCCGGTAAGGCGCGCTATCGAATCGTTCTGAAGAACGATCTGCAGTAGCTCCTAAAATAGAGCTTGGAAGTTATTCATGTCATCGGCGCCGGTCTCGCCGGTTGCGAGGCCGCGTACCAGGCCGCCGAAGCCGGCGCCCGCGTCATTCTCTACGAGATGCGGCCGCACAAGCGCACTCCCGCGCACAAGACCGATTCGTTCGGTGAGCTGGTCTGCAGCAACTCACTGAAAAGCGAACAGCAGCATTCCGCGCCTTGGCTCCTGAAGCAGGAGATGCGCCGTCTCGATTCGCTACTCCTCCGTGCTGCGGACGGAGCACGCGTTCCTGGCGGCCATGCACTCACGGTAGATCGCGACGTGTTCTCGGTTGCGATCACGCGAGCCATTGAATCGAATCCTGCCATCGAAATTCACTCTGAAGAAGTAACCGCAATCCCGCGAGATGGAGTCGTGATTATCGCAACCGGTCCGCTGACCAGCGATGCCCTCGCTGACGAAGTCGGCCGCTTCACGGGCTCTGACCGCCTCTATTTCTACGACAGCATCAGCCCGATCGTGGCGGCGGATTCCATCGATATGTCGATCGCCTTTCGCGCCTCGCGCTATGGCAAGTCTCTCGACGGCAGCGACGATTACATCAACTGCCCATTTACTAAAGCCCAATACGAACTGTTTCTCGATGCCCTGCTCTCGGCGGAGTTCTATGAGCCGCACATTCCCGACGACCACACGCCGTATTTTGAAGGCTGTCTCCCGGTGGAAGAAATCGCCCGCCGCGGCCGCGACACGCTTCGCTTCGGTCCCATGAAACCCACCGGCCTCACCGACCCGCGCACCAGGCGTTGGCCCTATGCAGTTGTCCAGCTCCGCCAGGAGAACCAGCGCGCCGATAGCTACAATCTTGTCGGATTTCAGAACCATATGCGCTTTGGCGATCAGGCGCGTGTATTTCGCCTGATTCCTGGGCTCGAAAGCGCCGAGTTTCTGCGCTTCGGCCAGATGCATCGCAATACCTACATCAACTCGCCGGCCCTGCTTACTCCTACGCTCCAACTCAAAACGGATCCGAAAATCTTCTTCGCCGGGCAGATTTCCGGTGTCGAAGGATACGCCGAATCCATTGCAACGGGTCTGATTGCTGGGCGGAATGCCGCGGCACAAATTAAGGGTGATCCTCCCCGCGTGTTCCCACGCGAGACCGCTCTTGGCAGCTTATGCCACTACATTACGAACGCCGATCCGGCGCATTTTCAACCCGCCAACATTACCTTCGATCTGCTTCCTGCGCTCGACGATGAGACGAAGGTAAAATTCCGGCACGATAAGAAAGCCCGGCATGCGGAAGTATGCCGCCGGGCGTCAAACGCTTTTGACGAGTTCCTGTATGTCGGCGCTGCGCGATTCGATTGCGAAGTATCTTGCTGAACTCGAGCGCCGCGGCGCATCGAAGCACACGCTGCGGAACTACGGCTCCGATCTCGAGCAATTCGCAGTCTATTTTGAGCCTCCCGGAGCGGCCGTCCAAAATGTAGAAGCGTTAGACCTGCCGCTCCTGCGCGAGTGGTTCGCCGGGCTGTACGACCAGGGGCTGGCGGTCATCAGCATCCGCCGTAAGCTCGCGGCCGTGCGCGCCCTCTTCAAATTTCTTCTCGAGGAAGGTATTCTTCAAAAAAACATGGCTACGCGCTTGCGAACACCGAAGACCCGCGAGCGTCTGCCCGATGTCATGAGCGAGGAGAAAACAAACACCCTGCTCGATGAGGTCGAATCGGGCAAAATCGTCGAGAAGCCTTCCAGGGAACGCGATGTCGCTTTTCTCGAGCTGCTCTATGGCTGCGGGATTCGCGTGAGTGAGCTGGTAGGCATCAACTTGGAAGATATCGATCTGCGCGCCGGGTGGCTGCGCGTAAGCGGCAAGGGAAATAAGGAACGGCAGGTTCCGGTGGGAGAGCGGGCGGTAGCCGCCGTCGAACGTTATCTGCAGATGCGGTCTGCCCCGCCAAGCCAGCGCGCCTTGTTCCTGAATTCGCGCGGCGCGCGGTTGAGCGATCGCCAGGTACGGCGCCTGGTCAAAATTTACGCGCTTCTTGTAACCGGTGATTCCACCGTTCACCCGCACAGCTTCCGCCATGCCTATGCAACTCACCTGCTGAGCGACGGCGCCGACCTCCGTGCCATCCAGGAACTGCTCGGCCACGCCCGCCTCTCCACGACGCAGAAATATACACAGGTTTCGCTCAAAGATCTGCTTGCCGTCTACGATCGCGCCCACCCGAAGGCGTAAACTGGTGAGCGGAGTAAATAATCCGTCCACTTTGGAGAGACAAGATGGCTCACTGGTCCAGACGTGATTTCCTGAAAACCGGACTCGCCGCGGGCGCTCTCGCCGGCACCGGAAGCCTAACACTGAAAGCCGAGCGCGCGACAGCAACCGACTGGGTGACGCTCGGAAAATCGGGCGTTAAGGTGACGCGCCTCGCCTTCGGAACCGGAACCATGAGCGGGGAAGTTCAGCGCGAGCTGGGGCAAGACCAGTTCACGCGGCTGGTCCGTTACGCCTACGACCGCGGCATTCGCTTCTTTGAGACCGCTGAATCTTATGGCGAGATGCACAGAATGCTCGGCATAGCCCTGAAGGGAGTTCCTCGCGATAGTTACTGCCTGATGTCCAAAGTCACGACACACCAGGGTGTAGATCCACAGCAGAAGATTGACGAGCTGCGGAAGCTTGCCAATACTGACTACTTCGACATAATGCTGTTGCACTGGCAGCACGTCGCCTCCTGGCCGACCGACACCCTCAGATGGCAGGACGGAATCCAGGAGGCCGAGCATAGGAAGGCTGTCGTGGGGCACGGCGCATCTGTTCATGGCCTCCCGGCGCTCCGCCAGTTCCCTTCAAATAAGTGGCTCGAGATCGCGATGATCCGGATGAATCACAAAGGCGTTAGAATGGACGCCGAAGACTATAACACGAGCGGCCTGGGAAATGTCAATGAGGTCGTCACTCATGTGAAGCAGGTTCGTCAGGACGGAATGGGCGTGATTAGCATGAAGCTGGTGGGTGAGGGAGCGTTCACAAGTCGTGATGACCGCCGTGCTGCGTTGCGCTTCGCGTTCAAAAAAGCCGGCGTCGATTCCGTGACGCTCGGCTACAAAAACACCGCCGAGATCGACGAAGCCATTGAGAACCTGAATCTGGCACTAGCGTAGGTACTAGTGGCTCGTCCCAGTGATACATGAAGCAGAAGAGTTGCGTCTCTATGACATGGCTGATACTCGAGGGTTGCTGCCAATGAGCGCGGAGCAGCGCCAGGAATTGGATCGGTGGGCGCAATCGCGTAGGCTGCCTGCTGGCGATGTATTCCGAG
>DATBHS010000022.1:0-23454 GCA_036557345.1 Bryobacteraceae bacterium
CTTTTTCGCATGTGAACTGATGGCGCGGTGCTGGCGAGATGAGCGGTATGTGCCCCAGACTGCGGCTATGGGCGTGAATCTCGTTGGCATCGTAAGCGCGGTCCATCAGGTCGTATAACGAGGTGATTCGTTGGGCCGTTAGGGTCGCCAGTGGAATAGCGACTTGCGAATCGTGTAAGCGCGCGGCGGTGAGCAGGCAGGCAATGGGAATCTGACCGTCAGCCACATCCATATGTAACTTGTAGCCGCGCCAATATTGCTGATACCCCTTGCTGCTCTTCTTCACGCCCAGGCTGCAGTGGCGCGGCAGCTCTGCGAGCATCTCGGCTAAGCTTTGCTTGCGCTGACGCGGCAGACGCCGCCCGGAAAGTGCACGTTCACATTTACCTGGCCGGCCCCGTTTGCGTTTGGGAATCGAGGGATGTTCAGGCTGCCCTTCAAAGCGCTCGCGCGCTTCGACCGCCGTGGAGTCCCGGGCGATGTGCCCGATCAAACGGCCGTTTTGCGTGAACAGGATAAGGGCTTCATGCAGCCGCTGCGGCAACTCGGTTTCGGCAAACTCTTGGAACGCTCGCGAGAAGGTCGATTCATGCGGGATCTGACGGGCGCTGGTCCAGCCACATACACAACGCAGCTGCCGGTCCGTACGCAGGCGCTCTAGCACTTGACGCGTGGTTTCCAAACCATACACCGACTTCGCTACGAAAGCCGACGCCAGCGCCTGCCGGTCTTTGGCCGGACGCCCGAGCCAGCCGCGCGCACAGCGGAGTTGACGGCTCAGTGGAACCATCTCCAGCACCGCCACCAACAGGCGCGCTCTTTCCGAAAGCGGACCCGTTTCTGCTTCCAATACAGCAAACAAACTGTCCTGCAGCAGATAGCCATAGTGCAACAATCGCTCGCCTGGGGTAATCTGCATAGGGGCTCCCTCCTCGTTTTCTCGTTGCCTGGAAACAACAGATTACAAGGACCGCGCCCCTTCTTCAAAACATTCTCATCCTCTAATGTTTCGATCCTTAATTTTGCAAGTGGCTTCTGTCTTGCCGTTGTCTAGCACCAAAGTGTCGAGGTTGCTGAGGTGCCTTTTGCCAAGCCGTCGCAGCCGCAGCCCTCAAAGACGGCGCGCGTGTTGTGGCCGCTGATCTCGATCACTTCTTTCTCGCTGAATCCCGCCTCGATCATGTTCGTGAGAGCCGTACGGCGCAGATCGTGATAAACAGCTTTCGGAATACCGGGCTGCTTTGCAGGCACTCTTCCAGGACGTCTCAAAATCGAAACCCGGCTTCCCGTCTGCCTGACGCGATCTCTCGCCGCATGTGATCTGCTCTACGACTTGCTGCTCTCAATCGATCGTTCCGCATCGCGTACGTTAAACCATTAGGCGCCGCTCGCGGTCTCTGTCAATAATTCGTTATTGGCGGTTGTACACTTCACGCTCTAAAACACCAACCTGTTAATCACCAGAAGTCCTCGCCGGCGGAAACCCGTGATATTCATGATCTTCCCGATCGCCGGCTCACCTGCCGCTTCCATAAGCTGGGATAAAGGATCGCTTGACAATTATTCCGAAAACGATTCGCTAGACCGTTGCTTTCCAGTGCCCTCAAATATATAGCGGCATTTTGGAGGGTCAAGTCTAAGGGCACAGACAAAATAATTTTGAAAAATACTTTTCGAGAATGAGTGTGCTTGTGTCCACAAAAATCCGGAGAGACGGTGAGCCTCGTCCGCATTGCTCCCTAGGACTACGAATCCCCGATCCGGCCCAGCGGTCCCGCCGGCTCGCAAAAGAACTGATTACTTGAACCGGGCTCCGGCGTTACTGCCAAACCGATTCTCGGCCGCTTGCATCACGAGTATCGATGGGCACACGGGCATTCGAGGCGTTCGTGACATTGGATGCGACCAGCATTTTGTGAGCGGCCTGCTCAAGTTCTATCAACGCGCCGCTTGAATACTTTGACTGCACGAGAAGTTCAGCAGCTTTAAATCTGCCATCTTAACGAGCTGTAGTGGATGTGCGGAAAGTCCTCTCTCGGCCATACACCGTCAGCAGCGGATGTTTTACCTGGGCTCGGAACTCATACTCACGATTCGGTGTAAGCGATTTTAAGATATACGTAAACTCGCCAGTCGTGGTCCGAGCGCTCGTCGGCAAATCCGTCCAGGGCTCGATCCGTTCGGAAAGATCGGTCCCGTCCTTCTTCACGCGATATTGAAACCCCACCCCCACCTGTTCTACGTTGCCCATCTCGGCTAAACGCCCGTGCAGCGTTTCCTTACCGCTAGAAGCATCCCATTCGGCACGGAGTGTGACCACCTCTGGAGGCGTCATCGCGACCTCCACATGGGTCATCTTCAGTACCATAGGATTGGGCCAACTGCGATCCGTGTAGAGCCGCTGTGCTCGATAAGCAGTAACGTGCAGGAGGTCGCCGTCTTGATTCCACGTGGTTTTCGGCTTCACCTCGAGCTTGTACTCAACGATTTCATCCGATTGGCCCAAGACCGATATCGTCGTCTGGGAAGTTGCACGGACAGACCGCAACGTAATTCTCTTCGCGTCGCCCAGTCGCCAGTGAGTATCGCCGGTAATGAAGGCATAAACTGTTCCGTCGCGTTTCGCCTTGGTGAACCAAACGTTGCCTTCGTTCGTGATCACCCAAGGCCGCACCTCGCGGATTGCCTCGCCATTCACAAAGTTCCAAAGCGCGATCTCGCGCAATCGGGCATCCTGTTCGTCGGGAATGGCTCCATTGGGCTTGGGCCCGATGTTTAGCAGCAGGTTCCCACCTTTAGCTCGAGTCTCGATCAGCGTCTCGATCAATTCCGTACCCGATTTGTAGCGTTCGTTTGTCGCTTTCCACGGCCACTCCGTGCCCATGGTGAGATTCCCCTCCCATGCACCAGGAAGCGCCACCCCCGGCGTATATTGTTCGGGAGTCTCCATCACTCCGCGCGTAATGACGAGCTTCGGCTGCAGGCTCCATGCATAGTCGGTTAGTTGCCCGGCGGGTCCATCAAAAAAGAAGTAATCGACAAGTCCATACTCGGTCAAGAGTTCTTTCAACTGGCGTTTCGTATAGTCCATGAATTCCGGAATGTCCTGTGGATATACGCCCTTCACATGCCGGTTGATCGTGATGTGGTGCTGATAAAGCCACCAGAAGTCATCGGGAGAATAATAAATGCCGATCGCAATGCCCTGCTTCCGGAACGCTGCAATCATTTCGCCCATCACATCTTTGCCGTAAGGCGTGTGCATCACACTAAAATCGGTCGTGCGGGTGTTCCACATACAGAACCCGGCATGGTGTTTCGCCGTAAACATGACATACCGGAAGCCTGCAAGTTTAGCCAGTCGGGCGTATTCGTTGGGTTGGTATTGATCTGGATTGAAGTACTTCGGCAGTGTTTCGAAGAATCGATAGACGTAATCGGGAGAAGCACCCACCAAGGAATGCGATATGACGCCTCCCAATGCTCCATCAACGCCCCAGTGGATGAACAAGCCCAAACCTCGGTCACGAAATAGCTCGACCGCAGTCGGATCGTTAGCACGTCCCGCGTTCGTTTTGGCGGAAGTATCGACGAACTGAGCCGATGCGAGGACGGGAAAGCAAATGCAGAATGCAAGTGAAAAGAGCTTCATGTTTTCTCGATACGCCATCACCTTCGATGGCTCTGCGTGCCGTTTGATGTAGTCTTCGACCGTTCCTGCTACAGCACTCCCGGCGGGCAGGTAACGGAAGCCTACATATTCCGCTCCGTACTTCTCGCCGATTTCGCGCCTCTGGCGCATGACGAATTCCTTGATGTACTTTCGTTCGGCGCTGACGCCATCGCCGTTGCCAAGCAGCGATAGCCGCTCGCCTTTCCTGGCCAACTAGGCTTTGAAGTCTCGATCCTAGGTGTCTGGCTGGACCATTCGCACAGTTTGCACGATTTGCGTCGCCTTTCTTGTCGATTTGGCGGCTAATGTCTACCACTCTCGTAGGTCGCTCCTTCCGTCAAGCAGTCTACGCAGTGCGCGATGCTTTGAGCGTCAATTCCCCCATCGCAATCACGTTCTGATGTACTAATTCCAACTCCGTAGCAAAATGAGCACGAGTCATTTCGGGCTTCTTTTCTGTGTCATTAAAGGTGGCTCGGCGCGACGCGTTTACCGGCTGTATGGCTTCACTGAATCCCAATCCATCACGCCACCCTAATACTAATGCGTGTTTGGAAAAGACAACCTGTAACACCGCTTTGGGCCTCACAAAAGCTTATAATTCTCGACGCTCGGCGGATCCATCATACGCCGTTTAAGACTGATTACTCCCTGTAAACGAAGGAAAGAAGACCATGAAGACGTCGTGGCCCTTCATGGAGGTGCTCGATCGCCTGGAGAAACGGGACCCTGGACGAGACTATCTCGTGCCAAATTCGTACGAATCGTCGAAGTGCACTACTTCGGTGGTCTGACCGAAGAAGAGCTGACGCGTGCGCGTACGTGGTCGCGCCGGGAACGCCAAAAGGCGCCGAAACTATGATCGTTCGGCGCTGTGACTGTCACGGAGTGGTGCGTGCCCTCTTCCACTCTGCGGCCTTTTCTGGCTTACCCCAATTCAGGTAGAGTTGAGAAATCCATTTGCCGGCACGGCGTAAGGTACGGAAATTCGTCTGCCAGTGTCTTCAATAACTTAGGAAGCTGCCACCAGAGACGTTAAAGGGACGTTACCAACGTTAAAACCAGAGCTGCCCGGGCAGCATTCGAGTTTTCGGATGTACGCGGTCGGCGCACTCGCCCCCAGTGTCCTCCCGATTTCTCGATAGCTCACTCCGGCAGCCAAACACAGAATCGACCGTGTTCGAAACACATCCCCCGCAAACAGCGCCCGCGACTGCGCCCACCGCTCTAACTCTTCTCTCTGTTCTGAACTCACCTGCAGCAATTTGCGATTATTATTCACTCCATTGAGACGCGCTCCTGCCGTTGTATGTATCACCGGGACGCCCCACTAGCCCTAACACCCAATGTTCATCGACCTTCTGTCGCTTAAGTACCGAAAGATGATGGCGAATCAGAATGTGATCGACAGTCCGCCGTCGACCACGAGTGTGTGTCCGGTCATATAGGATGAGTCGTCGGAGGCAAGGAAAACCGCTACCCGCGCTATCTCCTCGGGCTCCCCAGGACGCCCGAGCGGAATTTTCCTTTTTTCGATATACCAGGTCTGAAAGAAGTCGGTTTTGGTCTCGTCTACGCCGTCAATGATGGACATCGGTGTGTGAATGCAGCCCGGCGCAATCGCGTTCACTAGCACTCCGTAGGGGGCCAGTTCGACAGCCATTGATTGTGTTAGGCTGACGATCCCGCCTTTCGCAGCACAATACGCCCCCGCGCGGCCATCGGTTGCATATGCCTGAAGCGAAGACAGGCTGACGATGCGTCCTCGCCCCTGCTTGGCCATGAGCGGCGCAACTTGCTTCGAGCCGAAGTAAACAGCTTCCAGATCGACGGCTATCACGCGCCGCCAGTCTGTCAAACGGTCATTCAAGATGTCGTTGTAAATGCAGATCGCCGCATTGTTAACGAGAATATCCACGCGGCCAAATCGCTGGGCCACCGAATCTACGAACTCGGTGTACGCGGAGGTATCCGTCAGGTCGAAAAAGCCAGGGTGCGTCGTGATCCCTCGATCCGCCAGGTCGCAACAAAGCCCGTCGAGCAGCTCCCGCTCAATATCGACCGGCGCAACTACGGCACCCTCTTTGCTGAACTCTCTGGCAATGGCTGCACCAATACCTTGAGCCGCTCCAGTGACGATGGCTACGCAATCCTTCAGTTTATTCATGGCTTGACGACATCAAACTCGAGTTGTGACTGCATTCTTCCTGTCAACGGCTCCGCTCGGTGCGTGCGATGCTGTCGCCAGAACCGTCCCGGCCAGACTGATTGCTCCACCGATGATGGTCGTCCGTGTGATGGCCTCATGTAACGTGAGCGCGGAGATCAGGACTCCCAGAAAAGGTAACAAATAGATCGAGATCGAGGCCTGGCTTACATCCAACCGCTCCAGCAGGAACATCCAAAGAGCCATCGCGATCCCCCAACTTAAAATGCTCAGGATGAGGAGCCAGATCCAAGTTTCGAGTGGGTACGCCCGAATTGCCGTCAGTTTTACCGGCTCCATCCAGACCAGGAACGGAGGGCTGGCCGCGAGTGCGATCACATACCCGTAGACAAGAATCTCCAGGGGGCTGAACCTCACCAGCAGGCGCTTTGAATACACGTTATAAAAAGCACTGGAGACGCACGCGAGTAGCACCAACACGTTGCCCATGAGGAATCGCAAGCTGGTCAACGACTGGCTGCTCAAGTCCCTTTGCGATAGCGCGAAAACGCCGATCAGGGAGATCGCGAGACCCAGCCAACGTCTCGACGTCATCTTTTCGTTAAGGAGCACTGCGGCGAGCAGCGCCGTGAGAATCGGCACGGCCAGATAGATTAACGCCGCGTTGGAAGCCGTAGAACGTTCCGTTCCCGCAGCGAGGAGCGCCGACGCGGGCATCAGACCCAGTACGCCGATGATCAAAAACCCGAACACATCTTGCCTTGTAACGCTTAGGCGCCTGCGCGCTGTTCCGCCGTTAGCACGGCTCTCCCGCAAGAGAAACGGTATGAGCGCGATGGCTGCGAACAGGAATACCCATGCGCTTGCGGTCACAGGACCCATTTGGTTGGAAAGCACCCGGTAGGCGGGATATTGCGCCGCCCACATCAGGTTCACTAGCACGAGCAGACAGATATTAATGAGCGTCTGCTGCTTCCGGTCGGACGAATTCAAATCAGCTTGCGGCATTTCCCTCTCAATCGTGTTGCGTGCACGGTCAGGGTTCCGGTGCAAGACGGTCGAGCGTTTCCATCAAATAGTATGTGCCCCAGATCAGTTCGTTATCCGTTGCCATTGATCTCGGATAATCAAAACACCCGTGGAGCAAACGGCCGTCTGGCGTGAGATAGTGATTGACCAGTGAGACTGTAAGTGCTTCGGAAGAACGGCGGAATTCCGCCGAATCGGTTGCGCCAGTTTGTGAAAGAATCAGCAGCGCTGCGGAAGCCAAAGTCGCGGCGGACGTATCTCGGGGGACTCCAGGCTGCCGCGGATCTTCGAAATCATAATAGGGCACCATGTCGTCGGGCACGTGACTCCGATAGTAATCCCACAACGGGCGAAATGAGGCCAGAAAGCGCGGATTGCCAGCGTGCAGGAATCCATTGGCGAGCCCGTATAGCAACCAGGACTGTCCTCTCGACCAGCACGAATCATCCGAATAACAGAGTATTCCCTTACGCTGCTGGAGCTCGCCTGAGGCCGCGTCGAATATGCCGACGTGCCAGGTGGAACCGTTCGGCCGGATGAACCATCGGCACACTTGGTCGCTTACAGCGGAGGCTATCTCCGCGAACTCGGCGCGTTTCGTTCGCCGCCAGGCCCACCAAACCACCATTAACGGGACCATGGCATTGTCCACAGCGCCCTTTTCATCGCCGTTTACTTGAGTGCCTCGAACTTTGGCTTCCGAACCAAGTGGAATCATCCGCGCGCGAGGATTGTACATCGCGCAGACGCCTTCCGCCGCTCGCAGTGCGATTGCCTCTAGCCACTCCTCTCCTAACAAGTCCGCTCCCAGAGCGGCAGAGTAGTAGTGTGTAATCCCGCGGAACATATCTATGGACGTCACGCGCGGTGCCAGCCTCGCAGTTAGCCGCAGAGCGAGGTCACGAAGAGCAACGTCGCCCGTACGGCGATAGGCAATCCAGAGCATTGCCACCCAATACCCGCCACACCAATCGCCGTCGTCGCTCGTGAACCAGTTGCCGCGCTCGTCGGCGTGGAAAGGGAAGTGTTCGCCGACTTGGCGGGCGGTCTCATAGACGCGCTCTACCAAGGCTGCAAGTCCCTGTGTAAACGTTGTTCCTGATTGCGTCGATGTACTTCCGGTATTAACGTCCATGATCGCTACTTAACTTTCCGATAGTGTAGGCGTCTGGCGGACGAAGCGATAGATGATCGATCAAAGGTCATCGTATTCACGATCACTTCCAAAAGTCAACCGAGATGCAACCCCCTGCGGCCTCTAATAGAACTATCGGACCCGCTCGATCATGTATAATGCCAAAATGGCGGTGCTCTTTTCGAAGATCTCGAACCGTTCTCTTCGAGATCAAATTGCGGAGAAAATTCGGGAAGCTGTACTAAACAACTCGCTTAAGGCCGGGGATCGCTTGGTCGAGCGAAAGCTTGCGGCGCAGTTCGGAGCGAGTCTCACTGCCGTCCGCGAGGCCCTCATCACTCTTGAGGTTGATGGCTTCGTTGTAAAGAAGCGCAACTCATCTACCTATGTCACCGACTTCAGCCAGCATGAATTAAAAAAGGCTTTCGAGTTCCGTCGTGTGCTCGAAGGATACGCACTTGAGTTGGCCATCCGACTGGCCACCGACGAAGAAATTAAATCGCTCGAGCTTGCCTATTTAGACATGGTGAATGCGGCAGCTAAAGGCGACCTCGATCTCTTCCTGCAAAAGGACTACAACTGGCACGAAGCCGTTTGGGCCCTGGCCGACAATGAGTTTCTGGTGGCTGCGTTGAGACGACTTGTGCTTCCGCTTTTTGCCTTTTCCGCGATTCGAACCCATTCTGGAAGCCCCCTCGATCTGCTCGTGGATGCTCACCGGCACCAAACGATGCTTGACGGCATCAAGAGCCGCGACATAGAAGGATGTCGGAGAGCCCTTGATCATGTAGTCGATGAGTGGCTGATCGTACTGCGCGAGTGGGACAAGAGCCGTACCGAAGTCTGACAGACATCAAGGTACGCTACCGGCTCTCGATAGCGTTAATCCAAAATTACCCTGCTTCAGTTGTACGTCAACCTTGACACTCTCAGTTTTGTTGATCTATGATCGATCTTCAGGCGACCGATTCCCGGGAATTACCTTATTTAGGAGTTTGCAACGAGTGATCCTAAGCGATGGCTTATCTAAGGTGACGGGTTACCTCAATACGAAAGGCCCGTCGCCAAAGCGATCGCCGAGCGCCATCGCGTTCCGGGGCGGCATCGAGAAACCACCGCGCCGTCAGATTGACTTTACGGTAGCAGGGTGCGAGATTTTCCGCATCGCGCCGATCTTTTTTCACGCGATCGCCGATTTCGCCGATACCAGTGACCGGGTCATGGGCTTGCGGTGCCCACCCGACGGCGTCAATTGTGAGTGCAGCGCATATCCGAATCCGATCGGCCTCGTGATACTCGTCAATTGGTTTGTCGGTCCAAATTTCCCGATCAGTTTGCGAATCGATCCCAGCTCCGTGGCGATAATTCGCCACGACCAGATTTCTCTATTCGGCTCAGCGACCGCAATAGTTTCGGCGTGGACATCGCGTCCAACAAAACGTATCGTAGACATGCGAACAATTTCCTTCGTATGCGGCTTTGCGCCGCCAGATTTCAATTCTGCGCGGTGAAACCCGCGCTTCCGGGAAGGAGGGCTCGCTTCATCTTGAGTAAGCAGGAGATGGCGAGAGAGGAGGACAGGAGTCCATTCGGCAAGTAATGCGCCCAAGGACAGATCAAATGCTGAACGCGAATGAATTCAGCCGCAGAACGGCACTCGCACTACTCGGCGCGTTGCCTGTCGCAGCGAGTCGGTCAGAACAACGTGAGCAGGTACTGGAGCCTTTAGCGGCAGTTCCCACGTCCAGAGCCCATCGAGGAGTAGCCGCCCACGATGTCTTCGCCATTCCAGGTGATCGTCTTATCACGGCCGAAGAGCATTTTGGAATCATCAATGGACATCTGAGCGTTGGCGTAAACCACGACGACGTTGCTGCACTGAGCGGTTTCTTCGCTGCTCCCTATGCAAGTTCCGACTTGCTCGTCGAACTACGGATCTTTGGCGAAAAAGTACGCACGGAACGGTACGATTGGCGTCCGAATGAGGTGCGTCGCAAAGGATCATCCGGAGGTATAGATGTGACCACGTCTGCGCTGCTGCTGACCGGAAGACGGGCCGGTGTTCTTTCGATCACCTTACATAACGGCGGTGCATCGGCGCGCCAAGTCCCGGTTCAGTTCAATATCAGCGGCGATCTTGGCCAGAACGACTGTCGAGCATCCTTCGACTTCGTTCCTAATTGGGGCTTCAGCCGTCCCTTGACGAAGCAGGTCAAGACCACTAGGGTCGTCGAGAAGCAGCGCGTCATACTGCACAATGCTGCTGGTGCAGTCGTGGTAGCGACGGATCTTGACACCCTGACATGGTCGCCCCTGTCATCATGGTCTTTCCATTGGAATACAACGATTCCATTGGCGGCTGGAGAGCATAAGACATGCCACCTTGCAATAGCCCTTGGTCCACGGGCTGAGGCCGAGGCGATCTGTGATGAGTGGTTAAAGGATCCTTTGAGCGCGATTCAGCTGTCACGTGAGGAATTCGCTACCCGAACGGAGCATTTCCTCTCCTTGCTACCTTCCTTCGAGGCCTCCAATGACCATCTGTCGCAGTTTTACACTCGATCGCTTAGCCATCTACTGTTGAATCGGTGGGAAGTTCCGGAGTTCGTGATGAGCCCCTATTACTCCACCGGAAGTATCAAAGGAGGGTGCCTCGGCTGTTATCTTTGGGACTACGGAATCCCCGCCGAGATTCTACCGCTTGTGGATCCGTCCGGGGTTCGGGCTCACATCAGGCAATATCTCAAGATTGACATTGCGAAACATAACCGGTTCAATCCAGTTAATGGGGAAGGAGAAGGCGGGACATATATTGTCAATCAGGAAAAGATCATCGCCTGTGTTTACTACTACGTTCTACATACCGGCGACGTCCGATTTCTGGACGAACAGGTCAACGGTCGGTCGATTCTGGATTGGACAATTTTCCACGCAACTTTTGGAGATGATCTCAGCAAGCCGGCGACCTTGGTCGATTACGGAGAAGATGTCAGCCATCTCGAGCTGAGGCACGAATACAAGTACAACCACGTGCTGCCCGATGTAAACGGCGGACGGTATCTTAGCTACGTCAGAGCTTCAAGATTAGCAGCGTTGGCAGGTAGACGACGCGAGGATATCGACGCCCGACCTGCGCCTCTTAAGAAGTTGTTCAAGGAGACGCTCTGGAGCCCGGAACACCGCTGGTTCGCCTTCCGGTCAAGCGATGGAGCAATGGAACTCCGATATACCAACATTATCTTCATGCTGATCGGCACGGGTGTGCTCGATCGCGACGAAGAACTGGGATTGATCAGCCACCTAAACGATACGGAGTTCATGTCGGAGTACGGTCTGCACAGTATCTCAAAACTCGACCCCGCTTTCGATCAGGCCGATGTCGACCACGGGGGCGGCGGAAGCTATGTCGCATTCCCGGCCGCGATTGCAGAAGGGCTATATAAGGGCGGCCACGCGGAGTTTGCCGAAGAAATTCTAGATAGGACTTTGTGGTGGGGTCAGAGGATGCCATACTGGCCCGATTCGGTGGTCGCCAATCAGATCGAGTACCGCAGGGACACTCCGCTCCAGTGCGCGATCGACGCATCGGCCGGAGCACAATGCATAATCTTCGGCATGTGTGGCGTGAGAGTCGAACAGAACGGCGATGTTGTCGTAAATCCGCGTCCGCCTCGATTCTCCCCGCAGATCAACATGAACGGGTTGAAGATCCGCGGCCACACCATTGATATGGAGGCCGGCCGCGGACGTTATGAAGTGAGGGTCGATGGACGCCGGATTAGCGGTACCGTAGGTACTCCGGTCGTAATTCCAACTGACGCTTCCGTTGATACCAGCCGGCGCTGACTTCTGCTCTAAATCGACGAATGTCAAGCGTGTTTTTCCATTGCTGAATGAGGGGATGTGCGCGGAGAGAGAACCACAAATGAAGATCACAAAGATTGAAACCCACGTCCTGTTAGTTCCTGACTACGATCCGGATGCCTGTTCATCAGCGCAAGACGATATTGTCGTTCTCATTCATACGGACGAAGGCGTCACGGGCATCGGGGAGGTTGACACCAATCCCTGGGTGGCACAGGCAATGATTCATGCCCGCGGCACACATTCCTTGGGACTCGGGTTAGAAGAAATGCTGATCGGCGCCGATCCCTTAAACCCCGAAGCCCTCTGGGACAAGCTGTACGAAGGCAGCTTCATGACCGGCCGTCGAGGTCTCGGAATCTGCGCCATGGGCGCGCTCGATATGGCTTTATGGGACATCCGAGGCAAGGCCTACGGCGTTCCTTGCTGGCGCTTTCTTGGAGGTGCGAGAAAAACCATGATTACTCCCTATGCTTCGCTTTTGGCAACGGGGCAGACTGCAAGAGCTTATTCCGACTCGCTCGTTGCGAAGGCGAAGGAGGCCAAGCGCATGGGATTCCACGCCGGCAAGATGGAGGTGGTCGTCACGGGGCCGTATTCGCACAATCACGTCACGGGCAGCGACGAATTAATCGTCGAGACCGTAGCGGCGTGTCGCGAAGCTGTCGGCCCCGAATTCGTCATGATGGTGGATGTCTGCTACTGCTGGACCAATGCGAAAGAGGCGCTGCGCGTCCTCAATCGCCTGGAACCGTATGACCTGTTCTTCATCGAAACTCCGCTTCAATTAGATGACCTGGACGGCTACGCCTTCCTACACGATCATTCCCCGATCCGCATCGCCGCCGGTGAATTGCAGAACAGCCGCTTTGAGTTCCAGGAGTTAATGGACCGGGGCAAGGTCGATGTTGCCCAACCGGATGTCGGTCGAGTCGGCGGCTTTACCGAAGCGCGGCGTGTCTGCGATATGGCAGCCGACCGCGGACGGCTCATCGTCCCGCACTGCTGGAAGACCGGAATCGGCATCGCCGCCTCTGCGCATTTGAGCGCTGCAACCGCGCACTGCCCCTACGTCGAATTTCTTCCCGGGAGTTTGGCCGAATCCCGCCTGCGCCGCGAACTTGTGATCGACGAACTCGAAATGATCGACGGCCAGATTGCAATACCGCAGCGTCCTGGTCTGGGCATCGAACTGAATCTCGATGCGCTTGAGAAATACAAGGCCAGTTCTCTGCAGCTTGCCTCGCAATCCTAGGCTGTACGAGAGCTCTGATGCACGACCACTCGGGTGACATTTGAGGCACGATATGTCAACGGCGCAAACCTCTGAGTCTGCGGAGACACGGCCACTGACGATTTCCAGGGAGATACGCCTCGAGTGGTACACCCGCATGTGTACTATCCGTCATTTTGAACGGGAGATCGTTCAACTCAACCGTGCCGGGCTAGTGGCTGGCACCGCGCATCTTTACATCGGAATGGAGGCGATTGCCGTTGGGGCCTGCGCCGCAATGCGCGAGAATGATCTACTCACGAGCACTCATCGCGGCCACGGGCACTGCATCGCCCGAGGGCTGGACATGGGACATATGATGGCGGAGATTCTCGGGCGAGCCGATGGTTATTGTCACGGCAAGGGCGGAAGCATGCACATTACCGACGTCTCACGCGGCGTGTTAGGCGCCGACGGTATTGTTGGGGGAGGTATACCGCTCGCGGTGGGCGCCGCCCTCGGACTTCGTCTGAAGCGAAACAATTCCATTGTGTTTTGCTTTTTTGGCGAAGGCGCCGCCAATCAAGGTTCATTCCATGAAGCCTTGAACCTCGCCTCCCTACGCCAGCTTCCAGTCGTATTTATCTGTGAGAATAATCAGTGGGCCCTCAGCGCATCTTTCTCAGAGACTACCGCCGGTCAGAGCGTCGCCCGTCGCGCCGTAGCGTATGCCATGGCAAGCGATCGCGTCGATGGAAATGACGTAGAAGCAGTTTTTCGGGCCGCCAACGACGCCGCTGAACGGGCACGCCGCGGGTCTGGTCCCACTCTGCTCGAATGTATTACATATCGCCACGAAGGCCATTCCGTCTTCACCCGTCAAGAGATACGCCCCACTGACGAGATTGAACACTGGAAAAAGCAGGATCCAATTGAGCGCTACCGCTCGCTCTTGATTGCCGAAGACATCGCGTCGGCATCGAAGCTCGGGGAAATTGATGCCGAAGTCAGCAGGCTTGTGAGCTCTGCCGCCGCATTCGCGAAGAACAGTCCCTCTCCGGGGCTTGCAACGGCATTCTCGGGGGTCTATGCATGAACGCCTCGGTGAAGGAGATCTCGTACGCAGAAGCTCTCAATCAGGCTCTTCGTGAAGAGATGAGGCGCGACCCGCTTGTATTCGTCATGGGAGAAGACGTCGGCAATCTCGGTGGTCTGTTCAAAGTGACGAACGGGCTGCTACAGGAATTCGGTCCCGACCGCGTGATAGACACTCCAATCTCGGAGGCGGCAATTGCCGGCGCCGGCGTGGGCTCCGCCCTTGTGGGAACCCGCCCCGTTATCGAATTTCAGTTCATGGATTTCATGACGATCGCCATGGACCAGATCGTCAATCATGCTGCCAAGCTACGGTACATGACCGGAGGAATTGCGACGGTTCCGCTCGTCATACGCGCGCCAATCTGTGCCGGCGTCGGTCTCGGCGCGCAGCACTCTCAGTCTCTCGAGGCCTGGTTTGTTCACGTACCCGGCTTGAAGGTCGTCATGCCGTCCACTCCGGCGGATGCAAAGGGCCTGTTGAAGAGTGCTGTCCGGGATAACAATCCTGTCCTCTTCCTCGAACATCGTCTCTTGTATTCCCAAACCGGACCGGTGCCCGAAGAGGAGTATCTAATTCCGCTCGGGAGCGCGGATGTGAAGCGGCCTGGAACGGATCTCACGGTAATTGCGACTGGACGCACGGTTCACCTGGCACTGGCCGCCGCACGCACGCTCGCCTCGGATGGAATAGAACTCGAGGTGATTGAGCCGCGAACCTTGCAGCCCCTCGATATCGAGCTCCTTGAGGGGTCCGTGCGGAAAACCAGCCGTCTTGTGGTAGTGAACGACGGCTGCCGTTCGTGCGGTTATGCCGCGGAAATTGTTGCCAGGATAATGGAGACCTGCTTCTACCATCTCGATGCCCCAATTCAGATGGTCTGCACGCGGGACGTCCCCATGCCGGTCGCCCCGGCATTGCAGAAGGAAGTCATGGTCTCCGAGGAAGATGTCATCCGAGCCTGCCGAGCTGGTTTGGCGGCATAGAACCGACGTGCAGGGGTGAACTTTGAAGGCAATCGTAAAGCAGAGATCAGGCAAAGGTCAGGTGGGACTGGTCGAATGGCCAGAGCCCAGCCCCGCACCCGACGAGATCAAGCTGAAAATCGTCGCCGCAGGTATCTGTGGAACCGACATTCACATCATTGAAGGAACGTGGCAGTGCCGGCCGCCCGTGGTCCTCGGTCATGAATTCTGTGGGATCGTAGTCGAGGTCGGTTCACTGGTGAAGGACTTTCATGCCGGCGAACGTGTGGTAGCCTCAAATCCCGCTCAAACCTGCGGGCGATGTCGTCAATGTTGCGGCGGAAATCCCTTCATGTGCTCCCGGCGAGTGTCCGCTGGATACATGATAGACGGCGCATTCGCCGAGTACCTTTGTATCCGGTCCGAACGCTGCCACCATCTGCCCGAAGAGGTTTCTTTCCGGCAGGCCGCTTTGGGTGAACCGCTTTCCGTGGCAATTCACGCAGTAATTGAGCGGACAACCGTTCACGCGGGCGATCTCGTTCTTATTTCGGGCCCGGGTTGCGTGGGGCTCCTCACCGCACAGATCGCTAAACTCGAGGGAGCCCGAGTAATTCTTGTCGGTACCGACAAGGATGAGCGCAGGCTATCGCTTGCCAAGATACTTGGTGCGGATGCTGTCGTCAACGCCTCCCGCGAAAACCCGATGCATGTCGTACAACAACTCAGCAGCGGAGAAGGCGCGGACGTGGTCTACGAATGTGCCGGAGTTCCCGATTCACTAGACCTTTGCTGGGAAGCCGTATGCCGAGGCGGGAAGTTGGTTCCGCTTGGCATCTACCCCGGGCCCATTCAGACCGATTTCAACAAAATTACGATGAAGGAACTGAACGTCGGCGGATCGTATGGCTATGTTTGGACATCGTGGCGACGCTGCATTCAGTTACTCGCAGACCGCAAGGTGAAAGCGGAAGAGTTGATCTCGCACGAGTTCTCACTGGAAAGCTTCGACGAGGCAGTTCGCGCAACGATGAACGGTTCAGCCGTCAAAGTGGTGTTAAACCCGGCTGGCAGCAAGCTGTAAGTCTCTGCTGGAGGCAGCAGTTTGGTGGGCTCTTCAAGACTTTTGGTGCGATGGGTATAGAAGGTTCGGCGGCAAGGAAGGGCTGAATCTATGACAATCGAAAAAATCGAGTGCCTGCAGTCACGAGCCCCGAATGCTAATCCCGCCGATTTCGACGGCTCGACGGAAACGGTTGTCATCCCCGTCATCGCTGACAACCAGGTGACCGGAATCGGCGAAGCCGATGCGCGCCCTAACATCATTCCCGCAGTACTCCAGATGCTGTCGGCTGACGTTTGGAATCTAAGCACCGCGGACTTCCTGTCAGGCAAGAATCCACTGGAGGCGCTTTGCGAAGAGACGGTCGAGCGCTGTCTTACCCGGCCGATAACTGTCATCACGAAACCGTGAACGGTGATAGGGAACGCCGCTGCGTGAATCGACTGAATACGGCAATTTGAGATGAGTAATCTGCACACTCGTTCTAAGAAAAGGAGAGTACCGTGACTACTGCATACGGCGAGCTTGATCGTTACAGTTCAGGGGAACTGGTGGTAGCTGCCGCTTCAACCGACGGTTGTGGAGAATGCCCCGTCTGGGACCCTGTCCAGCAATGCCTCTTCTGGACGGACTTCGTCGGCCGGGAATTTCAGTCGTTCAACTGGGCCACCAGAAAACACGAGGTCGTCAAGAAAGAGATCGAAATCGCTGGATTCCGCCGCAACCGACCTGGAGGTTATGTGATTACCAACACGGCGGGAATCTGGACATGGGACGGCGTGGGCGATCCGGAATTAATCGCAAGTTCAGTCGAAGGTTCGGCCCTGCAGATGAACGATTGTACAGCGGATTCCGCTGGCCGGCTGCTTGCCGGTACCGTCTTCTATAATCCAAGCGCTGAATACAAACCGGGCTTCCTGGTCAGCGTAGATACTGCGGGAAAAGTCACCGTCCTTGACGAAGGATTTCATCTTTCGAACGGCGTCGGATTCTCTCCGGATGAGCGCACTCTCTACTTCACCGATACTGCTGCGAGGAAGATCTACGCCTACGACTACGATACCCAATCCGGTTCCGCCCGCGACCGAAGAGTTTTTGTACAGGTGCCGCAATCCGAGGGCATTCCCGACGGATTGACTGTCGACGCTCAGGGTTTCATCTGGTCTGCACAGTGGTACGGCTCGTGTATAGTGCGTTACGACCCGGACGGGAGGGAAGAGCGCCGGATCCAGACGCCTGCCAAACAAACATCTTCGGTAGCTTTTGGCGGTCCGGATCTGGATGAACTTTACATCACTTCCGCTGGTGCGTCAGAACCCATGCCGATCATGCCCCCCGGCTATGATCCTGTCTCGGGCTTCTTCGGCGGTCCGCTCTACCGCATGCGAATCGGCATTCAAGGTCAGGAGCAGCGGCATGCGAACATTAGGCCCGCAAAGCACTCGTAAAGTTGATCAAGCCATCGCATCACCGGGATGTAAGAAGTCTAAGTAGCCAGACCTACGGTGCCTCTCCGATGATCACAAGAACCTCAATCATCCCGGGATCGGGTGCCGAGGCACCAAAGCGAGGGAACTATGGCAGATAAATTTAAATGTGTGCTGCTGCTTTTGACCGCCTGCAAATTTTTGCAAGCCGCGCCGCTGGTACCGTATCGCGCCTGGCAATTCCATAAGTTGAACATGCCTTACGTCTCGGCGACTCTGAAACTTGCGCGCCGATACGATGTGAACACGGTCGTGTTCTCGCACGACATGATAGGTTTCGCATCACAGTTATTCGATGGTAGCGAACGCGGAGAGAAGCTTCGCCAACTTGCGCGCGAAGCACACGCACAGAACCTGCGAGTCTGGATCTGGGTGCACGAGTTCGAAGGCGTGCCAGATCGGTTCGTGGAAAACAAAGTGGTCCAATTGGACCGTGCCGGTTTCTGGGAGTGGCTCGCCGGACGCTATGAAGAACTGTTTACCAAGTACCCCGAATTCGATGGCCTCATGCTCACTTTTCACGAAACGCAATATAAAGTGTTCGATTTAAGGCAGGTAAATTCGAAGCTCTCGATGCCCGACCGGTTTGCCCGCATGATCAACACGATCGACGCGGTGGCCGCACGGCATGGCAAAGATTTTATCGTACGCTCTTTCCTCTATGAGCCGAGGGAGATGCAATGGTTCCGGCAGGGATATGAAAAGACCGACCATCATGTGATTATCCAGACCAAGTGCGAGCCGCACGATTGGGATCCGTTTTATCCGAACAACCCGCTCATCGGGGGTTTTACGAACCGCCGCCAGATTGTTGAATTCGATGGTTCCGCGGAATTCACCGGCAAGAATCGCATCCCCTACACGCAGCCCGAATACTTTGAGCGCCGTTGGAGGTACGATCTCTCGAAGGCCGGCGTGGTCGGCTACAATCTCCGGCTTGATCACGGGGGTTACGATGCCCTGCACACGCCCAATGAGATCAACATCTACGCCATGTACCGCTTCACCGAAGACCCTGCCCTTCACGGGGATGACGTCTGGCGCGAGTGGACACGCAAACATTACGCCGAAGCCGCCCCGGAGATCGAGCGTGCGCTCCGGCCCACGTTCGATGTGGTGAACCAGTCCTTCTTCGCCCTCGAATTCTGGGTGACCAGCCACTCCCGCCTGCCCGATTTTGATTACGCCGATGATCACCTTCGTTCGCGCACCATGGCCAAGTGGTATCCCGAGGAACCCAGATACAAGCAGCTAGAAGACCGGCTCATCGCACCCGATCCCGAGTTGCTCGAACAGATCCTAGCGGAAAAAGACCACGCCATCGCAACCGCGCAGCTGTGCTTGCAGCACCTCGAGAATGCCCGCAAAGACCTCACATCAGCGCAGTACGATGACCTTTTTTGGCGCCTGGCGCTGCTGGAGCGTACGGCGATCATCTGGAAATTACATGCCGAGGCGTTCTTCGGTTATAAAGTATTGGAAGCGGCGCATCCAATCTTCGGGCTGCGCGAACGCGTCGAGCGCGCCCTCACCGCACTCGACGAGCAGGCCAACGTGAGCGCAGCTAATCCCCGCATCGGAACCGATCCTCCAGCGAGCGTGCAGGAAATGCGGCACTTCACGACGGACCTACGAAAGCGACTCGCCCAGTAGTGTTTTCGTGACCCTACACGCCCGAAAAGACAGGCGGTCTCTCGGCGGTTTGAAGGCTGTCTCACATTTATGTTGGTCCTCGTAATGGGCCGGGACAGCCGTATGCACATGCTGTTGCTATCAAGACAACTCATGCTGAACAGGCGGGAGTCAATTTTCGGTTCCGGGGTGATGGTGCGTGATTCGCGAAAAGGCGAGTATCGCCGCAACGACTGTTCCTCTTTCGAGAGTACAATCCGCAAGGCCCTAGTAAGAGAGTTCTTGACTCATCATGATTTATGACCTATGATCGATCTTCAGGCGGCGCAGTGCGTAATCGGTAAACAATTCTCTTCTTAAAGGGCGACGCCATAACCAAGCGGGCAGAATCCTAAGTTGTCCTTAATAGTCTGATCTGACTGCGACTGAGGCGATCACTGGTTAGATCCGAGATTTTTGCAGTCTCAAAGGAGGTAATGTTATGAAGCTTTTAGCGATTTGGATACTCGGATTCCTCCTTTATCTGTCATCACCGGCTTCACTCATGGCACAGGCAACGACTGGCACTATCACAGGCCAAGTTACGGATAGCAGCAACGCCGTCGTAGCAAATGCGGACGTGCGCATTACCGACGAAGCCACTGGCATAGGCCGTGACATCAAAACCAACGAAACCGGTTTTTACGTGTTCAGTAACATGTTGCCGGCAGTGTACGACATCTCGGTCTCCGCTCCCGGCTTCAACACCACAGTACAAAAGCACTTAGAGTTGCTCGTCAGAGCCGGACTGCGTGCGGATTTTAAACTCGTCGTTGGCACCGTCAGCCAAACCCTAACGGTGACTAGCGCTGCAGCGCCGCTCATAGAGGCGGAAAGCGCCAAGATCGGGACGATTATGGAGCCCAAGCAAATCACCGAACTCCCACTCAACGGGAGAAACTTCGCCCAATTGGTCCTGCTTACGCCAGGCGCGCTGCCAATCGCGCTTGGGCAATCAACCCTGTTCAAGGTTCAGTTGGGTGCTGGCTCTTTTTCGCCCGTCATCAATGGACAGCGCAGCCGGTACAACAACTTCACGCTAGATGGCGTGGAGGACAATGATCCGATGTTCAACAGCTATGCGCTCAACCCCTCCGTCGATGCGATCCAAGAGTTCACAGTGCAGAGCCGGGGCGGGGTCGCTGAGCAAGGTCGGTCGGTGGGTTCGGACGTCATCGTCGCTACTCGCTCGGGTGGAAACCAGTTCCATGGGGCGCTATGGGAATATCTGCGGAATGACAAGCTGGACGCTCGCAACTTTTTTGATCCCGAACGACCCGCGTACAAGCAAAACCAATTCGGCGGTACTTTCGGGGGCCCCGTGCGCCTCCCTCATTACAACGGGCGTGACAGGACTTTCTTTTTTGGCTACTACGAAGGTTATCGTTCTGTGCGTTCGGCAAACAGCATAACGACGGTGCCCACGGCGGCAGAGGTGACGGGCGATTTCTCGGCCCCTGGTCTCCCGACGCTCTACGATATCAACACGACTCGAGCCGATCCCTCCTCGCCGTCCGACTTCTCGCGGAACGTTTTTCCAGGCAATCGGATCCCGCAAAACCGAATAGACGCGAATTCTGTGGAAGTTTTGAAGTCCGTGTATCCCCAACCGAACCTCCCCGGTCTTGTCAACAACTACATCAACACGCTCGGCTCAACGACGAACAATGACCAAGGCTCACTGAGGATTGATCACAAGTTTACGGATGAAAATAATTTCTTTGGTCGTATCTCTTACAACAACGGAAACCAAGCCTTGCCGGGAGACATTCCCTCAGTCACCGCGACGCTCACTAATGTCGCCTGGAACGCTACTGCCAGCGATAGTTACATTCTCAAACCGAACGTTGTCGCACACTTCCAATTCGGATTTAACCGGTACACCTCAAATCAGGGTGGAGGTGCGCTTCCGAACAGCATCTTGGCGGCTACAGGGTGGGACAAGGTTTTCCCTCCCGGACCGCCCGACAACCTGGTCCTAGGGCTAAGCATTGCGGACATATCCAGTTCCGGAGGCTACACGATTCCAATCGGGCCGCACACGAGCACTCAGGCTATTACCGACCTGACTTGGATCCGCGGCCGACACAACCTTAAGCTCGGACTCACGTGGAATACGCTTCACAGCTATCAGGCCAGCCCGCAGGCCGGACTCAGCTTTTCCAGAAATCCCACATCCGATCTGGTCGATCTGACGAACACCGGGTATGGTCCGGCGACTTTCCTGCTCGGCTTGCCCAGTTCCGCGCGGTGCGCTTGCGGAGATTCCTCGGCCCGCCTCAGCAACAATGAGTATCACGGCTTCGTCCAAGACGACGTACGCATGACCCCGAAATTTACGCTTAGCGTGGGTCTGCGGTACAGCTATGTTCAGGCGATGAAGGTAGCCAGGGACGAATATGCTGAACTTGATCCTCTCACCGGGGATTACCTAGTGGCGACCAAAAATCCGATTACTGGCGCCGACCCGAATGTCCGCGCGCGATTAGTAGACCCAGATTGGCGCAATTTTGCCCCACGACTTGGAATAGCGTACCTGTTGAATGCAAGGACAACTATTCGCGCCGGTGCCGGCATCTTCTATTCGTACACCGATTATCCTCAGAACTTTGGAGCTATGGCCGGCAACTGGCCGTTTGGACTTTCGCTTTCGGCCGATCCGCTGAACGCCTACGTTGCAGACACTAGCATGGAAAACCCGTTTGAGGGCTTCACGGGACCCAACCTTCCCCCCAGCCCGGCAGGGCAGGGGGGATATTCTTCGAACCCACGAATGAAGACGCCCTACTCTATCCAAAGGAATTTCAGTATTCAACACGAGTTGCCCTCGGGCATATTGCTCGAAGCGGATTATGTTGGTTCACAAACAGTGAATACTCTTCAGGCCCTGACCTACAATTTAGCTCTGCCAGGCCCGGGACCCGTACAGCCGCGCCGCCGTTGGCCGGAGTACAGCCAGATTTCGTTCCAGTTAAACGGTTCACCGTCCAATTACAACGGCCTCTCGCTGAAGTTTCAGAAACGGTATTCTAACGGGCTCTCGATATTATCAAGTTACACTTGGTCCCATAATCTCGACGTTTTTTCGACCGAAAGGAACGGTGGCACGGGGGTGCAGGACCCGCTGAACTGGAGGGCCGATTACGCTACCTCAGTCGCCGACGTCAGACAGGCGTTCCTGTTCAGTGATGTTTACGAGCTGCCGTTCGGACGAGGCAAGCACTGGCTCAACAGCGGCTTGGCTAGTTACGTCCTGGGCAATTGGCAGTGGTCCAATATAATTGGCCTGTACGGGGGGCAGCCCATCAATATCACCCTGGGTTTCGACAACGCCAACATTGGTACCAGCTCTGCCCAGAGACCGAACCTGGATGGCAACCCCGTCCCGACCAACCAGACCCGGGAACTGTGGATTAATAAGTCGGCTTTTGCGGTTCCGGCACCGTTCACCTACGGTGACGCAGGGCGCAATATTATGCTTGGCCCGAGTCGGACCAACTGGGATATGAGTTTGGCCAAAAATTTTCCCATCAACGAAACGATGCGCCTGCAGTTCCGATGCGACCTCTTCAATACCTTCAATATAGTCAATTTCGGGCCGCCCGACTCCATTCTCAGCAGCGCGGGCTTTGGGGTTATCACGAGCGCTGGTCCGGCACGCGATATTCAACTAAGTTTGAAGCTGACGTTCTGAAGCTTCTCTTGATCAATGATGAGCTTATACTTTGTCCTAACTATTTTGCATGCCGCTGCCTTTGGACGGGGATGTGGTTCGCCATGGAAGATTGGCTTCCGGAAAATTCGATCCGATTCGAAAGTTGCGCGATCTGCAAGGAAATCTGCAAGGAGCTAGGTCATTCGCGTTGGCGTTCCAAATGATAGACGCGCTGGTCCCACCGGGTTGTCCTTGATTCGCCAGATCTTGTACCCTGAAGCGTTCAGCGAAGCACCTAGTGGTTCGTCCCAGTGATACATGAAGCAGAAGAGTTGCGTCTCTATGACATGGCTGATACTCGAGGGTTGCTGCCAATGAGCGCGGAGCAGCGCCAGGAATTGGATCGGTGGGCGCAATCGCGTAGGCTGCCTGCTGG
>DATBHS010000023.1:0-11368 GCA_036557345.1 Bryobacteraceae bacterium
GCCCACTATCTGTTTCAATGGTGCGTTCGTACTCGCGATGCGCCAGCTCACCCTCGATAAACACGTGCGCGCCGGTCTGAATCTTTCCCGAGTAGTCTGCCGCCGCGCCATAACAGACGCAAGCGTGCCATTGTGTTTTCTGCCGCCAGGCGCCATCGGCATCTTTGTAGCGCTTGGTTGTGGCGACCGAAAGCCTCGTAACGCTTTTACCGTTCTGACTCGTGTTTGTGCGTGCGTCCTTACCGACGTAACCACAAAGAGTAACGCGATTGATATCCATAAAAATTTGTTCCTTTCTGAAATAGAATGTTGGGTTTCGCTGATCGCGAATACCCCTTCTATGAGGAGGCTGCTCCTGTCAAGAGGAATCTTTGTTTTTGCCTTCTTAAATAGAAGGGTGCTTCGCAGCTGCACCCCTGCCTTCCCGACGAGGGACGGAGGGTAGCAAAGGCAAGTCAGGGGGGACCACCCACACTTGGAGCGCAGCGGAAAGTGCGGAGCGAAGCGGAGGCCTGCAGCGAAGCGAAGGCTGGGGGATGACTTGCCTGCGCGAGGAGGCAGCGCCTCCTTAGGTCTTTGGGGTTTGCGATTCTGTGCTCTATTCATTCGAACCTCTTTCTCATTCCGTACTCCTAGCTCCGCAGAATGTGCCGATGATGCCGCCCTTCTATACGCATTCGCGTAGCGCAACGTGTTGCCCTACGTGCAGCTTGGAATCCTATATGTCGGCTGGGCGCTGCCTATCTGCCTGCCGGCCTCAAAAGGCCCGGGGTATTCTCGCAGTCGCCCATGATTCGGCTTCATCTGAAGAACTCCATGCACCGAAAAACTCTTACGCAGCGATCACCGACTCCTTATAAAACGGGTCGTACGGTTTGTCGCTCATTAGAAGCGCGTGCAATAGAACCGCAAGTTTCCTCGCAACTGCGACTACGGCTCGCTTCTTCGCGTTCTTACCACCTCGTGACATCAAACTCTGCCCCCAGCGCCTCAGATTGCAATCCCTCCCGAATCGTCCGAGGATGAACTGGCTACATTGAACGAGCATCTGCCTGAGACTGCTGTCGCCGGCCTTCGTAATCCCAAGTTGTGGGCATCGATCTCCTGATTGACTCTGGCGAGGTTGCAGGCCGAGGAAACTTCCAACTTGGCGCGACTTCGCGAAGCGACCAGGTTCACCTATCGTCAGCACGAACTGAAGCGCAGTCACGGGGCCTACACCGTGAACCACGCGGAGCTTTTGCGTTTCGGGATAGTCACGTTTTGCGACAACCTCAATCTCTTTGTCGTAGAGCGCTATCTGCTCGTTAACATGGGCGATCGTATCAATGAGAGGTCTCAGACTCTGTTGCAATTCTTGCGGCAACTCGTCGGCCATTTTCTTCGCGAATGTGCGTGTGGTGCAGGTGCCCAGCCTAGCTCCGGTTGCCTTGACGATGCCTCGAACGGCATTGATCAACTTGGTGCGAGTCCGAACGAGCAGCTCTCTCGCGCGAAGCTTCGCCAGATCCGGATACGTTTCCTGGGCGCGATGCGAGATGGGAGATAACAAGGCCGGGTCCACTCGCGCCAGACGAGCGAGCGTGCGCGCATCCAGCGTGTCCGTTTTCCGGTCACTCTCAGCAATGAGGCGGACCTTCTGCGGATTGGCGACAACAACTTCATGCCCGAGATTTCCAATAATTCGGCTTGCCCAACGCGAGTGCGTACCGACCTCGAGTGCGACCCGGCACCGGGCGATGCCTTCGAATTGCGATTGAAACGCCGCCGGAGTGGTGGTGATCTTTCCCTGTGCGGCGACATTGCCCTCGGTGTTTAGGACGCAGTAGCTTGTGCTCTTGTCTCCGAGATCAAGCCCGATTGTCATCGGTCCGATCAAGTTCTTGCATTCATTCGAAATGTTCGATTCGCGATTCGTGTTCATTGCCTTTCCTCGTCTGGTGAATTCAGCGGTCAAGCAAATCGTAGTTCAAAAACGGGAGCCTCCTCATTCCATCTGCCTGACCGGCGAGGTCCGGGGTAGCAAGAGTCCAGCCGAGAGGGATCGCCCATCCTTGTAGCGAAGCGGAAAGGACGAAACGAAGGGAAGGGCTGCACAAGCGAAGCGCGGAAGCCTGGGGACACGGCTTGACTCGCGCGAGGGCGGAGACCTGAGCAGTGTTTATTCGCATGCGCCATCTCCGGAAATGGGTTTCAATTGCCAGATCCCACGGTCCGCATGAAAACCAGTGACACGGATTAGTTCCGTCACCTCGCGGCGGGAGCCGTGGCGCTCGATGTGCGCGACATACTGAATCGCATCACCGATCTCACTTTGAATCGAGGCGAAGGGCAGGCCGGTGTCGGCCTGCAGCGCCAGCCGCGCCAGACGATTCAGCGCGTGTGTGGCGGAACTCGCGTGTAACGTCGAAATCGAGCCGGCATGCCCGGTGTTCAGAGCCTGCAGCAGATCGTAGGCTGCGCCATCCCGGACTTCGCCCACCAGAATGCGATCGGGCCTGTGGCGCAACGACGCTTTGAGCAGATCGCGGATCGAAACGCCTTCGCGAGCGGCGAACCGAACACTGTTGGGGCGGTCGAGAGGCAGCTCGGCCGTGTCCTCGATGAGCAGGACGCGCTCGTGCTCCGGAATCAAGTCGAGCAGCGCCTTCACTAGCGTCGTTTTTCCCGAGCCCGTGGGTCCACTGATGAGAATGTTTTGGCGACGTTCAACCGCCGCGTGGAGCTCATTACAAAGACTCGATGAAAGAGTTTCATTCGAGATGAGTTCTTCGAGCGTGAACCAGTTGGGACGAAACTTACGCACAGTCAGAACAATGCCTTCCGTCACGGGTGGCAACATCACCGCCACACGCGACCCATCCGGCAGACGTGCATTCAGAATCGGATTCGTTTCGTCTGCTTCGCGCCTGGCAAGCATCCGCGCGATGGTATTGACGGCGTGGCGGAGTTGTCCTTGCGTGGGCGCGATTCCGGCCAGTTCCAGCATCGTATTTGAACCTGCCGCTTCGACAAACACCCGGCCGCCTTCGTTGACGCAAACCTCGCTGTACTCGGGCGAAAGAATCGCCTCCTGAAGCTTCGGCGGAAGGTGAGGAAGAATCAGCTCAAACATAGGCAATGGACCTTTCTTCCGACCGATAGGCTCGGATCTGCTCGGGAGAAAGCGCTTTGCTTCGTTCGTTTTCGCGACCGAGCGACTGTTCCAGACGGCTCGCATCGTCCGCGAAGATTCGGATATCGTGTTGCGCGCGGGAGGCGCCGACATAGGCAAGCGTCTTGTCGATCAATCCAGTCAGACGGTAATCGGAAGTGTCGATATGAAGCAGCACCCGATCGACCGTGGTCCCTTGGGCCGAATAGCTGGTCATCGCGTAGGCATAATCGATATGCCGATGGTCCGCTAAATTCCATCGAACCTTCCGCTCCTTATCCAACTGAACCTGAATATTTCCATTGGCGTCGAGCTTCGTAATCACGCCAATGTCGCGCGTACTGACGCCGAGATCCGTGGAATTCGCGGTGAGCTGGATGCGGTCGCCAACGGCGAACGATTGCATTTTGCTCTCATACACGGAAACGCCGGAGGCGTGCTGCGGATCGTACGTCAAAGTGCGGCCGTCCTGGGCGCGAATGGTGAGCCGGTTTTGCGCGGTATCGGAATCGATGATCTGGGCGTAGGATTTGCTCTCGACGCCGAGACGCCGGTTGGCACGGAGAAAGCGGATCGTGTCGCCGATGCGATAGGAATCGGCCTGCGTGCGATCCGCGCCCGATACATCGCGCGGGACGAGCGTTACAAAATCGAAGCTATTTCGGTCGAGCGCGCCGGCTGCGCGCATCCGGCTTCGAATCGCGGCATTCAGGTCTTCCCTCGACTGGTTATCCGGCGAGACTACGAGCGTGCCTTTCGGCTGTTCGAGATAGGCATTGGCGATGGCGGCATAGCGCTCTCGAACGTTCGCGTATTCGTGGATGCGTTGGTACGCTGCGAGCAAATCGAGCGCCTCCTGCGTGCGCCCGTGCCGGAATGCGAGCACCACCTGTTTCAGTTCGGGGTCCTTCTGCCGGTAGACTCGGTTCAGGTGCGCGGTCTTCATGCCGGCTTCCTGGAGTTCCTGGAATAGCCGGCCGGCTTCGATGCTGGTGTGCTGCCCCACCTTGCGCGGATTCGGATCGTCATCGCCGATGAGCAGCACATGATCCTTTGTGCCGAGCGTATCGAGGAAGGCACGCATCTGCTTCGTCGAAGCGAGGCTGGCTTCATCGAGGATGTAAAGGGTATTCGCGTGGGCTGTCCGATCCGTGCTGCGCGCACGAATCAAGTGGAGCTGCAAGGTTTCCGAGGAAATGCCTTTCTCTTCGAGCGCATCGCGCGCTTTGCCAGTTGGAGCCAAGCCCTTCACCCGAAATCCGTGCTGCTCCGCGATCTCGCGCAAGATAGCGGCGGCCGTGGATTTCGCGCTGCCGGCCGTACCTTGCAAGGCGACGACCTGATCGCGGGTCGCGAGAATCGCGCGAAGGATCTCCTGCCGCTTTGGATTGTCGGCGAGCTGCCGATAACGGCTCAGATCGGTGCGTTCGGCAATCGGCGAAACCATTCCCGCGCCGGCGCTGACTCGTTCCATCACTTCGCGCTCCAGATGAATCATCTCTGGCGTCGTATAGCGGGCAGCCGGCGCGAAGTCCCGATAATGATGGATCGGGACGAGCCGCTCCTCCTGAACGCGCTTACTCACTTCCGTTTCGACGGCATGAACGTCAACGGACCCACGCCCACAACGCAAGGCGTCGCGCACGAGTTCGTAGTGTTCGAACACCGCGTTTCGCTCGGATAACCGCCGTTCGGCAAAATCGACGGCATTGGCAGGAGTGGGGATGTGACGCGCCCGTACCGGCCCACGTTCGAGCGCTTCCGCATACGCCCGCTGCGCCTGATTGCCGTAGATTTCGCCATGCGCCTGGTGCAGCGCGCGGAGTTCCTCCGGAGTGAGTTTCCGTTTCTCTTCCCGGCTGGCGAGTGCCGCAACCTGAGCGGCCCTGCTGCCGGCCATTCCCAGTTCATCGAGCCGCTCCAGGATTTCCCGGCGGCGCAGCGATTCCGCCGCGAGGTACTCCTGCGAGAATCCTTTGATCTCGGGCGCTTTCGTTTTTGGATCGATCCGGGTTTCGTAACCGAGCGCGTGGGCCTGGCGCTGCAGCTCCGAATAGAACACGGCAGCGCCAAGCGATTTCGCTTTATAGAGTTCCGCCGATTGCAGCGCCCGGAATTGGCCGGTGAAATCGCGCTGCATGTTCATCAGAACGTTATGAAAGTGTAGTTGCGGCGCAGGATAGCCATCCACCGGTCGCGAAGTGTCGTGTTGAAATGTCGCGACAATCCAGCGACCCGTATTGATGGGCAGATGATTGCCACCGCCGCGCGCTTGGACGTAGCCTTCCATCACCTCCATCGCTTTCGCGTTCGCAACCTGCGCCGCCCGGATCAGGCGGTCATCTTCGCCCACCAGGGCGGCGAGCGAAAACGACTTCGGCGCGCTGAGCGTGAGATCCCAGGCCGGAATGTGCCCGGCTTCCTTCCCTTCGCGCGTTAAATAGGTATCGCGGTGCTTAATCCACTGCTCGCCCGTTTTCGGATCTTGCCCTTCGATGAGCCGCAGGTAAGCTTCTTCAGTAACCGCTCCCGAGAGCCCGAGATCTTCAGCAAGGTTGCCGCGCCAGCGGCCCTGGATCGCGCCTTGCTCCGAGAAGTACGAGTTGCTGGCATTCGCGAATTCGGTTTGAAAATATTCGCGAGCGGTGCCGATTCCGAGTTTGGTAATGGTGAGCATGTCAGCGAAGCGGAATGTTGCCGGGGAGCGGCGAAATGATGGGCTGGAGAACTTCTGCGGGTTCCACGGCGGGCCCCATCCAGCCGGGCCGCTCGATTCTCGGAATCACGCGTTCGAGGAGCGCCGGATGCCGGTGCACCGGCGGTAAGTAAGGCAGCCGCACCAAAACCACGTGCAAGCCAGGTTCTCGATCACTGGGCCGCTGGCAAAAGTACCCCATCAAATCCGGAAGCCCTTGAATCTGGGAGGCAAGCAGCAGCGGCTTGCGAATGTCTTCCGGACCGCTGAAGTTATTGCGATCGTGCTTGCCGAAAAACGAACCGGTCCGGCTCTCGCGATAGCGCCGGATCTCGACTTCGCCGAAAAGATCCTGCAGCGACTTCGCCGTTTTCGATTCGCTTACGGCGAAGATCATCTTCGTTCCGGCTTGCGAAAAGATCGTGTCGGCCTGGCGGCCATAGCGGTCTTCGAGCTGGGCCGTGTTCTGCATCCCGAGCACCAGCACATTCCCGGTGGACCGCATCATCGTCATCCCTTCCGTCAACTTTGGAATCGTATTTAGAGAATCGAGCTCGTCGAGAACGACCCAGACCCGCCGGCTCTGTTCCTGGCTGGACATCACGCGCAGCATGGCCATGTCCGCCCAGGCGCTCTGCAGCGGGCGCAACGCCTCTCGCGTATCCGCCGTGTTCGGGAGAAACAGCCAGCCTTGCCGGTGCTGCGCCCACTCGCGAACCGTAAAACGTTCGCGCGTCGCGCGATCGTCCGGCATCATGCGGAGCGCGTAGCCGACCGTGTTCAACGTGGCGAGAATACTGTTCACCATATTGGGCGACTTCGGGCTGAGAGTCTGCTCGTGTTCGCTGCCGGCGACACGTTGAAAGATCTCTTCGGGCCGAGCCAGCCAATAGGCGTAATCGGCACAACTCGGGCGCGGATCGCTGTAGGTCAGAAGATAGGCCGCGATTTTGCAGGCCTGATCGTCGAAGAATTGCGCGTACGGATTGGTCGGATGCGTAGGATAGAGAGCTCGCATCACCGAAACCGCATCAGCTTCGTCCGTCACTTCGCCGGCGATATCCCAGTACACGCACCGCGCATCTTTGGGAGAAAGGATTTTGTCGCCCCGTTCCGGACGATAGAACTCGGGAATAAATTCGAGTTTCGAATCGAGAACGACACAACTGTCGCCGCACTCCTCGGCGTAATAGAGAAGCTGTTTGATGAACTGGCTCTTGCCGACGCCCGTATCGCCAATCGCGAGAAAGTGTTTGCTTTCATCCCGGCGGCGTATCCGCAATGGCTTAATCGAAGACATGCAGTTGAAATCCATCTCCTTTTGTGGCGCGGTTGAAAGCCCGCCGCGTCATGAGGTCGGGACCGCGCAAGGGAACGCCTTCGCGCGTCCGTTTCCGTCTCACACAGTCATAAGTAAGACCCGAAAAAAACAGGCCGAAGTAGAGGGCAATTGAGAGCGCGATCGGCAGTTGCAGCACCTCGCGAAAGGCATGGCCGCCATAAATCTGGGTCTGCAACCAGACGCCAAAGATCCGCGGTGTCGTTTCGACAAAGCGAACTGAGAGACGGCGCGCAGGATCGAGGCCGGCGGCGCTTGTCACCGGCCTGCCGCCCTGCATCAGAACGAAATACGCCCGCGTATTGCGTCGAGAACCAAAGAACGAAATCACGGTGCCAATAGGTGTCTGAGCGAGCGTGCTGCCGATGTATTGCGGAAAGTAAAACCGTTCGAGCGGCGGCTGGTAATGATGCCAAACAGCAAAGACGGGAAGGATGGAGAAGAGCCCGAGAACTGCTCCGAGGAACATGCCGACAGGCGCGCGAGTGGGAAAATTCTTCAAATTACTGACCTCCATTTCGCTGCTGCTTCAAGATGCGGATCGTCTGCTCCACCAGCGCGGGCGCATTGAGAATCGCCTGCGACCGGAGTTCGCGGAGCGTGTCGGCATTCAATGGTTTACCTTGTTGCGCAGCGATTAAAACGAGCCGGGTGTGCTCTGCCTCAACTGCCTGGAACAGACGGTCGTCCGTGGCAGCGCGTAAGTCCGCGAGAACCAAAAATCTCAGATATTCGCTCAGTCTCATCCCATGCGAGAGCGCTCGTGAACAGATAGCCTCATGTTCAGCTGCCGCGAGCTTCGTGCCGACAGAGAGCGGCAATTTTCGGGGCATTACCGGTTCCTCCAGAGGAACCAGGCGGGCTTAATACAACAAACTGTTGGGTTACTCGGGAGCAACCCTAGCAAGGGGTCTAGTGTAGTTCTGAATAACAGCCGCGCAGCGGCGGCTCCACGAGAGTCCGAAACGCTACAAACAGGCACCGTACACTGCGAATAACCACCTGCGTTGGTAGCTGAATCAGTACCGAATCCGGTACCGCAGCGGGCCTTTGATTGGGCCTTTGGTAATGCTGATGTCGGTCTTAATTTCATATGAACCTCAGTACGTGATGCCGTACTCATGCACCTCTCTCGTCAGTTCCTGCCTAATGGCCCTCTGCTGATCCACAGCGAGCCGGTGGTTCTGTTCGTGGGACCAGTCCATAATGGCCTTGCGCTGGCCGCGATCGTAGTCGGGATCATTCAGCCGCTCTGGCCCTCGTCCTCGGTCGCCCCAGTTCTCGCGAACGCCTTGGCTCGCTTGTAATGCAAGATCGCGAAATACCTGGCGCTCGGTGTCTTTTGAAGAGGCCACTTGAGAATCACGAGCGGTACCGTGCGATGCATCGAGCTTCCGGTCCAGGGTTTCTTTCATGGCGTCGTACCCGGCCCGGTATTGATCGTGATCGAGGATCGGGCGTTCGGCTCCACGGGCCAACAAAAGTTCCGGCTTATGCTGATGCGCCCAGTCCACGGTCGCCTGGCGCACACCGGCCTCGCGGTCCTCTGTCGGGTGGCGGGATGCGAGATGCCTCTGGGCGCTCGCGGCAACGTCGTCTATAAACTGCTGCTTTGCCGGGCCGGTCTCACGATGTGCAAAATCGATGTCCAACCGCTGGCGAGTCGCGGCATACGCATATTGATACGGTGAGTGCTGCAACTCCGGTGCTCCGTACGTTTGGGCTTGGGTTTGGCGCACGGCAGATTCGCGAAATTCGTCAGCGTTCAGTTGAGTCGTGATGCCGGGCTCACTTTGCCGCAAAACAGAGAAGGCATCGTTTAGTCCCTGTATCCTGGCCTCGTATCTGGCATGGACGCCGGCATGGGACTCCGATCTACTGCGGGCCAGTTCCTGACTCCAGTCGTCCTTGAGCGTAACCGCGGAGCCGAGGAGGGCATCACGAGTCTGGTACACGGCCTGTTGATGGCCGTCCTGTCGTACTCTCTCGCGGTCGAGATCCTGGTGATTATCGAAGACGTTCTGAATGCGTTCAAGCAGACTTGCCATGGGCTAACTCCTTTCGTGGATCAGGACCTGGCCCGATTTGTGCGGCCTTCCATTGCTGGAACTCCTTATCGCGGCCCAGCGTGGCAATGAGCTGGGTCAGAACGTAGGTCAGGCTTGAGTTGTTCAGGAACCGGCCGTAGGCACGTAGCTCCTGCAAAGAGTCGGAAGGAAGGTTGAGCTTCAGTCGCTCGTTGCTAACCTTCTTTTCCGGCTGAATCAGTGGCATAAAGTAAGTCCTCCTTGGGTGGTTAATGGAACGCCTGGTCGGCGTGAAAATCGATGATGGTCAAGCCCAGCGGGTTGTACTGCATCATGCGGGGCTCGACCTTGTCGGCGAACGTAAACCGGATCGTGGCCGTCAAATCCTCGCGCCGTATTTCCTGATCGCCAGTGGGCGTGTAGACGATCCGTTGAAAGTCGACGAGTGCTTCATACGGCGGCTTGTCCAGGTTCGTCACCGAAACTCTGCGGACGCGCGCTTCGGTCGGTTCGAGCTGCCCATTTAGCAGCTTCTTCGTCCACTTGGTTCGTTGATCTTCCGTCCAGGACTCGACACCCAGCTGCCGGCTCAGGTAGTACTTGCTGAGGTAATAATCCGAGAGCCGTTCTTTCTTATGCGTGTAGTACTTCGTGACGAAGTCCGCGAGAAAGTGCTTCACCTCCGCGGTCTGGGGCCGGTAGGTGGCGTCGGAGAGGTAAACCGCTTGGGCATTACCAAGGTCGTTAATGCGAACCACAATGGGCCGGAACTGGGCAATCGCCTGCGTATTGCGCCAGACTTCCCAACCCAGCACTGCCAGGGCGATGACCAAGACCGCGATCACGGCCAACAGATAGTTATTCGCCAGTGCTAAGGTCCCGAATTGCTCGGCTTTCGAGCGAGACCACTTGGCATTGTTCAAGTCCGTCGCCGGATGGAAGCTGGCCATTTAGAAAAACCTCCTCAGAACCGGAATGGGGAGACCACCAGCACCGGCATAGGCGCCGCCGGTGGTCAAGTCGTTGACAAGCTGCGAAACCTTGAGGCAGGCAAACAGGCCTGCAAAGACCACCACCGTCCAGGAAATCGCGATAGCCCACCAATGGCCCAGACTGTAATCCCCATGGACCGTGTTGTCGATGAAGTTCAGAATGACGTTCGTGAAAACAGCGACCAGCGCGGAGGCGACTACACGGTAAAGCGAGTACTTGATCATGTAGTTCACCCACGCCCAGAAGAAATGGCTGGTCGCGCGAAACAGATAGGCGACGATGAAGAACGGGCCAAGGATGATCCCTACGCCGATGGCCCAGAAACTGAACACGGTGATGGCGAACAGGCAGCACTCAATGGCGGCCATATTCAGGCCAATCCCGATGTAAATGAGGATGGCCGGAATGTCCCAGACGTGGGGCTTCTCCATGGTGCCCCAGATCCGCTGGATTTCGTTGAGGAACCGGTCGAGCACGGTAATGTCGATCTGGGCCGCCATCCAGCGCGCTTCCTCGGTGAAGATCTGGTGGAAGCTATAGCCCACCAGCGGCATAGGCGAGTTGTAATACCGCAGCAGGTTGTAGGCAATCAGATAACGAATCAGGACGCGCCAGAAGTGCTCGCCGCTGAAGATGTGATTGCCGGTGAGATAGCCGTAGGTCCAGGACAGGGCTCCCAGAACCAGCGCCAAGAGCCCCAGCTTGTCCAAGACAGGCTGTGCGGTGGCAACAAAGGTGTTGCTCGTCGGATCGACAATGGCATCGAGCGCCTTGGTGACAAAGCTGATAATGTCCACCGTTCCGGAATTCACCGGAATCGAAGCCTGGGCCAGGATGGGGACGAATAGATTCATTGGCGATAATCCCGAATGGTTTTGGCCGAACGCATCTTCGGCACCTGTTGCTGTTTCACGGTGTCCAGAACTCCGTGGTTGCGTTGATGGACTTCGAAATACAAAGAGCCGAGCAGGGCAATGGCCGCGGCCAGGATGAGAACGAGTTTTACGATCATTGGCTGTACCCCGCAATCGTGGCTGCCGATCCACCCCATTGCGTGGCTTCGCTCGCCGTATAGTTATCGGCCGCTGCCATGACGTTGAGGTTGTCCGCCAGGGCGTCCCGCTGCACTTTGTTCGTCAGGATCTGCTGCTCAGCGATGG
>DATBHS010000024.1:0-84644 GCA_036557345.1 Bryobacteraceae bacterium
TTGTCGGTAAGCCAGACTTCTCCGGCATCAAGTTCACAATCAATTCAAGCCAGTTTGGAATTGGCGATTTCATCAATGCCCTCGTCTCGTTTCTTCTCATCTCGGCGGCTGTCTATTTCTTCATTGTCCTTCCAATGAATACGCTGATGGCGCGGCTAAAGCGCGGTGAGAAACCGGCTGACCCTACGACAAAGAACTGTCCCGAATGTCTGAGCGAGGTGCCTATCGCTGCCCGGAGATGCAAATTTTGTACGTCGCCGCTGGCATGAACCTGAGCCGGAGGGCGCTTAGACGCCCGTGAACTGCGCCGTGCGTTTCTCGAGAAATGCCGCCACGCCTTCCCGAAAATCGCGGGACTCTCCAAGCTCCCGCATGACGTCTCGCTCCAGGTCGAGTTGCTGGTTCAGCGTGTGGTCTGCTGAAGAATAAATAGCTTGCTTCATTCGCGCGAAAGCTCGTGTCGGGCCAGCTGCAAGCCGCGCAACGAGTTTGTCTACTGTAGCTATGAACTCGGCGTCCTCCACGCAGCGCCAGATCAATCCCCACGCTGCCGCTCGCTCCGCGTCGATCTTGTCGCCGAGTATCGCCATGCCCATCGCACGTGCTGTGCCCACCAGGCGTGGAAGGAAGTAGGTTCCTCCTGTATCCGGAATGAGACCGATCTTCGAGAAGGATTCTATGAAACTCGCCGATTTCGAGGCGATCACCAGATCGCAGGCAAATGCGAGATTCGCGCCGGCGCCGGCCGCCACCCCGTTCACCGCGCATACAACCGGAAGCGGTAACGACCGGAGACGGCGAACAAGGGGCGAGTAATACCGATCGATAGACTCCCCAAGATCGACCGCTTCGCCGGGAGCAATGGCGCGATCGGACAGATCCTGCCCGGCGCAGAACGCCCGGCCTGCTCCCGTAAGCACCATTACGCGAATCCCGCCGCCACTTTGAACATTATCGAGCGCACCTCGAATTTCAGTGTGCATGCGGGTATTGAAGCTGTTCAGCTTCGCCGGCCGGTTGAGGGTCAGCCGCGCGACTCCATCGCGTATCTCGAAGAGAATCGTCTCGTAGCTCATCGATCAGGCGTGAACCCGGCTCTGGGCCACGCGAAAACGGTTCGCGACGAACGCTGTGTCCGTCAGGCAGGAATTTGACGCGGGATTTGCCCCCGTGCCGTGGAAGTCGCTGTATGCGGCCGATTGATTTACAAAAACGCCACCCGTCAGATTGCAGGAGAGGGCCACGCCGGCTTCGGCCGCTGCTTCACGCGTCTTTTCCAGCACTCGACGGTCGGTCGAGTAAACGGACATCGTCAACGCGCCGTGTTCGGTTGCACCGCGCCTGGCCAGGCTGATCGCGTGAGGCGTGTCTTCTGTCTGAATCACGAATGCAATTGGTCCGAACAACTCCTGCATGAATTTCGATTCGTCTGAGGCGTCCACTTTCAGGAGAAGCGGCGTCCGCACGCGCGCCCCTTTAAATTGGGGATGTTCCAAAGCTTTGCTTTCGGCTACAATCTCGCCCAAGGAGCGTGCCTCGTCGATGCGTTTCAGAATCGCTTCGTTCTGTATTGCGCCGAGCACTTCTACGGCGCGGGCTGGATCGCTTAGCAACTTTTCGATCCCCTCCGCAATCCCAGACGCGACCTGGTCGAAGCTTAGCCGTCCTTCTGCTGTTTCAATGCCGGACTTCGGGACATAGATATTCTGCGGTGCGGTGCACATTTGCGCGGAATAGAGCGACAGCGAAAAGGCAATGTTCCGTACCATGTCTTTGAAGTCGTTTGTCGAGTCGACGATGATCTGGTTGACGCCGGCCTTTTCCGTGAATACCTGAGCCTGATGCGCGTTACGCTCCAGCCATTCGCCGTGCTCCGAACTGCCGGTGAAGTCGATCAGTTTCACCTCAGGCCGCAGGGCAAGAGTCTGAGGCACCCGGTCGTCTTTTTCGTGTGCCACCAGGGTAACGACATTCGGATCGAATCCACCCTCAGCCAGTACCTGCCGGATCGTGTCTACCGTGATCGCCAGCGGCAGGGTTGCCCCGGGGTGAGGCTTGACGATCACGGTGTTGCCCGTTGCAAGATCGGCGAACAGCCCAGGGTAGCTGTTCCAGGTCGGGAATGTGCAGCATCCGATGACCAACCCGATTCCTCGCGGAACAATGCGGTAGCGCTTCTCCATTCGTAGCGGCTCGTTTTTGCCTTGCGGCTTCTCCCAAAGCGCCGTTTTCGGAATCCGGCTCATTTCGGACCATGCGTAGGCGACTGCTTCTAACCCACGATCCTGCGCATGCGGGCCGCCGGCCTGAAAAGCCATCATGAAGGCCTGACCGCTGGTATGCATCACCGCATAAGCCATCTCGAAGCTCCTCCGGTTGAGCCTCACAAGAGCCTCTAACGCAACACCCGCCCACGCCTCCGGGCCCGCTGTTCGCCAAGTCTCGAGGGCCTTTTGCATGGCCGGAAAAAGAACATCCAAGTCCGGCTTCGGGTACTTGACCCCAAGCTGAATGCCAAAGGGGGATTCTTCATTTCCGACCAGGCCATCAGCGCCCGGCAGGTCTAGCACAAACGGCTTGTTCAGCCGGGCCTCAAACGCCCGTTTCCCATCGTCGGTTGCCGTTTCACCGTATGCTTTCGCACTGGGCGCCTCAACCCATGGGCTCCAGTAGGCCCGCTTTTGAATCGCATCAGTCGCTTGCGCGAGCAGTTCTTTATGGGCTTCGAAAAATTTGTGTGGCACGCTGTTGAACTCAGTTATCCTGATCGAAATCGATACTCACTTCATCCGTCAGCGGGTAACTCTGGCAAGTTAGAATGAACCCGCGCTCGATTTCATAATCTTCCAGCGCGTAGTGCGCGTCCATCTGTACTTGTCCCTCGACCAGCTTGGCCCGGCACGTTGCGCACACGCCGCTCTTACATGAATGCCGCAGGTCGATCCCTCTCCGCAGAGCGGAATCCAGAATCGTCTCGCTGTCCTTCGCCAGCGAGAACCTGTGCCGTATCCCGTCTGCCACGATGGTCACCTGGCATTCTTCTGTCGACGGAGCCAAATCAGGTCCCGGCTTCACTTCGCGGCCGTACCCGGAGGGCGTGAACAGCTCTACTTTAATGCGCGATTCGGCCACCCCAATTTTTTTAAGCGTTGGGAGCAGATCATCCACCATCGGGCGCGGGCCGCACAAGAAGATGTAGTCCACGTTGCCCGGCTGGCAGAATTGCTCAAGCAATAGTGCCGCTTTTTCACCGGTGATGCGGCCGTTCAGCAGATCGATATCCTGGTGCTCGCGCGTCATGACATGAATTAGGCTGAAGCGGTCCAGGAACATGTCTTTCAACTCAGCCAGTTCTTCGCGGAACATGATGGTGCTCGAGGCACGGTTGCCGTAGAACAACGTAAACTGGCTACGCCGTTCCGTGAAGAGCGTCGTTTTGATGATCGAGAGAACGGGAGTGATACCGCTTCCCACTGCAAAGGCAACATAGTGCTTCGCCTGCTGAGGACAGAGCGCGATGTGGAAGCGGCCCTCCGGCGGTTTGACTTCGAGTGTCGACCCGGGCTTAACGTTTTCAACAATCCAATTTGAGAAAACACCGCCCTGCGCCTTTTTGACGCCGACTTGCAGCACGCCGTCCTGCGCGGCCGAACAGATCGAATACGAGCGTTCTATATCTTCCTCGCCGATCCGGGCGCGCAGAGTTACATATTGGCCCTGCGTGAAGCGAAAGGTCTCGCGCAACTCCGCTGGAACCTCAAAGGTGATCGTCACCGCATCCCTCGTTTCCTGTTTCACGGTCGCCACGCGTAGAGGGTGGAATTCGGTGCGGTTGGGCACCGGCGCGCTCACACCGCGGTCAATGGTGCTTGAAAGCATCAAATGGCTCCCGGCAGGCGAGACACTTATATAAGGCTTTGCAAAGCGTGGATCCAAAGCGGCTTACCAGGACCGTCGTATCCGAACCGCAATGCGGGCATACAACTGGGCCAGCATCCGGCTGCGAGACGGGTCTTATCTCTTCGGTCCTAAGTAGCTGCTGTGGCGGCGCGATGCCGTATTCTCGCAGCCGCTCCCTGGCCGCAGCCGGTAGCCAGTCCGTAGTCCAGGCCGGTGACAACTTCGTTGCAATGTGCACGTCTTCCACGCCATGTTGTTTCAATCTCGCGCGAATGTCATCCGCGATCCGATCCATCGCCGGACAAGCGGAGTAGGTGGGAGTGATGGTGACTGTTACCCGATCCTCTTCCGCTTGAACATCGCGAACAATGCCGAGATCGATGATGGATAGCGCTGGGATCTCCGGATCGGCGATATCGCGCAGCCACGACCAGACTTCAGCAGCAGAAGGATGCACGGCTACCATTGCGCACCCGGATAGACTCGTTGCAGGAACTGCATTTCAGCCAGAATGTAACCGAGTTTTTCGGTGTGAACGCCTTGCTTACCGCCGCGCTGCATCCATGCCGCTTGAGGCATGGAAAGTGTCGCCTCACCGAATGTTTTGCTGACGTGTTCGAGCCACTGCTGGCGCAGTCTTTCCAGATCCGTGCCTAGGCCGCACTCGTGCATTTCTCTTTCCACCGCATCCATCTCGAACAGCTCGCCGGTATACATCCATAAGTCGTCGAGCGCGCTCTGGATTCGCTCATGGCTCTCCCAAGTGCCATCGCCCAGGCGGACAACCCAATCCGTGCTGCGCTGCACATGATAGGCGGCTTCCGTGGACGCCTTTTCCGCTATTTCTGCAATTCGGCTGTTCTGCGATGCCCGCAAGTCCCGCAATAGAAAGTAATGCCAGGTATCGAAGTAAAATTGCCGTGCCATGGTGGCCGCGAAATCGCCGTTTGGCTGTTCTACGAGCAATACGTTCCGGAACTCGCCCGCATCGCGCAAATAGGCAAGCGCGTCCTCATCGCGTCCGCGCGCCTCAACTTCTCCTGCATAGCTGAGCCAGAGACGCGCATGCCCCAGCAAATCCAGCGCGACGTTTGTCAGGGCGATATCTTCTTCAATCTCCGGGCCGTGACCGCACCACCCGGCGAGCCTCTGGCTGAGAATGAGACAACTATCCCCAAGTCGAAGGACGTATTCAAACAGCGATTGGCCACTCACAGCTTCTTGACCTCTTCCGGCACGTGATAGAAACTGGGATGCCGGTACACTTTGCTGTTTGCCGGCTCGAAGAATGGTTCCTTATCGCCCGGGCTGCTGGCCGTGATGTCGGAGGACCGCACCACCCATATGCTCACACCTTCGTTGCGCCGCGTGTAGACATCGCGCGCGTTCTTCAGAGCCATTTGGGCATCCGGAGCGTGAAGGCTCCCCGCATGCTTGTGCCCCAGCCCGTCCCGGCTGCGAATGAAAACCTCCCAAAGCGGCCACTCTGTCATCTCTTCCGCCCGCGCCTTATGCTGCCTCTCTGCTTGCCCGTTTTGCGGCGTACGCTGCGGCGGCGTCTCTCACCCAGGCGCCCGCTTCATGCGCCTCGACACGCGCTCGCAGACGGTCGCGATTACAGGGCCCGTTCCCTTTGATGACGTTGTAGAAACCGTCCCAATCGATCTTGCCGAAATCATAGTGCCCGCGCTCGGGATTCCATTTCAGCTCCGGATCCGGAATGGTCAGGCCAAGATACTCGGCCTGTGGCACGGTCTGATCGATGAACTTCTGGCGCAGCTCATCATTAGAAAACAGCTTGATCTTCCATTGCATTGACTGCGCAGTGTGTTTTGACTCGGCATCGGACGGCCCATGCATCATCACCGATGGCCACCACCAGCGATTCAGTGCGTCCTGCGCCATAGCCTTCTGCTCCGGCGTACCGCGCGAGAGTGTCAGCATGATGTCGAAGCCCTGCCGCTGATGAAAGTTCTCTTCTTTGCAAATCCGCACCATGGCACGCGCATACGGCCCATACGAACAGCGGCAGAGTGGAATCTGGTTAATGATGGCCGAGCCGTCCACAAGCCAACCGATAGCGCCCATGTCCGCCCATGTGAGGGTCGGGTAATTAAAAATACTCGAATACTTTGCCCTGCCTGCAAGCAGATCTTCTACCATCTGCTCGCGGCTGACACCGAGCGTTTCCGCCGCGCCGTAGAGGTACAAGCCGTGCCCCGCCTCGTCCTGCACCTTGGCCAGCAGGATCGCTTTGCGCTTCAGCGTGGGAGCGCGCGTGATCCAGTTTCCTTCCGGTAACTGCCCGACAATTTCAGAGTGCGCATGCTGCGAGATCTGACGGATCAGCGTCTTTCTATAGGCCTCCGGCATCCAGTCCTTCGGCTCAACCTTGATGCCGGCATCGATCTTCTGCTGGAACTCCGATTCGGAATCAGAAGGCAAGGATTTCCTCCATTTTCGCCGCGATCGCCTCTACACCGGGAAGCACAGCATTCAGCAAAGGCACACTGTACGGCAATGGCACGTCGGGCACGGCCAGTCGTTCGACGGGCGCGTCCAGATTCAGAAAGCACTCGCGCGCCACGATAGCCGCGATCTCCGCCCCGAATCCCGCGGTAAAGGTATCTTCGTGAACGATCAGGCAGCGGCCGGTCTTGCGGACGGAACTCAGCACTGCGTTCCGATCCCAGGGAATAATCGTTCGCAGATCGATAATTTCGATTGACGCTTTCGCCTGTTCGCTCGCGAGCCGGCAACGCTCGACCATGGCGCCCCAGGTAACGACCGTAAGTTTGTCGCCGCCTGCGACGATCCTTGCGCTTCCGAGCGGCAGCATAAACTCATCGCCCGGATAGGGGCGGCGCGCGTGCGCGGCATCCAGCAGGGCGCGGTGCTCAAAAAAAATACTCGGGTTCGCGCTGTGCAACGCGGTTCGCAGCAGCCCGGTCGCATCCTCAGCGTTCGAAGGCATAATCACTTGCCAACCGGCCGCGTGCGCGAAACGGACCTCGTTTGATACGCTATGCCACGGATCACCGCATTTCGAAAAACCGCCGGGCATACGAACTACAATCGGCGCGGAGAACTTATTTGCCGTGCGCCATCGGAGCGTGCCGCAGTCATTCAGTTGTTCGGTCGCGGGTTCCGCATATTTTCTAAACTGAATCTCCGCAACCGGCCGTAGTCCCGCCAGTGCCATTCCCACGGCATTGCCGATAATGCCCTCTTCGGACAGGCTGGTATCGAATACGCGATCCGGCCCGAACTCCTTTTGCAAGCCCAGCGTGGCCGCATGCACGCCGCCCTTGGGCCCGACATCCTCGCCGAATACCAGCACCCTCGGATTGATTCTGAGCTCATGCTGCAGCGTACGCCGGATCGCATCCAGCATGTTGATGCGTGCCGGTTCGGGCACCGGCGCTCTGCCTTCGGTGCGATCCTCCGCAAACAGATGGTTCAGGATCTGCGATCCATTGGGGTTCGACCGGGCCAGCGCGGCTTCGGCGGCAGCCCCGATCTCCGATGTGGCAGCCTGCTCAAGGCGCTGCCACTCGGCCTCCGAAAACAAGGTGGGAACAAGATACTCGCGCAAACCGATCAGGGGATCCCTTGCGCGTTCTTCTTCGAGGAGTTCCTGGCTCTTATACGCCTGCGTGTCCTGCCCCGAATGGCCGCTCAGCCGCGGGACGGTCAATCTCAGCAGTGCCGGTCCTGGTCCGGACCTCACTGCCGCTACCGAGTCAAAAATTGTCCGAGCGGCATCCGCAGGATCTGAGCCGTCCGCTTCGAAAATACGCAAATTACCAAACGAAGCCAAATTCGCGGCGATATTCCCGCCGGGGGTCTGCTGCGTAGAAGGGACGGAGATGCTGAATCCGTTGTCTTCGATGTAGAACAGCATGGGAAGACGCAAAGTGGTCGCGATGTTCAAGGCGGCCCAGAAGCCGTTGGTCGCGACCGACCCGTCCCCACCCATGACCACAGCGATCGAATCCTTGTATGAAGTGTCGCCCACCGAGTCGCGATAGTAGACAATGGCGCGAGCCCATCCGGCGCTGACGCTATATTGTGTTCCTACTCCGCCCGCGGCCGGTAAAACCGTGGCGCCATTCCTTCGAGGCAGATTGAAGACCACGCCGATATCGCGCCCATCGCTGATGCCGCCCGCTTTGGCCATTCCGCTTGCCAGCGCATCTTCTGTCGTTAACCCAAGCGTCAATAGCAGCGGCCGGGAACGGTAATATGCACTTACACCGTCATGCGGATTTGTCAGCAGAGATCCCAGCAGAATCTGACCCAGTTCGTGGCCCCGAGCCGAGAACTGGTAGAGGATCTTTCGCTCCGGAAACAACTTCGTCTCTTCAAGCTGATCGAGCGTGCGTGAGAGAAGGAAGGTTCTCGCCACCCGCGCCCAATCAAACCGGTCATCGAGCGGCCGATGATCTGTGGTGGCGCAGGCGCTTTCGCCTGCGTGTCCGCTATTCGGTGATGTCTGCCACAGGCCGGTAGAGGCCAATGAACTCATACGAGCCCCACCTCGCTGGGGCTTATGCGGTCTTTTCGATTATGGCGCTGCCATAAACCGGCCATAGCCAGCTCCGGTACGCCGGAATCCGCCCGCGCGTCGCCTCAATATACAGCGAACGTAGCTTCTTTGTGATCGGCCCGGTTTCGCCGCTTCCCACCAGCCGGTGATCGATCTGCACGATGGGTGCAATCTCCGCTGCGGTCCCCGTGAAGAAAGCCTCTTCGCAAATGTAGAGCTCGCTGCGATCAATCGAGCGCTCTACCACGTCCAGCCCAAGTTCCCTGCGCGCGAGTTCCATCACGCTCGCTCGCGTGATGCCTTCCAGAATGTTATCGGTCGGCGGTGGCGTGATCAGCTTACCCTTGCGGACCATAAAAAAGTTGCAGGTTGCGCCTTCGGCGACATGCCCGGATTCGGTAAGAAAAATCGCTTCGTCGTGACCGTTGCGATGCGCTTCGTCGGTTGCGAGCACGCTATTAACGTAAGCGCCGCAAATTTTGGCGCGTCCCGGAATCGCATTGTCCTCGACACGCCGCCAGGAAACGACGCCGGCTTTCAGGCCCTGGGTTTCACCGAAGTAATCTCCGAACGGCAGGACAACGATAGCGTAGGAATCGCTATTGTCCGCATGCACACCGATACGCGCCGATGATTTATAGGCGATCGGCCGAACGTAGACATTCGAGCGGAAGCCGTTTTTGCGGCATAGCTCCGACGTAATGTCGCACAGCTCGTGGGCGGTCGCCGGCACTTGAATGCGAAGAATACCGCAGTTTTGCGTCCAGCGCTCGTAATGCTCGAACGCGCGAACAAGGAACAGTTCCTGTGCGCTGTCATCAAAGTAGCCGCGAATGCCTTCAAAGACACCCGTCCCGTAGTGTAGGGCGTGAGTGAGGATATTGACATTCGCCTCGGCCAGCCGGATAAACCGGTTCTGGAACCAAACGATTGTGTTTGGGTTGGGAGCGCCTGGAATTCCTGGCATGTCCGCCTCCGAATTCATTGTACCTCAGATAACACCACAATAAAGTGGTGTTCATCGCGGATTCGTCTCATTTACACGATCACGACAAGAGGCAAAAGAAATGGTGAGGATAAAGCTATGCAGCCGTTGTATTTACGGTTAGCTCACGCTCCCTCTCATAGGCGGCGATGGCCGGTTCTTGCTTCAGAATGTATCCCAGCTCGTCTACGCCCTCCAGCATGCATTGTTTCGAGAAGCCGTCAATTGGGAACGTGATGTTAGAGCCATCCGGAAGAGTCAAATTCTGGCGAGCCAGATCGACGGTAACGGTTGCGGCGTGGTCACGAGCCACCGCAGCGAATAAGGCTTTGTGCGCATCTGCCGGAACAACAACCGGCAGAAACGAGTTCTTCAGCGAATTGCCTCGAAAGATGTCGGCAAACGATGTGCTGATCACTGCGCGGAAGCCGTATTGTGTCAGCGCCCACGGTGCATGCTCTCGCGAGCTTCCACAACCGAAGTTGTCGCCCGCAAGCAGGACCTGGGCGACGCGCCCCTCTGGCCGGTTCAAAATAAAATCCGGTTTCGGTTTGCCTTCGGCATCATAACGCCAGTCATAAAAAAGCTGATCGCCCAGTCCGGCCTTCGAAATCGTTTTGAGAAAGCGGGCAGGGATAATCTGATCCGTATCGATGTTGTCGATTGGCAGGGGCGCCAGCCGGCTGGTAAATTTTGTAAACTTCTCCATGCTTGCCTCCTACAGCAGCGTCCTCACATCCGTTACCACGCCGGTCACTGCCGTCGCAGCAGCGGTCAACGGACTCGCGAGGAACGTTCGCCCACCTTTGCCTTGCCGGCCTTCAAAGTTCCGGTTGCTGGTCGACACGCTATATTCGCCGGGCTCCAACTGATCGCCATTCATGGCGATACACATAGAGCAACCAGCCTCACGCCAGTCTGCGCCCGCCTCTTTGAAGATGCGGTCCAACCCCTCTGCCTGAGCCTGCTGTTTGACCTGCTGTGAACCGGGAACAACCATGACGCGAACCTTTGGACTCACCTTACGGCCTTTGAAAATCTCGGCCGCTGCCCGCAGGTCGGAAATGCGGGAGTTCGTGCAGCTACCGATGAAAACGACGTTTACGGGATGGCCAAGAAGGGACTTACCCGAAGGCAGATTCATATAACGAAGCGCCTTCCCGAGCGATTCCCTTTCGAGCGGATCGGTCAAGCCCGACGGGTCCGGCACCGGAGCCGTAATAGGGATGCCCATGCCCGGGTTTGTGCCGAACGTAATCATCGGCTCGAGAGTACCGGCGTCGATTGTAATGCGCTTGTCAAAAGCGGCTCCTTCGTCTGTGGGCAGCTGCCGCCAGAACGCGACGGTACGGTCCCACTCCGCGCCCTTCGGCGCATACGGCCGTCCACATATGTATTGGTATGTAGTGTCATCCGGAGCAACAAGGCCCGCGCGCGCGCCGCCCTCTATTGACATGTTGCAGATCGTCATCCGCTCCTCCATCGAAAGCGAGCGGATCGCAGGGCCGGAATACTCGAACACGCAGCCGGTACCGCCGCCGATGCCAATTCTGGAGATCAGGTTCAGGATGATGTCCTTGGCACCTACCCCATCTTTGAGGGCACCATCCACGCGTACCTCGTACGTTTTCGGACGGTTCTGCAGAAGGCATTGTGAGGCTAGCACGTGTTCCACCTGGCTCGTGCCGATGCCAAATGCGAGCGCTCCGAAAGCGCCGTGCGTGGCGGTGTGACTGTCGCCGCAGACCACAGTCATCCCCGGCTGGGTCAGTCCCTGCTCGGGGCCGATGACGTGGACGATTCCTTGCTTGTTGCTGTGTGGCCCGTAAAACGGAATGCCGAAGTCGCGGCAGTTCTTTTCGAACTGCGTGATTTGCGTTTCGGCAACCTTATCGAGAATGGGAAGCGACCGGTCGTGCGTAGGAATGCTGTGATCGGTGGTTCCAATCGTGAGATCGGGGCGCCTTACTTTCAGACCGCGCTCGCGCAAACCCGAGAAGGCTTGCGGGGACGTGACCTCATGAACCAGGTGAAGATCGATGTAGAGAAGTGTTGGAGCGCCTTCGCGCTCGGCAACCACGTGGCTGTCCCATACCTTCTCGATAATGGTGCGCGGCTTTGCGGCTGCGCCATCTGGCTTTGGCATATGAAAATCCTGACTTGCCGCCGTACGGCGACCTATACTGAAGCAGCGCGGGCGGAGAGTGCTTCGCAAACCGCATCGCCTACTTCACTGGTGCCCGCGGGCTTGCCTTGCGGTTTTAGATCGGCCGTCACGCGCCCGCTGTTCAAAACTTCTTCAATGGCGCGGTACACAGACTGCGCTTCTTCGCTCAAACCGAAGCTGTACTCGAGCATTGCCGCGACCGAGCCGATCGCTCCCAGCGGATTCGCCTTATTCTGTCCCGCAATGTCCGGAGCCGAGCCATGCACTGGCTCATAGAGGCCCACCCAGGCGCCCGTAGGTCTTTTCTCGCCAATGGATGCGGAGGGCAGCATTCCAATAGAACCCGCCAGAACGGCTCCTTCATCACTCAAGATATCTCCGAACAGATTCTCCGTGAGCACCACGTCGAAGCGCTTCGGGCTGAGGACGAGTTGCATAGCGCAGTTGTCCACCAGAACATGATCGAGGATCACGTCGGGATATTGGCTGCTCAGTTCGGTCACTATTCGGCGCCAGAGCTGCGAATTTTCGAGCACGTTCGACTTGTCTACGCTCGTCACCTTCTTTCGCCGTTTACGGGCAAGCTGAAAAGCCATGTGCGCCACGCGCTCGATCTCCGGCCGGGTGTAGGTCATGGTATTCACAGCGCGTTCGTCGGCGCCGGTGCCGGAAATGCCGCGCGGCGTACCGTAATACAAACCGCCAGTCAGCTCGCGAACGATGATCATGTCGGTCCCGTCCACCAGCTCGTTTTTGAGCGGCGAAGAGTCGATCAGCGCTCGATAGCTCCTTACGGGCCGCAGGTTCGCATACACGCCTAGCGCTTTTCGAATTCCAAGCAGACCGCGCTCCGGCCGCTTATCCGGTGGAGCATTGTCGAATTCCGGAAGGCCTACGGCTCCCAGCAGTGTCGCATCTACTCTGAGGGCCAGTTCGCGCGTTTTGTCGGGAAAAGGATTGCCGGTCTTATGGATCGCCACACCGCCCAGCAAGCCCTCGTTCAACGAGACCCGGTGACCGAACGCGTCGGCAACTTGCCGTAAAACCCGCGATGCTTCCCGAACAACCTCTACGCCGATGCCATCGCCCGGCAGCAATAAAATATCGAGCTTCATTTAATGCGCGGCGGATAAAGGAACAGAGGCGGTTTCATTCGCGAGGGCAGATTCTACGAGCGCAACGATTTCCTCGTTGCGCAATCCCTTCTTGTTGTCGGCAAGATGCGTGAAACGCTGGTACACGTCTTCGAGTTGCTCCCGCGAAAGCTGATAACCGAGATCCTCGGCGCGCTTCTTCAGCGCGTGGCGTCCGCTATGCTTCCCCAGCACGATGCGGCTCTCGGGCACACCCACACTCGCGGGATCCATGATCTCGTACGTTGATTTCTCTTTCAGGTATCCATCCTGATGAATGCCGGCCTCGTGGGCGAATGCATTTTCACCGACAATCGCTTTGTTCGGCTGCGGTCCGAACGAAATAAAGCGCGTGAGCGTTTGGCTTGCGGCGAATAACTTCTCTGAGTTGATCTTTGTTTCAAACGGAAGGCGGTCCTGCCGTGTCCTGATCGTCATTACAATCTCTTCCAGGGCGGCATTCCCGGCGCGCTCTCCGATTCCGTTTATGGTGCATTCCACCTGCTTGGCTCCAGCCCGCACGGCCGCCAGCGAGTTCGCCACCGCCAGGCCGAGATCGTCGTGGCAATGGACGCTCACCACCGCGCGATCCCCCAGTACGTTCACAATTCTGCCGATCAATTCCGCATATTCGTCGGGAATCGAGTAGCCGACCGTGTCAGGCAGGTTGACCGTCCGGGCTCCTGCCTCCACCACCGCCTTACTGATCGTTTCCAGATACTCAGGATCCGTGCGGGTAGCATCCTCGGCTGAAAATTCGACGTCATCCGTATAATTTCGCGCCAGGCTCACTGCTGCGACCGCGTCATCGAGCACCTGCTGCCTGCTCTTGCGAAGCTTATGCTTCAAGTGAATGTCGCTTGTTGCTATGAACGTGTGAATGCGCGGACGCTTCGCATGCCGCAGCGATTTCGCCGCCCTTTCGACATCCAGTGTGCAAGACCGCGCAAGCGCTGCCACTTGTACCCAAGGAAACTGCCGGCTCACTGCGTCCACAGCCTCAAAATCGCCCTCAGAGGCAATAGGAAAGCCAGCCTCCAGAATGTCCACCCCGAGATCTACCAGAGCGGCTGCCATCTCCAATTTCTCGGGCATCGTCATACTACATCCGGGTGACTGCTCGCCGTCCCGTAGAGTGGTATCAAAGATGTAGACTCGGCTCAAGGCGTGCTCCTTAGGAAGCTTTTCTTATCGTAATTAAGCGGCCTCGATTATGCAAATTTATAGTTTTCGCACCTTGTATAAGTTATAATCATGTAACGCCTGGGGCGGAGGTTATGGAGCTATACCCCCTCAAAGTTTTCCTCACAGTTGCGACGGAGCGAAGTTTCTCGCGGGCAGGCGAAAAGTTGCTGCGCACGCAGCCAGCCATTTCGATCGCCATTCAGCGCCTTGAAAGCGATCTGAAGGAGAAATTGATAGACCGGTCCGGCCGGGAACTGCTGTTGACGGATGCGGGCCGTGTCGTTCTGGAGTTCGCGCGGCGGTTTCAAAACCTCGAGGCGGACCTTGAAAACGCGCTGCGCGAGCTGAAGGATAACTATGCCGGCCGGCTATCGATCGGCGCCAACGAAAGCACATCTCTTTATCTGATCCGGCACATCGAGCAATACCGGCGCTTATTCCCAAAGGTCAAAGTGCAGGTGCGCAGATCCGAATCGAGCAAGATTCCCTCCCAATTGCTGGATGGAGAACTCGAATTGGGAGTGATCAGCTATGATCCCGGCGACGATCACCTGCTATCCCAGGTGATCTATACGGACCGGCTGACCCTTATCGTCTCACCCAAGCACCGCTTCGCAAACAGAAGCGAAATTTCCATTACCGAACTCGACATGGAGACTTTCATCGCGCACAATGTGCTCTCTCCCTATCGCGAAGCGGTACTGCGCGAGTTTCAACGCCACAAAGTGCCGTTGAACATGGATGTAGAGATGCCGACGATTGAGACCATCCGGAAGCTGGTGCAGGATAACGAAGGGGTTGCGTTCGTGCCTCGCATGTGCGTGGAGCAGGAATTTCAGCAGAATCTGTTGCGTGAAATCCGTATCAAGGAACTGAATCTGGAACGCAAGATTCGTCTCGTTTATCCGGGCCGGCGCGCGTTGAGTCACGCCGCCAAGGCTTTCCTGGAAGTAGTTAAGCGCGCCAGCGCGGAGCCGGAGCCTCTTCAGGAACCGGCGTGAGCCTATCCGGTTCCGCTCACTCCAACAAGTCGATTGCGGTTGCCGGAGGCGGCATTATCGGGATGTCGACCGCTTGGCGCCTTGCTCAGCGGGGCTGGCTCGTAACGGTTCTCGACAAAGGAACTATTGGAGGCGAGGCGAGCTGGGCCGGCGCGGGTATGCTCGCGCCCGGCGGCGAGATAGAAGGCGCGTCCCGGCTTGCGTCGCTCTCCATCGAATCGCGGCAGTTATACGCGTCTTTTGTTCAGGAACTAGAGCACGCATCGGGCTGCCGGATCGACTATCAGGAATGTGGCAGCTTGGATCTCGCCTATTCGCCTGAAGACCTGGAAGCGCTCGAAAGCCGTGCACGACTCCAGGCAGAAATAGGAATTTCGTCCAAGCGGCTCATCGCAGCTCAGGTTTCGGCTTTCTGGCCTCGCGTCCGGACGGAGGGGCTCGTAGGCGCGCGCTTCTATGCTGGCGATGCGGTAGTCAATCCGCGTGAATTGACAGCCGCGCTTAAATGCGCCTGCACGGCGCTTGGCGCGCGTGTCGTCGAGAATTGCCCCGTCGCAAGGGCCGCAATAAAACCGCAGGGGATTACGATCGAAACCTGCCGCGGGCCCGAAGCCTACAGCGCGCTCGTAATTGCCGCTGGCGCTTGGAGCGATTCTATTGCCATAGAAGGAGTTCCGCCGCTGCCGGTTGCCGAACCGGTGCGGGGCCATTTGATAGGGTACTGGCAGCCGGAGCAAACCTGCAGCACAATTATTCGCCACGGCCACACGTACCTTCTGCAGCGCGCCAATGGGCTGCTGATTGCGGGCGCTTCCGTGGAGCATGTCGGATTCGACCGTCATTTGGAGCCGCGCATTGTTTCAGAGCTGGCATCGGCGGCCGGATTCGTGCTCCCGCATCTTCAGGACACTGTGCCCGCAGAGGAGTGGGTCGGGTTCCGCCCTGCAAGCGACGATCTTCACATCGGCGCCTGGCATTCCGAGAGTGTTTATGTTGCCTACGGGCACTACCGTAACGGCATTCTACTGGCTCCCTTGACCGCGCAGGATCTGGCTTCCGAAATCAACGCCAATTTGCGAACGCGTTAGCGCGCTTGCGCTGTATCTCCTGGATGAGCGCCGGAACTCGCGAGCGCCGCTTTACCAGCATTTCCAACATTCGCTCTAGTTCGTCCTCGTCCCCATCCAGCCAACGCCCCGGAATCTCTTTCCACGCGGAGTCGATCACCTCGACAGGAAAGTGCTCCACCACGTCGAGCCACGGCTGAAACGAATCGAGCGATCGAACTCCGTCGTAAACCGAAGTCCGAAAGTAGAGGCCCTGCAGGGGCGAGTCCTGGAATTGCCAGTGTGGTCCGTTGAAGGCGAATCCATGATCGATCATTTGCGCGAAAAACCCGATCTTCGCCGGCGCATCCCCCTTTAACGGGGTCCAGTGTTTCGCTCGGGCGCGAAAGAATACAGCCTGGCGCGAGTCCGCATTCCCCACCCACTTGTCGAAGACCAGTGTTCCGAGAAAGTCCACGCGATTTTCCAGTTTGTTCAAGAGCTTGTCCGGAAGAAAATCGAAGATGGCCACGCGGTCCGGGTGAACCGCCAGACGCGAGCCGAAGTGGATGCCGGGCGGAATCGGCTCACGGCGCGAGCCAAGGGAAAGGTAAAGCTCCGTCTGCCCGGCAACAAACTCCGGCGTGAGCTCGACCAGCGCGGTATCCGGAACGAAGATCTGCAGATATCGAAGAAAAGCGCACGACAGCCATTCGTTGATCAATATGCGACGGTGCTGCGGATTGTTTGTGGATTTCAAAACGTAGAAGCCGCCATCGTCGGCTTCTATCAGGTGAGCCTGCGCGCCTCCGCGCATCTTGCGGATTAGCTTGCGCGCGCGGACCGGCATGGGGCGGGAGCGGATGAGAGAATCAGGCTAGCACGCCGCTTCAGTGCCGTGGGCGGCAGCGAGCGGTGTTCAATCTTAATGAGCAAGACGAAGGAGCAAAACCCGGCAATGGCCGAAGAGAAAACGGAAGACAGATCAGCGAGAAACCCAGATGAAGTGGCGCTCGAATTGATGAAATTTGTCGCAGTGACCACCGGTTACGGCAAAGGTACACCCGTCGCGGGATTCGGAGGGAAGGGGCCCCGCTCAGCGGAAGAATATGCCGACGCGCTATTGGACCTGTTTGAGCGCTGCCGCTCGGTGGTCCGCAAGCAACCCTCGTAGCGGGATCTTCCTCGGGATTCAAATGCCGGGCACCGCCACTCAAGGCAAAGCCCGGCGTTGTTTCCCTATCTCCTCTTGGAAGCCTTCTTAGCCACGCTTCTTCGGCCCGCGCTCTTTTTTGCTGTCTTTTTGGGCCCGGCCTTCTTAGCAGCCTTCTTTGCTACGGCCTTCTTCAACGCTCTCCTGACTACGGCCTTCTTCAACGCTCTCCTGACTATGGCCCTCTTCAACGCTCTCCTGACTGCGGCCTTCTTCAAAGCTTTCTTGACTGCGGCCTTCTTTGCGGTCTTAGAGGCTGGTGCTGCCTTTTTTGCCGCGGCTTTCTTGGGTGCCGCCTTCTTTTGAGCGCCCTCCTGAGCAACTACCGCGGCTGCCTTTTTGGCAGCCGGCGCTTTTACAGGCCCGGACTTCTTCGCCGGGCGCGGCGGTGCGGCCGGTCTCGCTTCTGCGGCAGTTCCGGGCACAACGCCGGCTCCTTCGCCTCCAGTGGCCCCAGGCAGGCTTTTGCCCGCTGTCTCAGCGCCGTCGTCCGCCGCCTTCGAGCCGTAGGCGCCAGGCGCCTTTCGGGTCAGAGTAGCGGCGGTCTCGCCCACGCCCTCCTCTTCGTCCAGGTCTTCGTCCTCGTCCTCATCCTCGTCGTACTCGTCTTTGTCGGACTCCAGTTCGACGTGTTCATCTTCGTAGTCGAAATCATCATCCTCATCGTCAGGCCTGAGCCCGTACTCTGATCTCACACTCTCCTCCTTTCGCAATACTTACTATGCATCGAGATGATGCGCGAAGCAAAATGATTTCACAAGCAGCGTGCAAACTGCAAGCGGAGAGTGAGAAACGATGACGTTTTTCTGATGATTCGTGCCCGCGCTTACGAGACGTGCGCGGGTTTAACGATGCAGGCTCGCGGTGCGAACGGCCGCGTTGCTCTGCAGAATTTGGGACGGCACGCGTCGCGACGCCGCCACGTGCGCCCCGTTTCGCGCGCTTGTCTTGCGTGCGCGTGAGCTGCTTTTCGCGCGAACCGCCTTGCTGTGCTTCTTGGAAGCGCGGGACGGCTCTGGGTGGTATACCGCGGGAATCAAAAGAACGTCGCCCGTTTCCAGAGAGTCCGTGGCGGCGTTGACGGCGACAATACGTTCCGGAGCAAGATGGTAAGACTTAGCAATAGTCGCCAGAGTATCGCCCGATTCAACATGATGAAGACGCCAGGCGAGGCGGTTCTCAGGCGGGACGGTCTCGAGCGCTGCTTGCGCGCTCTGGCCCGTTCCCTTCGGAACGTGTACCTGAAAGCCGGCCGGCGCTACGACTTTAAGAAGCGACGGGTTCAGGTCGCGAATCACAGAAAGCGGCTGCATGGTGGCATCCGCGATGAGATTCAGATTCGTCGAGGCTGCCAACTGCATGTTGTCGTACTCTATAGCCGGATCCGTATCGAGGCTCTCGAGGCCATAATCTTGAGGATTCTTGGCCATAATGGTCATTGCCAGTATGATCGGGACGTAATTCGCGGTTTCTTTGGGGAGCGCGCGGCGCTTGAGCAGTTCCCAATAGTCCGCGTAACCGGTGCGCTCGACTGCCCGATCTACTGCTCCCGCTCCGCAGTTGTATGCCGCCATGGCGAGGTACCAGTCTCCATACCTGGCGTGCAGATCTTTCAGGTATTTCGCCGCCGCGCGGGTCGCCTTTTCCGGATCGAACCGTTCGTCAAAAATAGTAGTGTGCACCAGGTCATAGTTCGCGCCTGTGACCGAGATGAACTGCCACATTCCGACGGCATTCTTCCTTGATATGGCACGAGGCAAAAACCCCGATTCGGCCTGCGCCAGATAAACGAGTTCCTGCGGAACGCCCTCTTCCGCGAAGATCCGCTCAATCATGGGTTTGTAGCGGCCGGCGCGTTGGAGTCCGGCAAGCAGGATCTTACGTCCGCGGTCGGTTGAAAAATAGTGTACGTAGCTCAACACCGGATCCGACAGCTCGAGCGGAATCCCGGAGCTGGTCTGATTCAGCTCAGTCTTTAACTTGGGTGTCAGCTTCTCGTCGACGGGGAAGGTCATGTGGCTGATTTCATCGATAGGCGCCGCGTCAAACGCCACCGAATCCTGCTCTGGCCCGGTCTGCCCCGCGCCGAGCTTCTCTACGTCAAAGCGATAAATGAGGTCGCAGATCTCGTCCAGCCGGCGCTCAATTCGCCGGTGGTCGGGCAGCGAATCGGGCGCGTTCAGCAGTGCATCTACGGCGAGGTCGAACTCGCGCCTTGCGCCGTCTAAATCGCCTCGAAAATACAGTTGCCGGCCCTTGTTTAAGTGCGTATCGGCGCGATTCAACCGGTCATCAGCTTCGGAGGAATGAACTGGACTGTTATCGCCAGTTGTGGGACTGACCGCACTCGACGCAAGATCCGCAGCGTCGGGGGACGCTTCGCTGCCTGGCGTCGCCGCGCGTGCGGCGAAGCTAAAACCGCCCTGCGAAACACGGATCGTCAACGCTTGAGAGGCGCCGACCGTTCCCATCACTAGAATCAACCCAGCCCAAAAGGCACGTGACGATGGCATTATTTGATAAGTAGATTTTATAGTTTAGTAAATAGTAACGGAACCATTACTCTAACTCAGCGGCGGTTGACGGTCAAGGCTAAAGCACTCGCAAGATTTCCAAGTTCCATATCTCCATTCCAAAGTGCATAGCGTCTTTGGGTGGCACGGGATAGCGCAGAATTGCCGTAAAATGTCCTAACTGGCTGCTCTGCTAATGTTTAGCGGCGGACAACCCATTGAGTGTACGGCGCAGCGGTCCCCTACCGAAGGGGGGACCGCACCCGATTTTTCCTGCGCGTGTACTACCTCGTCGGAACGGGCGTAACACTACGGTTTGTAATCACGCGGTCGATCATTCCGTACTCGAGGGCCGCCTCAGGCTCCAGAATGTAGTCACGATCTACATCCCGGGCGATCTTGTCGACGGGCTGGCCCGTGGCATCAGCGAGTATTTCATTCAACGATTGCCGCATGCGGAGAATCTCACGGGCATAGATATCGATATCGGCAGCCTGTCCACCCAAGCCGCTCATCGAGGGTTGATGGATGAGGATGCGGGAATTGGGTAAGCTGAAACGCTTACCTTTCGTTCCGCACGCAAGCAGGACTGCAGCCATCGAAGCCGCTTGCCCCAGGCAATACGTGACGATGTCGGGTTCGACCAGCCGCATCGTATCGAGGATAGCGAGACCCGCGGTGATCGAGCCTCCTGGAGAATTTATGTAAAGAGAAATGTCGCGCTCCGGATCCTCGGCGGCCAGAAATAACATCTGGGCCATGACCAGATTGGCGACATTGTCGTCGATCGGCGTGCCAAGGAAGATGATGTTCTCCTTCAGCAGGCGGGAATAAATGTCATATGCGCGCTCGCCTCGCGAGGTCTGCTCCACGACCATCGGCACGAGTACAGAATTGTTCATGCAAAGCTCCTTCACTCGAAAGCCAGCCGCAATGGCTGAAATCGAGCGGCACACCCATAATATAGGGTGACGCCGGAGTCGCTTGCGAGAGCAGGATGATGAAGCTTTTGGCGCCGGGAGCCATATGGTGGTCGTGAAAGGAAACGGATTGATTGGCTTTGGTTTGCGGGTTAGGAAGTCGCTGTGGGTGCCTTCCGCCATTGATTACCTACAGCTTTGCCGGTTCGAGGGACTAATATTTCGGGCCCGAAAGGACGATTAGTTCTTAGCAAGGTAGAGCTGCAACCCCTATGAAGGTTCTAATAGCCGACGATAGCGCGACGTCCCGGGCCATGTTACGGAGTGCGCTGGCGCATTGGGGATACGATGTTGTCCTCGCCGAGAACGGCGCTCAAGCCTGGGAGGTTTTGGCCGAGCCCGATCCGCCTCCGATGGCCATTCTCGATTGGGTCATGCCCCACATGACGGGACCCGAAGTTTGCCGTCGCGTGAGGGAGACGCGCCGCGAGCCATATACCTACATCCTGTTGCTCACCTCCAAGAACACGAAGGGAGAAACGGTCGAAGGTCTCGAGGCGGGAGCCGACGATTACATCGTCAAGCCGTTCGACCAGCACGAGCTGCAGGTAAGGCTCCGCGCCGGCAAGCGTATTATCGATTTGCAAATGGACCTTTTGCAGGCTCGCGAGGAGCTGCGCGAGCGCGCCAACAAAGACCTACTGACGATGCTGCCTAACCGGCCTGCGATTTCCGCCACGCTCGAGCAGGAGATTTCGCGCTGTCATCGAGACCGCCGCACAGTTGGGATTATTCTGCTTGACATTGATCATTTCAAGAAGATTAATGATACTTACGGTCACTTCGCAGGCGATGCAGTCCTGCGCGAGACGGCGGGTCGGCTGCGCGGCAATATGCGCCCCTATGATCAGGTGGGACGGTATGGAGGCGAAGAATTTCTCGTCGTCCTCCCGAATTGTGATCTGGAACAGGCGAAGGTTCAGGCCGAGAGGATGCGGCAAAAGCTGCAGTCCGGAGCCATGCTGGTGGACGGGTCCGAGCTTCATGTGTCGGCCAGCTTCGGAGTCACGGTTTCGGACGCGTCGGAACGGGATCCCAGCCTATTTGTCCGGGTTGCAGACGAAGCGCTATACCGCGCCAAAGCCAGCGGCCGAAACTGCGTACAAGCGCTCAGCATCGGCGAATCGGGTCAGAAACGCGGCTGAATCCAGAAGTTTTCAGCTGAACTCCGTTGTTATACTGAGGTCTGCTGCGCCCGTAGCTCAGTTGGATAGAGCGTCTGGCTACGAACCAGAAGGTCGGCAGTTCGAATCTGTCCGGGCGCACCAGAATCAGCAACTTACCAGCAGATCTCGTAAATAATCCCATCAATTCGTGATTCCTTTGCGCTGCCCTGTCCGGCCGGCAGCTAAAACGGAACTGTTCCGCAGGCCGGCCTCCGGCGGGGCCGTGAACCTGGGGGTAATCCCTTTATGCCGGGCTGGAAGCCGTAAACAGCAATTTTCCGAGGCGAATTTTCGAGTGTCGATGACCGAATAGCAGCATCCATCCCATGGGTTCGGGTCGGCCCTCTAGACAGGCGCAAAGAACCAGTTGCATATGGCTACAGCTAGGGTTCTGGTTGTCGATGACGACTCGACGCTGTTAGATGTCGTTAGCCGGGTGCTCACACGCGCGGGCTACGAGGTGCTACCGGCAAATGGCGCACATCAGGCGCTCGAAATCGTTAGCAATCATCATCCCTACGTCGATCTTGTTGTATCGGACCTGGAGATGCCTGCTATGCAGGGCACGCAACTAGTCCGCGAAGTTGCCCAAATTTCCCCGCAGACAGCGGGCCTACTCATGACGGGCGGCATTCTCGAACCGGCGGATGTCCCGAACGGTGTGCCGGTCCTCCAGAAACCCTTCGCGATGAGCGACTTAATTTCCGCCGTTGAAGCAACCTTGGCACGATCTGCCCAATTGAGCGCCGACTTCCGACGAACGTGTGAACGGTCCGGCGAGTTGCGGCAGCAAAGCCGAAAATTGCTTTCGGAAGCAGTCGAAGCCCGTAGGAGATCTCGTGACCTCAGGAAGAATTGTGGGAATCAAAACCCGAGCAATCGAGGAGGATGGCGATAAAACAAAGGCCGAGTTCTTGGTGACACTGAGGAACTCGGCCTGAATTTCCTCCGACTCCAACGACCCCAAATTTTGCTGAGAGTACCAATTAAAACGCTAATCGCTGGCACGGGTTACAAGAGAGGTGTCTAGTTCCTCAAGGCAGAGTTTCTGCGCCTGGTGATCGAAGCAATACGTCACTGCGGCAATGTTTAACTTGTAGAAAGGCGTTGTTTGCGAGTAGCAGCGTCGTGGGGAAATTTGCTTCGGATCGAAGCAAACTTCACCATTCGGGATTGCTCTTCCGATCAGGCGCGGCTGGACGCAGCGCCGGTTCACTCCTCTGTTGAACGAAGAAGACCCTGCCCAATTTTGAAACGCCAAGGACAAGGGATGAACGCTATCTGCTGTTGCAATCTCTTTCGCCGATAAATTCGCCGCGATACCACGGAGAACTTCCACCTCACGGACAGTCAGTGCTCTCTTGGACGACAGATCTCAGCCTCCAACAAAGTTCGATGCCGGCGGAATGCGGAATCACAGACGCAGAGTGAACGGACAAAGAGAGCCGGAGCGGCGGCATTGGCCACACAAATCGCCTTCTTAATTCCTTAAAACTCTGGTTCCTGCCCGGGCATCATTCCAGGCAACCTCCGGCTCTGGAAAGGGAGCCTTTTATTGCCCTCTTTCTCCGCTTTTCAATGTATTTGGAGCCCCGACGCTGAACAAGAACTGGGAGTACCTGGTACGAACGTTTTTCTAGGATCGCGATTTCCGGGTGAGGCAGGCAGCAAGGACCGTCTGCGGACATTAAGACCGGAGCCGTCATGTCCAGTCCCCTATTTCTTATACAAAGCGGATAATACGCTGGCGACCGAGGGCCTTCGAAGCTCCCGTTAGGCGCCCGGTTTACACGAATAAACCGCACCCGTGACTTTCCGATTTTTTCTAAATCGCCGCGCCGATCCGCGACATCCTCCTTATTACAACCAGCGGGCCGGCCGGGGACCACGTACCTACATTGCGAAGGCACCCCTGCGCATACCTGGCCGGTCCACCCCAGGCTGCTCCACCTGCGGAGGAATGGAGCAGTGGTTCAGGCGGGAGGTTGAGAGAGTCGAGACTGGGACTTTGGAAGTGATGGGGAATTTGCATGTGGAATGACGAGAAATCAATAGTAGTTGATTCAATAACGCTGCTGTTAGCTGTGGGTTTGTTGTTCCTCATCGTTAGAGAGTGTCGTGCAGTGATGAGAGAGCAAAAAGCCGAAGCACAGCGCCGGTAGGCCGAGAAGGTACAAGACGGCGCGGTAGCCGATTCGTAAGGCAGAGGTCTGCAACCTTTATTCGACCGCCGAGAAAATACCTCACTCCTTTTGTGAAATTTCCTAATGCTCATTAGGAACGGATAGCATCGCAGGAATCACTAGGCTTCCAACCATTTGAGAGAGGCCGGATTTCGACTGGGAAGGCTTGATCCGGCCTTTTTGTTGGGAGGTCGCGCGTTGCTGGCCTTCCGGACGCCTTTCGACCAGTAGATACTTTTGAAATCGCCTTAAATTTCCGCGGTTGATCAACCTGGAATTAGAAACCGAGTTCTCCAGCGGCATGTTGAATGACATCTATGCTGTTCTTCAGAGCCTGGTGTTCGTCCGCCGACAACTCCGGCAGCAAGGTGGCTAGCACGCCGGTTGCCCCAACAATTCTGGGTAGAGAAAAACAAACCTCCGGAAAATCCCCGACACCGAGCGGCCGTGTCGACAAAGTGAGCACCGCTCGCTCATCATTGCGAATAGCTCTTACGATTCTCGCCAGGCCGGCGCCGATCCCGAAATAGGTTGCGCCTTTACCCTCGATGATCCTGTACGCGGCGCGGCGAACGCCATCGTCGATCCGAATTCGGTCCTCAGGACTCACGTTGAGGCCGGTCTGACGGGCAAAGTCTGCCAGTCGCACTCCTGCCACGCGAGCAGTCGACCATAGCAGAACTTCAGAATCCCCGTGTTCGCCGAGCACATAGGCGTGCACCGATTTCGGCGAAACGTCGAGTCTTTCGGCAAGCAGGGTCCGAAAACGGGCGGTGTCCAGAATCGTGCCGGAACCGATGACGCGTTGCGATGCAATGCCAGCAATCGCACTCGACATTTGCGTGATCACATCTACTGGATTGGAGGCGATGAGAAGAATCGTTGCGGGCGCGTACTTTACTACCCGGGGTATCACTGTCTCGAATACGCTCGCATTACGTTTCAACAATTCGAGACGTGTCTCGCCGGGCCGTTGTCCGACACCACAGGCCAGAATCACGACTTCGGCGCCCTCCAGCGCCTCGAAATCCCCAGCCATAATTCGAACTGGGGCGGCAAACGGAGTGGCATGAAGGATATCTTCCGCCTGCGATCGAGCGAGACCGTCATTCTTGTCGATCAGAACGATCTCATTGGCCATGCCTCCCAATGTGATTGCATAAGCTGTACTACTGCCGACGAATCCACATCCAATAATGCCTACTTTCACGCTCGCTCCTCTTCGCCGAGTGCGACTCTCATCAGCCAACTCCGGGATACGATCATAGACCTCGAAATCGCGGTCACCAGCCAGAGAGCGAAGTTAGTGATTTGCCTAACAAATCCTCTATTGCAACAACAGCGACGCTTGCGGAGGAATTTCAAATCGTTACAGCAGAACCGTGACGATACCAGTTGCAATCAATGCCGGTCCCCAAACGAGATCCAGGTTCAACCATGCCTTGCGCAGAATGCCGACACCGAGCTTTTCAAATACGAGCAAAGCGACCGCGGCTGTAACAAACAGATAACCCGCTGCATGTACGAAGGTCGCGAACACGGCTGCAACGGGCGCAGAGCCGACCATCACATGATCCGACAACTCAGAGCCCGGCATTGCCATCGCGAGGAATACCGGCACGACCATCAGTCCTGCGCCGTGGGCGGACGCCATGAGAAAGGACCACAGTGTCAGTCCACGCATTCCCACGCGCATGCTCGCCCAGCGAGGATGACGGTGACGGACCAGCCGGAAGGCGCCCAGGGCAACCAGGATTGAGGCAACCGGCCAGCGGAGATCCCGCAGAGGAGTAACAGCGCCCGCCATAACCGCGACAGCGACCGCAGCCGCAATCGCCAGGGCGTGTCCCGCCCCTAGAGGAAGCAAGGCGCGTAGCACCCCGGTGCGCCGTTGCTCCTGCATCCCAAGCGCAACAGCGAACAACCAACCCATCCCCGGGTTGATCCCGTGAAACGCGCCCATTCCCAGCAGCATGGCGCAGGACGAGAACGACATGCTCATGTCATGCATAGATCATCCGTAGGGGCCGGGCACGCCCGGACCGCTCCTTACGAGAAACAATAGGAATCGGAAGAAGCGTCCCCGCCTTCCAGGCGCACTTGGTGGGGCCGTAGTGCATCGAATGGAAGAAACAGCTTCGGATCGAGGCTCAACCCTCCGTTCTCGCCTACGTCGAGCTTCGCCAGCCAACCCTTGAGGCCATCGGGATAGAACTGCTCATCCCAGGACCGGTACAGAGAATTCGTCAGGTAAACCCGCCGTCCATCGCGGCTCACTTCCACCATTTGCGGGCCGCCGTTCAGAGCGGTCTCGGGCCGGGCAGGGTGTGCCTGGCGACGTGCGATGCCTCCAATCTTTACCGCCGCGGTCTGGACGGGCTTGAACGGATCCGAAACGTCATACTGCCGCAGCTCACCCGTGCCCCAGCACGAGACATACAGGAACCGGTCATCGACGGAAAGATCGATGTCAGTGACAAGCGGCGGTACAGCGCCGAATCCTTTCAGCAATGGAGGTAGCTGCTCCGCATCCGCCGGCTCGGCCGGAATTTCGATCACCTTTTGAATCTTCCATGTCCCGTTCCCGTTGGCTCCTTCCCGATGCCAGAGCCAGACGGACGCCGAAAGATCCTTTAGCGACACAACGACACCCACAAACCCGTACGTCTTGTTCGGATCATGAGATGGCCGAAGCTCCAGCACCATCTGCTGCTCAGCTCCCAAATCGAGCACTTGCTTGTGTTGCCGCTTGGGAAGGTCCCATACATGTATTGCATGACCATACTTGCCGGCGAGCAGCAGCTCCGGATTCACTCCGTTTTCCACCATGTCCGGCGTGCCCCATTCACTGGTCAGCAGGGTGTCGTGCCCTAGGTGCCACCAAAAGTCATAAGCCAGGTATTGTGGCCCTCGATCTTTTTCCCAAGGGCCTTTCAATTCGAAATTCTCGGGATCGAGTGTGAAGATACCGCCCGGGCCACGTCCATCTGCCGAACCGATTGCGTTCATATAAATGCCGTCCGGCCCGCAATGCGAAGTGTGAGGACGGCTGTACCCGGTTGTTCGCATCACTGTCTCGGGCTCGATCACCTTGATGATCCGTGGCTTCCGCGGATCGGGCTTCGTATCGAGGATGTGAATGCGTGAAGAGCGCAGTCCCGGTATAACCAGATAACGCCGTTCCATGTGGGGATGCGGCGAGTGGGGGCACAGGCAGGAACTGCAAGCATTCCATCCGAAATGATGCAATTCATCGCCTGCGTTCGGCATGTCCACCTGAGCGGTCAGCCTGCCGTAACTGCTCGAAGACGGATCGACGTCGACAATGCCCAGAGCGTCGGGCGCATTCTTATCGGGATTTAACAGAGAAACATAAGCGAGCTTTTCCGCGGGGGCTTCCATCGCCATCTTGGGCGACGGATAAAAGCTTTGATCGGGTCTGAATTGAGCCATTTGCTGTTACCTCCGGTTGGTTAAACCAATGTACTGCAAAAATGGGCTGACGAACCTCTACGCGAGATTCACATCCGTTTTGGATCACCCGTTCGAGAGCGCTCCGGGTACCCGGGCGATTCCCTAGCTCACCACACGTGTGAGAGGTCCGAGTATAGCGAGAAACCGGACATAGGCAGCCGAGCGGACCTAACTGAGGCTCGACCGCTGCACCCAGGCCGGCTATGACAATGGAGAATTCGCCGCGCGCACGCCCGCTATTCCGGTTCTGACAAGGCTCGATGAATACGACCAACGCGCCGGCCGGCATAGAGCGCATCCTGCTGTACTGAGCAGAGGACCTAAACGTAAGCTATGAACAGGCACAGTTCGACACAGGGATGCACAACATCGAGCTAATTCTCACTTTGGCGGCCGGATTCTCGGCGGCGTTGGTGCTGGGCTACCTCACACACCGGCTCGGGTGGTCGCCAATTGTCGGCTACCTTCTCGCGGGAATTCTTGTTGGTCCCCAGACACCAGGGTTTGTTGCCAACCGTCATCTGGCGGAACAACTGGCCGAGGTCGGGGTCATCCTGCTCATGTTCGGTGTTGGCCTTCATTTCCATCTGAAGGATTTGCTGGCGGTAAAAAACATCGCCATTGCGGGTGCAATCGTTCAGAGCGCTGTCGCAACCGGCCTCGGCGCGCTTACCGCGCATGCGTTCGGCTGGTCATGGCCAGCGGGAGTCGTGTACGGGCTCGCCCTGTCAGTCGCAAGCACAGTCGTGCTAGTTCGAGTTCTATCGGATTGCGGAATGCTCCAGAGCTCAACCGGACGAATAGCGATCGGCTGGCTGGTTATGGAGGACATTTTCACGGTATTTGTGCTGGTTATCCTGCCGGTCGTCTTTAGCGGATCGGCCGGAGACGCTCGAAACTTGGGAGTTGCTGTAGCAGTAGCCGCACTGAAGCTCGTGGGCTTTGCCGGACTCATGTTGATAGTCGGCACTCGTGTGATTCCAAAGCTGATGAGCAGGATTGCAGAGACTCACTCGCGCGAGCTCTTTACTTTGTCAGTCCTTGCGATAGCGCTCGGTATTGCCGCTGGTTCTACATATTTCTTTCAAATTTCGATGGCCCTGGGCGCGTTTCTCGCCGGTATAGTGGTGGGACAGTCCGAATTTAGCGCTCGTGCCGCTGCCGAAGCACTGCCTATGCGAGACGCGTTCGCGGTGATGTTCTTCCTCTCGGTGGGAATGCTCTTTGACCCTCGCCAAGCACTGAACTCGCCCGCTCTGATTGGTTCAACGCTGGCAATCATCATGCTTGGAAAGCCCGTTGCCGCGCTGCTGATTACGGTACTTCTCGGGTATAGCGCAAAGGTTGGCCTCGGCGTTGCGGTGGCTCTCGGGCAGATTGGGGAGTTTTCGTTTCTGCTTGCTACACTCGGTACGCAGATTGGCGCTCTTCCGCCTGAGACAATGAATCCAATCGTTGCGGGCGCAATCATCTCAATCACTCTCAACCCAATGCTCTACGGAATACTGCCGCGGATGACAAGCTTTCTCGAGAGGAGACGATGGTTGTGGAACCTGCTGAATGCCAGAGCAAGGCGTGGCGTTGAGGGATTGAGCGAACAACCAGCTTTATCATCGGCAGCACACCGGGCGATTGTCGTTGGCTATGGCCCGGTTGGGCAAACTGTCGTTCGGCTGCTAATTGACCGGGGTATCGAGCCCACAGTCATTGAAATGAACATTGAGATCGTCAGACGCCTGCAGCAAGCTGGCATCCGGGCCGTTTACGGGGACGTAAATCAACACGAAGTGCGCGAGACCGCCGGCATCCGCAGGGCGGCAAGCCTAATCCTTAGCTCCTCAGGATCGACAAGTTCGGTCGAAGCCATCCGGGGCGCACGAGAGGAGAACCCGGACATTCATATTGTTTGCCGGGCAAATTACCTCCGTCAGGCAGAATCACTCCGCAAGGCAGGCGCCGATGAAGTCTTTGCCGGAGAAGGCGAGGTTGCCCTTGCGCTGACGGACAGCCTGCTACGGGATCTTGGGGGGACACCGGAGCAATTAGACGAATTTCGGGAGCAATTGAGAAGCAAGTTGCTTTCCCTTGCAAAGGCGTGACGTTCCTCCTGCGGGCGGCTCATTTCGACTCTTCGGCCTGCACAAAGACTTTTTCACTTGAAGCTTGTCATTTCTTCGGCGGACGACGCCCCGAGCTCGATAAAGACAGATGTGTCGACCGCCGGCTGCATACTCTCTCTGCGTGTCGCCTAATTGTCCGGAGCCGTGCACGCAAAATTCGTGGAGTCGTTTGCGTCGCCGCTTCCTTTATATTGGGCGACCTGGGGGTACGGGCACAGCGGACGAGTCATCTGCACGCCCTTCGCGTGATTGTCCTCTAGATATTTCGTGGCCACGAGCTCGCCTGGTGGAGTACCCTTTTCGACCCATTGTTCAAGGGCGTCGAACATGCCGTGCTCAGGCCCCTTCGCGGTGGTTGTGCCAAACTGGCCGAACCAGCTCGCACCGGGTCCACCGATGCAGTGTTGCATTCCCGGGATCATGTAAAGGCGGACGAAGCTCTTTGTCTTTTCCGAGCCCACCGTGGAAACCACGCTGTTGTAATAGTTGATCGTGTTCAGGGGTGAAATCGCGGCGTCATTCCAGCCGTGATAGAGAATCAGCTTGCCGCCCCGGCTTTCGAAGCGGCGCAGGTCGGGATTAACGGCGTTGAGAGCGTGGGCGGTCTTCTCATCGGCCGTTTGTTCGGCGGTCTGCACGTTAGCCGTCAGCAGATTCCAACCGGGCTCATCGAACACCATGTAACGAAAATAGTTCTCGAGAAATCCGTTATACAAGCTTTGACCGGGCGCCTCGCCGAGCACCCAGAGGCCCCACCCTCCTGGTCCTTCTTCCGCGCCAGGCATGAGGCCAGGAAACATCTGTTTGCCGTGTGAGTCATGGCCGCCGGCGAGGAGTTCTTTCAGAGCGGAAACCTGCGGCGCGGTCAGGCAGCTGCGTGAATCCGGGCCCTTGCAGAGCAGCGTAGTCGGATCGAATTTACAGTGTGGGGGATCTCCGATTACGCCGTCTTTTACGCCGTCCTGGGCGTCGCACGCCTTTTGCGTAGCCGCCGCGATGGCAGGAATCTTAGTGCTGGAGATATAACCGGCAGGGTTTCCATAGAGTGCCTGTGCCACATCGACCCCGGCTGCCAGCATGTGCGTCCAGTAGTTGGCCGGGGCGCCGGCGAGAATCCCATCGAAGTCTTCGGGGAAGCGTTGCGCCTCCATTAAGGCCTCGCGTCCCCCGTCGGAGCAGCTATCAAAATAAGAATGTCCCGCAGAGCGGCTATAGAACTCTTGAATGATCGTCTTCGCATTTTTCGTTGTCTTGTGGAGACCGCGATAGCCGAAATCCACCACTTTTTCCGGGTGTTTGTAGGCCCAGCTCGCGTCCACGCCATCGGCTTCATGTCCAGTGTCCGTAGCGGCCGTCGCATAGCCGCGCTTCAGATTGCCGCCCATTGCGTTGAAGTCGATCGAGCCGGCGAAGCCACCGTTCCCCACGCCCAGATATTTCCCATTCCAGCCCGATTCCGGCATCCATACTTCGAAATGGATGGCCGAGTCGCTTGTGGGTTTACTGATTCCGGCAACACGGCAAAAAGCCGGAAGCTTGTCGAGCGGCTTCCCGTAAGGAGGAGTAAAGTTGCCCGCAGGAACCGCCTCGGCGACTGTGACCTGGGTATTCGGGAGCGCCAGGCCTGACAGACTTTTACAGTCTGCTGCTCCGGCGGGAAGAGCGATCAGAGCAGCAATTGCAATGGTTGCAAAAATTCGCATGGCAGAGGTGAATCATATCAGCCGGCGCGGCCCAAATTACGTTTTCATCCGCGCCATGAAATACAACCCCGCGAGAGAGAACAGAATATCGGGCGACCAGGCGGCCATCATGGCGGGTAACTGGTTCAAATCGCCGATCTGCTCGAATAGCGTGCCGATCGTCCAGTATGCGATGGCGATACCGAAGCTGATTCCAACTCCTGTCATCGCTCCCCGGTTGCCTGCTACGAAAGCAAACGGAATACTCAGCACAGCCATAATCAGTGCAAAGAGCGGAACAGCGAACTTCTTGTAATACTGCACGCGCAGCTGAATCGTGTCGAGACCGCTGGCCTGAAGTTCGCGGATGTAGTTCCCCAATTCCTCGAAATTCATTTCCTTGTATTCCTTTTGCTCTTTTACAAACCAGGACGGTGGCTCGGTCAGTTCGGGGAAGGACGCCGAAGCGCCGTAAAACAGTTTGTAGCTGTGGGAATCGCTTCTGACAGCCCTGCTCATGCCATTTTGGAAGATCCAGGTCTGCCGCGGCGCATCCCAGTGCGCGCGATCCGCCGAAATCTGGTGAATCACTTCGAATGTTTGGGGGTCCAGTTCGTAGACATTTACTTTGGACATGATCGCCTTGCGCGCATCTATAAACTGGTAGTTGTAAATCCGTGATCCTTGTCCGTAAACCCATTGGCGGTCAGCGCGCAGATACGTCGCCGGCGGCTTTTTCTTAATTTCCGCGCGCAACATCTCCTGACGCCGGTTCGCTTCGGGAATGTAATAGTGATCGAATGCAAAGAGCAGGCCGCTGATCAGCAAGCTCGCGACCAACACGGGAGCAGCCAGACGGTGAACGCTCACGCCGCCCGCTTTAAAAGCCGTGACCTCGTTGTACTTGGTCAGGATCCCAAAGCAAATCAACGAAGCTACCAGCGTTCCAATGGGAGTGAGCTGGTAGATCAGGCTGGGAGCGAGATGCCAGAGATAATCGACCATCGTGGCCATCGAGATATCGTTCTTAATCATGTCGCCAAGCAGCTCAAAAAACGTAAAGACCTCGATCAGCGCTACTAGCGCAGCCACCAGCACAGTGAAGTAGAACAGAAATCCGTTCAGCACATATCCGTCAATCAGCATCGGCCTGAATGCGAATCGACCGAGGCCGAGACCCCGCGCCTGCTGGGCCGAACCCGATTGCAACCCTTTGAATTTGGTAACGAAGCGCTGAGCCCATGCCTTAAACAATGCCGACAGATCCTGATCCCCAGGTTTTTCGAGGCGCGACAGGAGAAAAATGCCGACAACGGCGAAGATTGCGTCCGGCGTCCAGACCGCGACGGGAACCGGCAGGCTCCCCTTCTTCGCCAGCCCGATGAGCGCAATGTATCCGAGATAGTAAAGAAAAGCCAGCAATACCGTCATCACAAAGGCCATCGACTTCCCACCTTTGCGCGAGGAGATGCCTAACGGGATTCCGACGAGCGCAAGCAGGACGCACGCGAGCGGGAGAGCAAAGCGTTGGTGCAACTCTATCGCGGCATCGACATAATCTTCACGCGAGAGGTTGTGCCGGCGGTACACCATCTTATACAGCGGCCCGGTGTCCATCTCCTGTATGGTCTTGTTTACCTGCAGTTCTTCCTGCTTTTGCGCCTGAAGGGCTTCTACCTGGTTGGGGGCCGCCGTAGTGATGACTTTCCCTTCTTTGTCGCGCTGGCTCGATCTGAAATTTTTCATGTCGAGGATGATGCGATTGTTGGCAGGATCCGCATGGGGAATCGCTTGTTGGGCCACGATAATTCGCGGTCCTGCGCCGCGATCCTTGCCTTGCTGCTTCAGCTCGTCGGGCGGAGTCACATCCGCCATGAAGACCTGATCCCATATGATCTGCTTCCCAACGGTCTGGACATTTCCCACGTATAGAACCGTATTTGGAAACTGTTCGTCGAAGATGCGCGATTCGATTGCTCCTGTAAGCTGCGCGGCGGCGAAGTTGCGCGCCACTTTCGATTCCAGGTGCAGGGAGAGGGGCGTAAGCCACAACGACGCCAAAGCGGTCACAACAAGCGCGCAAAATGCGAACAACAGAACCGGGCGCGCCACGCTCTTGCTCGATATACCGGCGGCGCGCATGGCTGTGATCTCGCTATCGGCCGACATGCGGCTCAACCCGATGAGAATGCCGACGAGAACGCCCAGCGGCAACGCGAAGGGGATTGTAGAAGGCAGCGCGTACAGGAAGAGTTTCGCCACCACCGGCGCGGGCGCCGACACCTTCACGAGCAATGCGGAAAGACGCTCAATGGTGCGTAGAAACAGGACAAAAACAAACAGCAGTGTGCCGAGCGTGGCGCTGATGAGTACTTCTTTGAAGATAGCCCTGCTGATGATGCGCATGGGACTACTGCGTTAATGCCGGAGGTGGAACGAGCGGGGCTCTGCCGGCTTCATTTTCAGCGCGGGCCAGTTCCACGTTATCGAAAAGCAGCGACGGACAGATTACCGAGGAGGTCGTAGCGTCAGCTCCGGCATCGGCATGGTTGATCGCGCTGCCATTGTTTACATAGTTCAGAACATACGGATCGTCTGCCGCGGCAGTCACGTCGCGCAGATCTTTTGCGCTGAATTCCGTGAATCGCAAACCCCGCACCAGTTCTTCGCGTCCATCCGGATAAGCGCGGTAAACCAGGAGCGGCGCATTCAGCGAGCGGACGTAACCGGTCTTCTGGAGCTGTCGGATGAGACTCTGCAATTCTTCAACGCCGGCTGTCGAAGGAAAGTCGATGCGGCGGATGATCAGCCCGAACTTCAGCCCGTTGGCCTTTACTTTTTCCAGCAACTTCGCTTTCAGTGTGTCTTCCGGGACGACACCACTGGCGTGGATGAAAAGATTGCCGAATGCGGCTTGCTCGGAGGCATACGCTCCCGGTAAGCGCCCGTGTCCGTTGGAGGAATTGAAATTCCGGACGGGCTCGCGGCTAAACAGAAAGCCTTTCAGCGTTCCGTTATCGACCAGCAGGACGCGTTGGGCAGGCACGCCTTCGTCGTCGATTTCGTAGGCGCCCGCCAAAGCCGTTCCATCGAATTGTTGGGCGGCCGGATCATCCCAGATGCTCAACCAGTCCGGGGCAACCTTCGATGCCAGCCGTGAGGACCACACACTTTCGATGATGCGGGGCGGGTTCGATTCCGGCGGTGCGACTGGCCTGCGATCGAGCGTAACCGCATTGGTCAATACCTGCGCCATGAGCTGGGCCGCAGCCTCGTGTACGAACAGGACCGGCCCGCTGTAATCGGTTGCAAGCGGCGCTTTGGCTAAGGCTTCCGTTTCGCCTGCCACTTCGTCTACCGCTTTTTGTAGCGCGGGCTCGCCCGGAAGGTCCGAAGCACGGAGCGCCGTGATGAACCGGTGATTCCACACGCGGCTGCCGTCCGGCGCCATCGCCGCCGCGCGAATCTCTACCTGACCCATATCCTGCGGAATGCGAATGGCGGTACCCTCGGTGTTCATCATCCGGTAGGTGGATGTAATGAGACGCACGGCCACTGTGGATGTAATGACCTCGGGATGGCCGGCGAAGCGGCCCGATAGCTCTCGAGCTTTGGCTTCCCACTGCTTCTGTTCCAGCTTGGGGCTCGCAACGGGCTGGAGAACGTGTTCGGGTTTTGCGATGGCGAAGTCGGGCGTACGGTCAGGATCGGAAAGCTCTCGAATCACGTTCCGCTTGCGCGTGATCTGATCTGTGGCCAGCTTGTACAAGCTATCGGTCGAAAGCCAGAACGCGGTTCGAAGCGCATGATAATCGTCGTCAATCGGAAAAGCTCTGATCCGGACGTTCCGGCTGAAGACGGAATTTGTGTTGTCGAATTTGTAATCGCCTATCCGGACTTCGATTTGCGGGGCGCGAAAATGAGTTCGATCGGAGGAAATCAGCCCGCCAAGACTGGCTTGTATGGACAACTGGTCGGCATCGCTGGTGGAGTACTGAACAAAGTAGGGCTTATCGAGATTGTTGAGCCGCAGGGTTCTGGAGCGAGCGAGCTCGTCAGCCATGGCGCGAAGCTGGGTGTCGGCGTGGAAATCATTGCCGGTGTCCGAGGCGGTTGCAATTGGGACGATGAACAGGAGCAGGGAAAGCAGCAGGCTGAAAAAATACTTGCGGGGCTGAATGCCCCGCGCAGGCTGAAGCCCGCCCTCCAATACTCTCTTCATTCGGCCTCCGGGCGTGGCAGCAGGGGCGGCTTCTCCTGTCGGTTTTGTTTCTTCTGGGTTTCGATCTCCGATACCAGAATGGCCGGGGATATCGCGGAAACGGGTATGCTGCCTGATTCAGCGCCGCAGTATCCGTTGAAGACGGATGCCTTGTCGGAGGTTGCCAAAATCTTCTGAAAGCTCGCCAGCGGAGTGCCGACAATATCGACTCCGCGAATCAGCTCATCTGGGCGCCCGTCCGAGTAGACGCGATAGACGACCAGCGGAATCACTTTGAACGCCTGGGTGCCCTGGCGGCCCGTTGTTGTAAAGCCGCTCGACACATCCGCAAAATAAAGGCCGTATGGCTTACGTTGACGCTTGATTTCCTGAATCAACTGTGCGCGCAGTTCCTCTTCCGAAACCCGCCGCGAAGATTCCACAATCAAGTTCGATTGACGGGCCACCACTTCAAATCCGGGTTGCCGCCTTCCATGCCCATTGGAATGGACGAGCGCTCCAATCGGCGAGCGCGACAGCAGGAAGGTCTTGAGCTCGCCGCCTTCGACCACCTTGACCGGCCGCGCTTTGACGCCCTCGTCGTCGTACTCGTAGTGTCCAATCAAATCCGTACCGTTGTAATTGGTTCTTGTTGGATCGAATTCCACGCTAATGAAATCCGGCAGTACTTTCTGACCAAGCATCTTGGTGAAGGTCTGATCTTCGGTGATATCTTTCTGCCGGTGACCCTCGATGCGGTGTCCGAAGATTTCGTGAAAGAAGACGGCCGATGCGCGGCCCGAGAGAATGGCCGGGCAAACGATGGGTTCCGCGGGTGGCGCATCGACCAGCGCATCTAATTTGCCGGCAACTTCGTTAACTTTGGCGCCCACCACCTGATCGGAGGGCAAATGAGCGGGGTCGGAGGCTTCAATCGTCGCGAAATCGCCAAGGTCCATTCCATCGTGAGCCAAGGCTGTCCCATTGATTTCGATCCGGAACAGATTGCCTCCAAACTGAACAGCCGTGCCTTCGGTGTTGACAAGCGTCCGAATCTCGCGTTCGGCGCGGATAGTCACGCTGGACGCAAGGACCTTGGGATGTTTCTTGAACTCTGCCGACCAAGCCCGTACTTTATCCTGCCACTCACCGGCATCATATTTGTAAGTCTCGGGTAACTGCGAGTAAGTCGTGGGCGGCTCCGTCGAGAAATCCGCATCATGCTCCCGGTTCTCGGCTAATAATTGCTCATCGGTCTTCAACTGCAGAAGCCGCCTTGAAGCCAGGCGGTAGACCCGATCGGACTCGCTCCATAGAGTACGCCTGATCTGGTTCGGAGTGTCATCAAGGCTTAGTGGAGTAAACGATGTAAACCGGCCGTGTGACCCCTTGTATGGATGATAGTTATCGAGGTCCGGCGAGCCGACCCGGATGGTCGTGTCCAGGCCCCGTATATGCCGCCTGTCCGCGTTCACCAGCGCGCCGTAGGATGCACTGACCGCGTCTCCCTGTTGTTCAGTGACTTCGTACGCCATGTAATAAGGAGACGGATCGGCCTTGGCTTTCAGGCCGGCGAATTCGCGGGCCAGTTCCTGTTTTAGAACGTCTATCAGGGACGGCGCCGGCACTGCTAGCACGGACGTCGCCAGCGCTAAACACAATAATGCCAGGTACGTTACGACTGAATGGGAACGCAAGCTAAAGGATACCGTGGCACAGCGCCCGCAAACTCTCTATGTAGGGTGCGCGAGCCACTCCTCGTTCGGTGATGATGGCCGAAACGTAGCGATTCGGGGTGACATCGAAGGCCGGATTCGCAACGGCAATATCGTCGGGCGCGATCGGAACGCCGTGCACGTGCGTGACCTCTTTGGCAGACCTTTCCTCGATCGGTATCTGATCCCCGGAAGCAAGCGCTAAGTCGAGTGTCGATACGGGCGCGGCTACATAAAACGGGACGCCATTCTCCTTTGCCAGAACGGCCACTCCATAGGTGCCCACCTTGTTGGCCACGTCCCCATTGGCTGCAATACGGTCGGCGCCGACTACAACGCAACCGATACGGCCGCTCTTGAGAAAATGGCCGGCCATGTTGTCGGTAATGAGAGTCGTCGCGATACCGTCACGCTGCAGCTCCCATGCGGTCAGCCTGGCGCCCTGCAGGAACGGGCGCGTCTCATCCGCAAAGACATCGATTCTTTTACCCATCGCGACCGCGGCGCGAATGACGCCCAGAGCCGTTCCGAATCCGGCAGTTGCCAGCGCCCCAGCGTTGCAATGAGTCAACACCGTTTTTCTGTCTGGCACCAGCGGCGCGCCATTTCGCCCGATGGCCTGATTGATAGCGATGTCCTCTTCCCGCAGTTTCTGCGCCTCGGAAATCAAGCGCCCGCGTATCTCGTTGAGCGCAAGGTGCCGCACCGAAGCGTAGACCCGTTTCATCCGTTCGATTGCCCAAAAGAGATTGACCGCGGTGGGGCGTGTTTTTGCGAGCGTTTCGCAGATGAGCGGCATATCCGCATCCGGGTCGCTCGAGTGCAAGGCACCCAGAGCGACACCCATCGCGGCCGCGACACCGATGGCCGGCGCGCCGCGGATAACCATGGTACGAATCGCTTCCGCGACGTCGATGTAATTCCGGCAGGTTACGAAGACGGTTTCGCGCGGCAAGCGGGTCTGGTCGATCATAACGACGCCTTCAGACGTCCACTCGATGGTTTCAACAGTGTTCTGTGTAAGAACTGCGCCATTCGTCATCAAATATCTATTTCCATTTCTCTACCGCCAGGGCAATCACCGACAACGCATTAAAACAGCCATGCATCACCGTGCAGGGGACGATTGAGTTCGTCCGGTAACGCACATACCCGAATACGACCCCTGCGAGCGATACACAGAACGCATATTGCCAGGCCCAGGAATATTCAGGAGCATGCAATCCGCCGAAGAGGGCTGCCGTGATCAGGATTCCGGCCGCGGCGCCCAATGTCCGAGAGAAGAGCGGCTGCAGGAACCCGCGAAAGAAAAGCTCTTCGAATACCGGCGCCAGTACGATTGCCATGCAAGCCAGAAGCGCGAAGGAGATCGGAGTCGAGCCAAGATTCTCAAACGGGGATTTCACTTTAGGCGTATGCAGCGCGGTGCCGAGTAAGGAGAGTGAAAGGCCCAATAACGCTCCTCCGCCTGCTGCGACGCTCAAGCTGAAGCGGGTTTGCCGCCAGCCAAGCGAGCGGAAGACCGGCTGTCCGTAACGCGAACCCAGGACGAGTTTTAACGCCAGATAGACCACAACGTAAGCTGCAACGGTAGTGGGCAGAACCAGCGGCGAGAGATCCGAGCGCAAGTTGGGGTCGGCTCCGACGATGAGTCCGGTGATGACCGTGATACCCGCAATGCCAAACAAGATCAGTCCCAGGACCATGAGCAAATCGACGTAGCCCCAGAACGGCTCGCGTTGCGGCTTCGGCAGTGGCGCTTCGATCAAAGACTGTACCGTCGGGGCCCCTAAAGGCGAGGGTTCGACGGGCGAGCTTTCTATAGGGTCAGGCTCCACGGGCTGTTCTCATTATCTTTCGGAGTGCCTGGGCCGTATGGCTGCGCGAGCTTTCAAGCACTTCTTCGGGTGTGCCTGTTACAACAACCCTGCCACCATTTTCGCCGCCTTCCGGTCCCAGATCGATTACGTAGTCGGCGCTCTTGATGATATCGAGGTGATGTTCAATGACAACTACCGTATTACCGAGGTCCACCAGGCGCTGCAATACGTCTAAAAGATGCCTGACATCTTCGAAGTGCAGGCCCGTGGTCGGCTCGTCCAGCAGGTAAAAGGTTTTACCGGTCTGTCGCTTGCTCAGTTCTTTGGCCAGTTTGATGCGCTGTGCTTCACCCCCAGATAAAGTTGTGGAGGACTGGCCCAGATGGAGGTAACCGAGCCCCACTTCGGCCAGCGTCTTGAGCTTCGCGTGCGCCTGAGGGATGTTTGTCAATAACTCGAGGGCGTCGTCCACGCTCGATTCGAGAAGGTCCGCGATGCTCTTACCCTTGTATTTCACCTGCAGCGTTTCCTTGTTATAACGCCGCCCGCGGCACACGTCGCAGGTGACATACACGTCCGGCAGAAAATTCATCTCAATGCGTTTCAGTCCGTCGCCCTGGCAGGCTTCGCAGCGGCCGCCTTTGACATTGAAGCTGAAACGTCCTGCCTTGTAGCCGCGCTCGCGGGACTCAGGGAGCATCGCGTATAGCTCGCGGATGGGCGTGAAAACACCGGTGTACGTGGCCGGATTCGAACGCGGAGTACGGCCGATCGGAGACTGGTCGATCTCGATGACCTTGTCGATGTTCTCCAAACCGAGAATTGCGTCGTGAGCGCCCGGTTCGGCGGTCGACCCGTAGACCTCTTTTGCAAGCGCCCGGTAAAGGATGTCGTGTATCAGCGTCGATTTGCCGCTTCCGGATACGCCGGTGACAACAATGAATGTGCCGAGAGGAAAATCGGCGTCAATGTTCTTCAAATTGTGCTCGCGGGCGCCGCGCACCGCGACTCTGAGGCCATTGCCCTTGCGGCGCACGGCCGGAACCGGGATCACTATGTGTCCCGACAGATATTCGCCGGTCAGCGATTGTGGCGTATTCAGGATCTGGGCCGGGTTTCCTTGCGCGATCAAGCTTCCGCCCAAGCGGCCCGCGCGCGGCCCCAGATCAATGACGTAGTCGGCACGCTCGATCGTCTCGGCATCGTGCTCCACCACCAAAACGGTATTGCCCAGGTCGCGCAAATGATGCAGCGTGTCGATCAGCCGTCCGTTATCGCGAGGATGCAAGCCGATGGAAGGCTCGTCCAGCACGTAGAGCACGCCGCGCAACTTTGACCCGATCTGGGTTGCAAGGCGGATCCTTTGCGCTTCGCCGCCCGAAAGGGTGGCGGACGACCGGTCCAGGCTGAGATAGTCCAATCCGACTGCGCACAGGAACTCCAGACGATTTTGAATTTCTTCAACGACGCGGCCAACGATGTGCAGTTCGCGCTCCGTGAATTGCCAGCTCCGGATCAGCGGCAGGGCGCGCGCAATGGAGAGACTGGTGAAACCGGCGATCGATTCGCCCTCTACCAGCACGGCCAGACTGGAAGGCCTCAAGCGCCGTCCCTCGCAGTCCGGGCACTTGGTAGGCGACATATAATCCATCAGCCACTCGCGATAGAAGTCGGGCGCGCGGTTGTAACTCTCATCGAGGACCTTCAGAATGCCCGCGAACTGGCTGTTTCCGTAAACCAGCAGATTGCGTGTTTTCTTTGGCAGGTCGTCGAATGGAATCGAGAGATCGATGCCGTGCGTTTCGGCGGCATCGACCAGCGCCGAGTTCATATGGGATGAACCCGAGCCCGGCCCGAGGCCGCCGTCCAGCAGCGGCTTGGAAGGATCTGCGATTACTTTTACCGGATCGAAAGCCCAGGTGCTGCCTACGCCTTTGCACGTTTCGCAGGCTCCATAGGGGCTATTGAAGGAGAAGGAGCGCGGCTCGAGTTGAGGAATGCTGGTGCCGTCGTTGGGGCACGCGAGCTTCTCCGAGTACAACTGCTCGGCTCCGTTGATCACGGCCACGATCACCAGGCCGTCGGCCCACTTAAGGGCGGTCTGGATGGATCTCTCCAGGCGCTGCTCGATGCCGGGCTTTACAACGAGACGGTCGATGACAACTTCAATGGTGTGATTTTTGCGCTTGTCGAGCCTGACCGGTTCATCGAGAGTCCGCAGCTCACCGTCAATGCGGGCTCGGAACCCGGACTTGGCGATCGCCTCGAGCTCCTTCTTATACTCACCCTTTCTTCCACGGGCCACCGGCGCCAGGATCATGACGCGTTCGTTCTGGTGAAGCGCAGAAACCTGTTCGAGAATCTGGTTCGGCGATTGCCGTGCGATCTCGGTCCCGCACAGCGGGCAATGGGGAACACCAATGGAGGCAAACAGGAGCCGCAAGTAGTCGTAAATTTCGGTAATAGTACCGACAGTCGATCGCGGGCTGCGCGAGGTTGTCTTCTGCTCGATGGAAATGGCTGGGCTCAAGCCGTCGATAGAATCCACGTCGGGCCGCTCCATCTGGTCCAGAAACTGCCGGGCGTAGGGCGACAGCGTTTCCACGTAACGGCGCTGGCCCTCGGCATAGATGGTGTCGAATGCCAGCGAACTCTTGCCCGATCCGCTCAGTCCCGTGATTACGGTAAACGTGTTCCGCGGGATTTCCACACTGATGTTTTTCAGATTGTGCTGGCGGGCGCCATGCACGCTGATATGGTCCAGCATGTAGTGGGGTTGCTTCTATTGTCCCTTAGAGGCGATTGGGACTGCGCCGCGTGCGATGGTGGACTCGCCGGCCTCTCAGGAGAACGGTTTGCAGGGCTGAAGCCCCGCGCGGGCTTAAAGCCCACGCTCCGACACTACGACGCGGCTAAGCGTTCCTCTCGGAGATCCTTTGCGTGTATTTTTGCGAACTGTTCGGAGTACTTGCAGCCAATGCGATGACCTTCGAAGAGGCCGACACGCTCTTCGATTTTGTCAAATGAAAATTCGAAGCCAAATTCTTTCGGATCAAACGGTTCTTCGTTCTCTTTGAAGCGCTCGTACATGTGCGCGGCGGCATCGAGACGAGCCTCGCGTTTCGCAATACGTTCCTGAATCAGCTTTTGCAGTTCGGCGAGATCTTTTTCGCGCTGGCGTCGCAGACGCGATTCCTGCAAGCTCAGGTTCGTTAGATCGCGGCGGGAAGCCTGGAAGATATAGGCGTCGAGGAGTGTGGCGCGGATGGCTTCGGGTTGATCGGCGAAGTTTTCGGCGTATTGCAGGCGGCCGAGCGCATAGATGCCCGATTCGAGTGAAGGAATGCGCAACAGCCTCCATTCAGTATCGGCGATGGATTGCACGAGCACCTTTTCGCGATCGGTTTCGGGCTGCCACGCGGCGAAGGAGCTGGCGACGTTACGTTCGTACGCGGCGACATCATCGCTGGGCAGCAGGACGGTGGCTCCGGTCAAACCCGTCCTTGCTTGAATCTTCGGCTCGCTGAGAACCGCGGCCTCATCTACGGCATTGTGCGAAGACTTCGCTTTACCTTCGGCGGATTTGGCACCAGTAGAGAGCTGCGCGTTCGCGCGATTGGCAATTATTTGAGCTTGTGAAGACATTCGAATTCCGAACAAACAGTACCATGCTGGAACAAGCATTTTGGCCTAAGTTATTGAACCGATTAGGGAAGTTGCTTGTGATTGGCCCATGGGCGGGGCGCACAACGGAGGATGAAGAGCCGCCTCGTTTGATTCCTCAGCCTAAATTATTGATTTGCCGCGCGGCTTTTCGAAGGAATAGAAAAAGGAGCGAAGGCCCTATTTTCACTCGTAGCGGATCGCCGCAATCGGGTCGATCCGCGAGGCGCGCACCGCGGGAATCATTGATGCACCTGCCGCAACACCGATTAGCAAGAGCGCGGATGCACTTAAAATGAGAGGGTCGCATGGCGATGTGGCGTACAGGAACCCGCCGATCAGCCGCGATGCCGCCAGCGAACCCGGGATTCCGGCCAGGCATCCACCGAGTGCGATGGCTCCATTGTCGAGGCAAACCATGGATATCACGCTGCCCGGCTGCGCTCCTAGCGCCATGCGAATGCCGATTTCGCCGGTTCGTCGCTGCGTAGCGTAAGCAAGTGTTCCGTACAGCCCGATGCCCGTGATGAGCAATGCGGCGGCCCCAAAGAACAGCGCTAGCGTGGCCATCATCCTTTCCGTTGCGAGGGCTTCCGCTATGGTCTGTTCCATAGTTGTGGCCACCGGCGGCGGAATTTCCGGAACAATCCCGCGAACCGTCTTCCGGGCAGCCGCGATCACTGCAGCTGGCGAACCGTTCATTCGTATCGCTGCCGCGTGGGAAGGTTTGTTCCTCACGTCCTGGCTAATAGGGGAGTACACGGCCGGTGGAGCGGCGTCCCGGAGTGACGTGTATTTTGCGTTGGCCACCACGCCCACCACCACGGCGGTTGCTTTGTGGGCTGGATCGTCATCGACTCCAATGCATTGTCCGAGCGGGCTGCGGCCCGGAAATAACAGCCGCGCCGCGGCTTCGTTCAGGATCGCCACGCGGCCTGATTCGTCCGTGTCCGTCCATCGAAACTCGCGGCCAGCCAACAGCGGCGTGTGCATGGCTCGAAAGTATGCCGGTCCTATCCTGTTTCGGTAAAGCTCATGTTTTGCCTGGCCCGGGACGGAAATATCGCCTGTCCAGCTAGACCCCTCAAGCGGTATGACATTCACAAAGCTCACCGCTTTGACGCCTGGAATTGCGGAGAGTCCCTCGGCGATATCGTGATAGGCACGAATGAGGGCTTTGCCATCCCTGGGCTGTTTCGCCATTTCGAGTTCCAGCAGTACGAGTCCGCGTGGCTCGAATCCTGGCGGAATTTCGTGCAGTTGCATGAGGCTGTATCCCAGGAGGCCCGCTCCCGTAACCAGCACCAGGGCTAATCCCACTTCGCACGCCAGAAGGAGACGCGGCCAGAAGCGCGGCCGGTCAGGCCCGCGGAGCGCCCTACTGCTATCCCGCATCCGTTGTTCGAGTCCGCGCCCGGTTGACCGCATTGCAGGTGCGATCCCGGTGAGAATTGTCGCGACCGCGGCCAGAGCGGCCGTGAAAAGGAGTACGCGTACGTCCGGAGCAGTGTCCAGCCGCGGTTGCAGTGGCTGGTGCGAAGTCAGGAAGGCAATCAGCAGGTTCGACAGCAAGGGCGATGCCACAGATCCGAGCGCTGTGCCAGTTATCGCGAGCAGCATGCTCTCGGTCAAAAGTTGGCGTAACAGGCGCGTGCGGCTGGCCCCCAGGGCAAAGCGCGTGGCCATTTCGCGCTCTCTTGACGCCGCTCTCGCCATCAGAAGCGTGGCGAGATTTAGGCACGCAATCACCAGCACGAGCGCAACGAGTAGCATCAGGGCGTTTAGCGGCTTGCGGAACCGAAGCCGTAGGTACGAGTATCCGGTCGTCCCGGGCTCTGCAATCAAAAGCAGCTCGGATCGCGTATGCCCGTTGAAACGGAAGTTCGAATCAGGTAGGGTTGCTTTGAATGCAGCCTGGGAGCTAGCGCGCAAAAATGCGTTCGCCTGGTCCAAAGAGGTGCCGCTACGCAGTCGCGCGCCCACGTGAAACCACCAGGAATGAGACCCTCCCGCAATGTTATTGAACGGTGCATCTATTAGGGGCTCGAGTTCGAAAGGGAGAAAAACATCGGGCCGCGCGTCTTTAGCGGCGCCCCTGAACTTTGGCGGCATCACTCCAACTACGGTAACGACGACATTATTGAGCACGATCTTGCGCCCTAACACGCGTGGGTCGCCGCCAAACCAGTTCCGCCAAAATCGATCGCTGATGACTGCAGTGGCCACTCCAGGACGGTCATCCGCCGGGACGATGTATCGGCCCACCTCCGGATTCACCTTTAATGCCGCGAAGTATCCGCCACTGACCAATTGACCGGCTACGCGTTCGATGCCATCCCGGCCGTGCACCTGCAGGTCGCTACTGGCGAAGGCGAAGACCTCGGAAAAGGCATCCGCGTGGCTCTCAACGTATTTGAAGAGCGGGTAATTGAAGGTGTAGCCAAATTCGTCCGGTTGAATCCGCAATAGTGTCAGCCGGTCCGCTTCGGGTACATCCAGAGGCCGCAGCAGCAGGACGTTGATCAGGCTGAAAATCGCCGTGTTCGCACCAATCGCAAGCGCCAGCGTGATAAGCGCAACCGCAGTAAATGCCGGCGTCTTGCTGAGCATGCGGAGCGCCAGCGCCAGATCGCGCGCGAAATCCTCCAGAGGCCGCGACCGGCCTACATCGCGACAGAATTCCTTCCACTTCTCCACGTTTCCGAGGCTGCGCCTAGCTCGCGCGGCCGCCTCCGCTTGATCCAATCCGTACTCGTCCGCATATTTCTGCTGTTTCAAGACGAGGTGGAACTCCAGCTCCTTGGCCAGATCGCGCTCCGTTTGATTGCGCCTTAGCAATGCGGCAAGCCGAAGCATCTGCTCACGGATATCCAGCCAAATCCTCATGGAAGCTTCTTCATGCCCTGGCCATTACCAACGCGATCGCCGAAGATAGCCTTTTCCACCGGCCTCTTTCGATGCCCAGCTCTTTGCGGCCCGCTCGTGTCAGGCAGTAATACTTGGCGCGCCGGTTATTCTCCGACACACCCCATTCGGCGGTGAGCAGGCCTCGCAATTCCAGCCGATGCAAAGCCGGGTATAGCGCGCCTTCGTCCACGCGCAGCACCTCGCCCGACCGCTCATGAATGTATTCGGCCACCGCGTATCCATGCCGCGGACCGCGAAACAACGCTTCGAGAATGAGCATGTCCAGAGTCCCGGGCATGAGTTCCCCGGAGGGAGTGTCTTCCGGCGCTCGTCGCCCCATAAATTACTAAGGGGAGTGTAAATCACTTCAAACCTAAAAGCAAGGTTCCGGCGTTGGCCGATTCTTGCGAAGTGGCACGCCATAATCGCGATTCAGCAGCCGCGAATTACTTCAGGATCGCCACGTTCTGGTAGCTCGCACAGTCGTGTTCTATCGGGGTTGGGCAGAATATTATCGACACGACGCGGAGCTGGCAGCGGCTTACTTTGACGCGGTTTATGAGCTTCGCCCCGGCTCATCGACGCCAAAGTGGGAAGGGCTCTGCGTTATGGCTTGAGAAATCAAGTGCCGGCGGGACAGGCACTGCTGCGCCGGAATCGCCCAGTCCCGGCACCAAATCTTCGAGAATATGTTCTTTTGAGCGCTGTCCGGGTTATTTTTAGAGATTCTTTAGACCTTTTTTAGGCGATCTTAACGACTTGCTTGCCCTCTCTGACCGACGATAGGGACGCTGCGGTGCAACGTCCGCGCGGAGGCAAAACGTGAAACGCCAATTTCCAGGTCACTCAATCCAGTCCATCATCGTGCTCGCCGGATCGGTTCTTGCCCTTGCCACCTGTGTCGATGCGGGGCCGGTCACGCCGGGCAGTTTTCTCGAGTTCGGATTTGCTACTGCCGGTGTTCCTGCCACCGGTTGCGCGCCTGACGACCCCGCAGGTCCGTTTTGCATCCCAAGCTCGGGCACGCCGACCGGCTTCCTCGATGCTCCGCCCTGGACGTTTGCTGCCCCGGCCAGCGGATCGCTGCTGACCATTACGGATGCGTTTCAAAGCGGCGACCGCTTCGAAATCTTCGATTTTGGCGCATCGATCGGCTTGACCTCAGCCCCTGTGAATGGCGCGGACTGCGGAGACGATCCGCTCGCCTGTCTGGCCACGCCCGGCATCAGCTTTGGCAATTTTCTCCTCGCGTCCGGCAATCACTCGATCACGATCGTTCCCGTGCTGGCCCCTGGCGGCGGCGGGTCGGGGTACCTGGGCGTGGACGCTGTTCCCGAGCCGGGCAGCTGGTTGCTGCTTGGGTCAGGTCTCGGCGTCGTACTTCTTATCCGCTCCCAGCGGCTGCGCATCTCGCTATTCAACCGTATTGGCCGATGCCGTGCGTTTTTTGTTGCCGTCCTCGCGCTTACTTTCGCCACTGCACTTGCGGCTGGCGCCACCCGCTTCCTGGGCCCTACTTCTTCGCAGCCGCTGGCTCTTACCGCCGATGACAGCTTCCTCGCGGTTGTCAACCCGGATAACAACAGCGTGAGCTTTTTTGATGTACGACTGGATCGCAACCGGCGACTCGCAGAAGTTCCCGTGCAAACCGAGCCTAACGGAGTGGCGCTGCTGCCCGACGGATCGAAGGCCTATGTCGCCAATACGATTAGCGGAACCGTTTCCGTCATTCCGCTGCACATACAAAACGGCATCATCTCGCGACCGGCGAAGCATATCCTGGTGGGCGCCGAACCCTATGGGCTCGCGCTCACGCCGAACGGCACTCGCCTTTATGTCTCGAACTCCCGCTCCGATACCGTCTCCGTCATCGACACTGCCAGCGATATGGTCATTCAAACCATCACCGGTGTCGGTCCCGAACCGCGCGGCATCGCGATTACTAACGACGGCGATGCCGACGACAATGACGAGACGATTTACGTCACCCAATTCCTGTCCCTCCCCGTAGCCGGGAAGGTAGACGGGCAGGACGACGCCAAAGCCGGCCACGTCACTGTCATCTCGGCCGCCACCAACACGGTTACTGCGTCGGTAACGATCAACCCCATCGCCGATACCGGATTTAAAGCCGTCGGTGATGCAATCGCGCGAATCCCTCCCGGCGATCCTGCCGATCCCGCGAACTTCAAATTCACCACCGGAGCTTATCCCAATCAGCTCAACAACCTCGCTATTAAGGGGAACTTCGCGTTCGTTCCGAACGTGGGTGCCTCGCCGAACGGACCTTTCCGCTTCGACGTGAATACCCACAGTCTTTTGTCGGTAATCGATCGCACAACCAACACCGATGCCGGCAAGACAATCAACATGCATCTGGCGGTCGCGCAGCAGACAAACCCCGTCAAGCTGTTTAACACGATTCCCTGGGCCATTGCCTTTAAGCATGCCGCCGACGAAGGGTATGTCGTTATCGCGGCCAGCAACGTCGTGATCAAACTCGCTATCGATCCCGCGACCGGCGCAGCCACCGTGCAAAACGACCCCGCTGATCCGACTCGCGTTCTGCAATTGAAGGTCGGTAAAAATCCCCGCGGAATCGTCATCAATTCCACCGACACACGGGCCTACGTCATGAACTATGTCTCCCGCGATCTAAGCACACTCATTCTGAACCCCGACCAGGTGCAGTCTACCGTGCTTTCCGCGCCGCTGCCTCTTCCCGGAACCCTAGATGACAAGGTGCAAATCGGCAAGGAGTTGTATAACACTTCGGTAGGTGTGTTCGACCCCGCCCCCGGTACCACGGTCCCCATTCAGGGGCGCATGTCTAAAAATGGTTGGGGTGCTTGCGCCACGTGTCATCCCTTCGGCCTCTCCGATGATGTGGTTTGGATATTTCCCTCCGGTCCGAAACGAACGATCCCGCAGCACACCGATTTCGATCAGACCGATTCGCAAAGGACGATACGGCGTCCCCTCAACTGGTCCGGCGAGCGCGACGAAGAAGAGGATTTCGAGTTAAATATCCGGGCAGTTTCGGGCGGCGACGGTCTCATCGTTCTGTCCGACGGCACCACCCAGGATCCGAATGTCAAAAACTTCCTGCCGCTGGCGAGCGGGAATCGCAATCAGCTCAAAGTGCACGGCGTAGGAGCTTGGGACGCCATCAAAGCGTACGTACAGTTTGGAATTCGCGCTCCCCTATCGCCGTCTCTAAGTACGAGTCCGGATGTGGTCGCCGGCCGCGCTCTCTTTATCAGCGCCAACTGCCAGCAGTGCCATGGGGGAGCGCAGTGGACCACCGCTCGCATCCGGTTCACGCCTCCGCCTGATCCCTCGCTGATCGATGCTGCCGGCGAGCTAGTTGGCGAGTTGAGGCCCGTCGGTACGTTTGACCCCGTCGCCCTAAATGAAGTCAACACAAACGGCGCGCCTTCCATCGGCGCGAACGGATTTGTTCCACCATCGCTGCTTTCGATATTTGCTTTCCCCGAAACATTTCTGCACAACGGAGCCGCAGCTAGCCTTACCCAGGTATTGGACAATGTGACACACCGCAGCGCGGGCACCGCAGGAGTGGATACGTTAACCAGCGCCGCCGACCGCGCTCTCGTAGTGGCATTTCTGAACTCTATTGATTCGCGGACGGCTCCCATCCAGTGAAGAAGGTGATGTGCGGGCTGGACTATACATCTTGATGCATGGCGTGGCCGAGAGGGCGAAGGTCTCAGCCGCGAATTACCGGCATTCCGGCCTCCAGATAGCGCCTGAAGCCGCCGCGGAGGATCGCCACGTTCCGGTAGCTCAGATTCCAGAGCAAACTTGCCGCGAAGCTGGATTTGTCGCCCGTGTCGCAGACAATCGTCAGCGCGCTCTCGTGCGGCAGTCCGGCAATCGAGGCGCGCAAGTTGCATAGCGAAAGATTCAGAGCGTCGGGTACCCGCGCGAGGCGAAACGCGTCGGGCTCCCGAAGATCGAGAACAACCGTTTTCCATGCGGCCAGGCGAACCGTCAGCGGTTCGGGATCGAGCTCTTCGATTGTTGCCAGCGCTCCTCTGGCCGCTTGCCAGAGATGGAGCACTTCCGGATGAAACCAGCCGGCGATCTCGAGCCTGTGTCTGGCAAAATTGCGCACTACGCGTCTTGGCCCCTCACACTTCCCAATCAGATACACGGTGCCCTGCTCGGGACGAACGTTCTGCCTTAAGAAGCCGACTGAATGCAGCCCAGTCAGATGATAGGAACCTGGTATGAAGCCGCGAGTGAACAGAGCCGCCGCCCGAAGGTCAACCAGGATGCTTCCAGGCTTATGAATCGAAAGAAACTGCGCGGTTTGCAATTGTGGAACGCGGCACAGGGCACGGCGGGCCTGCTTCCGCATTCCCAGAACAACGGGTTTCGCCAGTCGCAATGATGTCTTCTACCGAAACTACCGGATTAAAGGATCGTACAATTGCAGCTTTATGTCTAGAGATTTATGAATTTTCTAGATAAAATCACTGGATTATTTATTAAATTTATATAGTCTGTTTTTGTTATCTCGGGCAAAACCAATATTTTGCTATGGCTTCTGCGGGGCGGGCGATGGGCCTGGCCCTACGCGCCGGATCGCAATTTGTAGGATTTTCACCGGAGTTAATGGTTTGTCCTCATCGTCGCGCGGCACCTGGGAGATGGTGTCCGCGACACTTTGTCCAGAGACGACCTCGCCAAATATTGAATAGCGTCCGTTCAGGTGGGGGGTTGGCGCCACCGTGATGAAAAATTGCGAACCATTGGTATTCGGTCCGGAGTTCGCCATGGCGAGGACTCCTGGTTTATCAAATCCGCGATTGGGATCGATTTCGTCATCAATCTGATATCCGGGCGTTCCTTGGCCATCTCCCAGAGGATCGCCGCCCTGGATCATGAATCCCGGGATCACGCGGTGAAAAATCGTCCCGGGATAAAGCGGCGCGTGTTTTACCTTGCCCGTTTCGGGATCTGTCCAGGTCTTCGTGCCTGTCGCGAGGCCGACAAAGTTGGCGACGGTTCTCGGCGCGTCCTTGTCAAAAAGCCGGCAGACGATATTTCCGACCGAAGTGTAAATAATCGCGTATTGGCCGGGTTCGGCTGGCAATGCAACCGGCGAAGATGTCGTTTGATTGGACTCGGACGGACTCGATGACTGCGTTTCCCTTGCTGCCGGCCGGGTCGCGAAGGCGAACAGAACAGCCATGCAACCGAAGAACATTGTCCGCATTCACGGTCGATTATAACGGCTTTAAGCTGAGTAATTTGGATTAAGGTGGGCTGGGAAATGTAAGGGATGTCTTGCCTCTTAGGACCGTGGCTCGATTGAACGCCCCTTTCCTTATCACCTACAATCCAAGTAAGCGTCGAAATTTATGAAGTGTCTAGTCGCCCTCGCGCCGGTCTGCGCGCTCCTTTGCCTGACGGCATGCACCCAGAGCCCTGAAAAGCTTGTGTCCACCGCCAATAAGTATCATGCCAAGAAAAGGTACAAAGAAGCTTCCATCCTATATCAAAAGGCGATCACAAAAGACAAGACGTATGCCGAGGCGTATTATCGCCAGGGGCTGAATCTTATCGATGACGGTTCGCCGGCGGAGGCGGCCAAGTTCCTACGGCGCGCAGTAGACCTCAAGCCCAGCAATCTCGACGCATCCTCGAAATTAGCGGAAATCCTTCTTGCTGCGTACGCCCAGAATCCTCAAAGGAACAAATCGCTGCTCACCGATATTCGGGATCTGGATAAAAAGATTCTTCAACAGAACCCAAATTCCTTTGACGGCATCCGGATTCAGGGGCTTTTATACCTGGCCGACAAGAACTTGGAAAATGGCCTGGCGAGCTTTGCGCGCGCGAATCAGATCAAACCGCACGCGCGCGAACTTGTCGGCTGGTATGCGCAGACCTTGATGGCCTCGCACCAGGAGGATCAGGCATTCGCTCTGATCCGGGACATGCTTGCACATGACAAGACCTGGGGGCCGGGCTACGATTTCCTGTTCCTTCAGTACACGCAGGCCAATGACAGGGGAAAAGCAGAAGCGGTCTTGCGCGAACACGTCGCGAACGATCCGAAGAGCTCCGTCGCTGTTATCAATCTGGCCAACTTTCTATTGATGTCAAATCGCTACGGCGAAGCGGAAGCGGCCATACGGCGGGTCCTTGACGATAAAGAAAGTTTTCCGAACGGTCACCAGCTCCTAGGCGATTTCTATGCCCGTGCGAAGAAGTATGACCAGTCCATTCAGCAGTATCAGGCCGGTGTCAAGGCCGATTCAAAGAACGCGCTGGGATATCAGGAGCGCATGGTTGCCGTTTACGAGCTCGCCGGCAAGCGCGACCAGGCTTTGCAATTAGCCAAGGATCTGGCTGCGAAGAATTCGAAAGACGCCTCAGCCAACGAGCTATATGCCTCGATGCTCCTGCAAACCGGAAACAAAGCCGATTTATCGAAGTCCATGGTCGAGTTAAAGAAGCTGGTCGATAAGAATCCAAACTCGCCCAGCCTTCATCTGGATTTGGCAAAAGGTCATTTTGCCCTGGGCGACATGAATAACTCGCTTTCGGAAGCAAACGAGGCGGTGCGGCTGAACCCGAGACTTCTTCCTGCCCGCCTGGTCGCCGCGAGGATATACGAAGATCGCGGGCAGCACACAAAAGCGATCGAGCAAGTAAATCCTGTATTGGATGCCCAGCCGCAAAACGCGGACGCCCGCCTGATCCGGGCCCGGGCGCTCATCGGCCTGAACCAAATCGACAAGGCTCAACCCGAACTCGAGGCGCTCGTGCAACAAGTGCCTCAAATGAACGAGGCCCGGCTCCAGCTTGCGAATCTGTATCTTGCCGAGCAGAATTACCAGAAAGCGTCCGATCAGTTTGAACAATTATGGAAGGCGAATCCGCCGGATGTGCGCGGATATGTCGGGCTTCAAACCATCAAGCTGGCGCAAGGCAAGCACGATGAGGCGATTCAAGCCATGGAGGACCTGGTTCAGAAAAACCCAGCTACCCTGCCGCTCCGATATCAGCTGGCCGGTTTCCAAACCGCCGGAGGGGCGCAAGAGGCCAAGACCGATCCTGCGCGGGCGGCAAAGCTGTATCAGCAAGCCGCGGATAACTACAAACAGATTCTCAAGACCTCGGTGAACTCGGCAGACGTGTGGTTGCGCCTCGGGGCATTGCAACGAGAGCTCAAACAAACTGATGCGGCGCTCGCCTCCTATGAGCAGGCTGCACAAGCCGATCCGCGCAGCGCCGAGGCTTTCCTGAATAAAGGAATGGTGCTCGAGGAGATGGGTAAGAAGAAAGAAGCGGCGGATGCCTACAACCGGACGCTCGGCATCGATCCGCACAATACTCTGGCATTGAACAACCTGGCTTATCTGAATGCCGAATCCAAGACAAACCTCGATCAGGCCATGACGTTCGCGGAACGGGCAAAGAGCCAGGTGCCGAACAGTCCCGATATTTCGGATACGCTCGGGTTTGTCTACTATCAAAAGAATCTGAATGCGGAGGCTCTTCGTATTTTTAAGCAGATCGTGCAGGACTATCCGAAAAACGCGACTTTTCATTTTCATCTGGCCATGGCGCTTCTGAAAGAAGGCGACAAGCAAGGAGCCCGTGATGAGGCTGAAAAAGCGTTGAAGATTACCTCCCAACCATCCGAGCAGGAGAAGATCCGCTCTTTCGTGAGTCAAATCGGATAGCGGCAGTGCCGGTACAGTCGCAAATCGCAGCGGCGCGCGAGACGAGCCCTGCGAGATATATCGCGCCATTTGCCATTTTCCTTCTGCTGCTGGCGATCGCTCCCAGGCTGCCTATCGAGGCGCAATGGGAAGGAGCGCTGCGCGTCGTAATCATGGCGGTGGTCTGCTGGATTTGCTGGCCGCGAGAGCTTACGTTCCGCCCTGCTTATCCACTCGAAAGCGTCGCAATTGGCCTGGCCGTGTTCGCCGTTTGGATTGCGCCCGACGTTCTGATTCCGGGCTACCGGACCAATTTTCTGTTTTCCAATTCGCTCCTTGGGCATGCACATTCGTCTTTGTCCCTGGCGGCTCTGCGGGACCCCTGGGTGCTCGTCTGGAGGACGGCTCGAGCGGTGCTTATCGTGCCGATCATTGAGGAGCTCTTTTGGCGGGGATGGCTGATGCGCTGGCTCATCAATCCGGACTTTCAACGTGTTCCGCTCGGCGCATATTCAGCGTTTTCTTTTTGGATTACGGCGCTTCTCTTCGCATCCGAACACGGACCTTACTGGGATGTCGGCCTGTTGACGGGCATTGTCTACAACCTATGGATGATCCGCTCGAAATCGATTTCGAGTTGCATCCTGATGCACGCCATCACGAACGGAGTCCTGTCCGCGTATATAATCGCCACGGCGCAGTGGCAATACTGGCAATGAAAAGCATTCCCGGCTTGATGTTAAAGTCTACAATCAGGAGAATTGGCCTACTCTTCATATGCCCTGCCTTTTTGCGTTGCTGGCGGTTGCGTTTCCTCGGGTAGCTATCGTCCTTCTCTGGCTATTTACCAACTTTTTCCAAGGTATGTACAACGGCATCATCATTCCATTGCTGGGATTCATCTTCCTGCCTTTGACTTTGATTGCTTATACATACATTCATCGGATGCACGCAGGAGGGTTGACGTCCGGAGAGCTAGTTGTGCTGTTTATCGCGGTCATCCTCGACCTGGGCCTAGTGAGCGGCGGCGCGTGGGGGCGACGCTGACGCTCTTTCGGGCGTCCAAACGCGATGGCTGACCTCAACTCCAACCCCACTCCCGAGCAGGTGACGCTCGCCAGGCTGGAAGACCAAGCGCAGTGGTACAGCAGCAGGAGCCGCCGCAACCAGCAGTTTTTCAAGTGGATGAAGGGGACGACCATAGCTGCTGCGGCGGTGATACCAGTATTGACAACTTCCGGAGTTCCACATGGTGCGCAGATCGCAGCGGGTCTTGGCGTATTGATCGCAATTATTGAAGGCTTGCAGCAGTTGAATCAATACCAGACCAATTGGACGAGTTATCGCGCGACGGCAGAAGCGCTGAAACACGAAAAGTACCTGTATCTGGCCAAGGCCGGACCGTATCTGGGCGCAGCGCATCCGGGTGCGATGCTGGCCGAGCGCGTCGAATCGCTTGTTTCTCAGGAGAACGCGAAGTGGTTCACTGCTCAGAACGTGGCGCCAAAAGATCGGGGCCAGGAGGCCGAACCGTCGCGTGGTTAGCAATGAGCGTATAGAGAGCGGCTGAATCGCCACCGCAGGTACATCATGCGAGAATCTTACCCGCATTCCACATCTTTTGTCGTATGGTAACTTTTCGAGACCGGTGGTTTCCTCGTTCTCTACTGAGCCTGCCCGAGCAGACGCCTCTTCGCCTCGGGCAGGATGCGGTTGCCGGAGTGACAGTCGGGCTGGTTGCCTTGCCGCTCGCGATGGCATTTGGAATTGCTTCCGGAGTGACTCCGCAGGCCGGCCTCTACACGGCGGTAGTTGCGGGGTTCCTCATCTCTGCGCTCGGCGGTTCAAAGACACAGATCGGCGGTCCCACCGGCGCATTCGTGGTGATTGTGGCGGGAATTGTCGCAAGGTTTGGAATCTCCGGCTTGGCACTGGTCACCGTAATGGCGGGAGTCCTGCTCCTTGTGATGGGTATCACGGGGCTCGGTGCCGCCGTTAAGTTCATCCCGCGACCGGTCACGATCGGTTTTACAAACGGTATCGCCCTTCTGATTGCGTCTACACAGATCAAGGACTACCTGGGTCTGAAAACGCCGCAGATGCCAGGCGATTTTATCGGCCGCATGAAGGTTCTCATTGCGTCGATCGGAACCTTCCAGTGGCAAACGGCGGCCATCGCGACTCTCTCATTAGGAATCATTCTGGTCATGCCGCGATTCACCAGACGCATTCCCGGCTCGATTGTCGCACTCTTGCTTTGCACCTTCGCCACGGCGATTTTTCACCTGCCGGTGGAGACGATTGGAACAAAGTTTGGCGGTATTCCGCAGGGTTTCCCGTCATTTTCTCTGCCACACTTCCGCGTGGCTGATATCCTGCCGCTTCTTCCTTCCGCATTTACGGTTGCGATGCTGGCCGCAGTGGAGAGCCTTCTTTCCGCTGTTGTGGCAGATGGAATGACTGGAGATCGCCATAACTCGAACGTCGAGTTGGTAGCGCAAGGTGTTGCTAATCTGGCCTCACCGCTGTTCGGAGGCATACCGGCAACCGGCGCGATCGCTCGCACCGCAACCAATATCCGCTCCGGCGCTCTTAGTCCGGTAGCCGGTATTGTGCACGCGCTTACTCTGTTGGCTATCCTCATGGTTGCCGCGCCGCTTGCCCGTTACGTGCCACTTGCGACGCTCGCCGGCGTCCTGTTTGTCGTCTCCTACAACATGGGCGAGTGGCGGGAAATCGGTACTATCCTCCGCCTTTCGAAGACCGACATTGCGGTTTGGATCACTACCTTCGCGCTGACCGTACTAGCCGACTTGACGGTAGCGGTTGGTGTCGGTATGGCGCTCGCGGCATTGCTTTACATCTACCGCGTTGCTGAAACGACGACGGTTGCTCCGGTTACCTATGACTACCTGCGCGAGGGAGTTCCTCATATTCTGCAGGATAAAGAAATTCCGGCGAATGTTACCATCCTTCGGATTCACGGGCCTTTCCTATTCGGCGCGACAGAGCAGTTAGCAGAAGCGACCAGAGACCTCAACAAGTTTCAGACTGTTGTCATTCTCCGGCTTCGCAACATGACCGCCCTGGACGCTACGGGACTTCATGCGATTGAGCGATTCGCGGACAGGTTGCATAAGTCGGGCAGAAGGCTATTACTTTGCGGGGCGCGCGAGCAACCCGCGAGGCTGCTGGCTCAGGCCGAGTTCACCGAGCACATTGGAAAATACAACATCCTGCCGCATGTACACGCGGCGTTAGAGCGCGCGCGAGAGATCAATGCAGAGTTTTGTGGAGTCGGACAGGAACTGGCCGTCGACATGGAACGCACACCACTGTGAATCATTGTACCTGCCGCAAGGCCAGGCGTAGCGGGCGAGATCCGTGTGGCCCGCGCGGAGATCTTCCGGGTACTGGATGACTTGCCGGCGCAGGCATGATGAACCTTACCACAGCACGCCGTCTACCGGCTGTTCCGGCGGCGGCAAATCCCTTTCAGCGAGTGCCTGGAGGAGATTGATTTCGATGGTGCGCGACAGGGCGGTCATCGGCATACCGTAAACCGAATTCTCGAAGGGATCTTCCAGGTTCTTGCCGATCCGGTTGAGCACCAGAAGAACGAAACTGACGAGCACGGTCACGATCGGAGTGAGCCACCCGATTTCCTGAACGAGCACGGCCGGCATCAGAAGACAATAGGCTTTGACAAACAGTTCGGGATAGTAATCGTATTGACGCGGCATGGGCGTGTTCTTGATGCGCTCGCATCCACCTTGTACGTCGGTCAGCTCCGACAAAGTAGTATCCATGCGCTGCAAGCGCCATTCAGTGATGAATCCGGCGCGAGCGGCTTCTGTTACACAGAGGCTCATCTGCTGCAGGAGCGCTGCGGCCACGTTTTGTTGTTCGCGGAGCCCGGGGATGAGGCCCGATTCCAGGAACTCCTTGATGTCGTCCCAAGGCTGCTGATTACGAAGCGCGCATCGCAACGCATGCACATAGGCAATCTGGGTGAAGATCAGTTTCCTGGCAAAAGGGCTTGGCGCCGGTTCGGGTTCATCACTCCCACATCGGGTAAACGAAACAGCCTGGCGCGCCAGTGATCGCGAGTTGTTGACGAGTCTGCCCCAAAGCTGTCGCGCTTCCCACCAGCGGCCGTAGGCAGAATTCGTCCGGAAGGCGAGCAGAACACCCAGCGCAGCGCCCAGTACACTAAGGGTTATGTCAGGTAGTGGGATCGGTTTTAACGGGCGGCTTCGTTCCTCGAGAATCGTGGCAATCACCGCCACCGCAAGAAACAGCAAGAGCGGCCGTCCGACCTGTCGCAGGATGCGCGACCAAGAAGGGTAGTTATCGACCACCATACATTCGGACCAGCATAACGCTGCCAGGCAGGAGTCAGCGGACCAAACCGTTGATGAGAATGAACCTGCTTTCGACCTACTACGCTTAATGTGGCCCTCTTTCGCACCTTCAGCGCGGCCATCCAGGGCATCGATGCGCATGTTATCGATGTCGAGGTGGACATGTACCCGGCCGGTACGAACCGTGACTTCGTTACGGTCGGCATGCCGGATGCGGCGGTCAGAGAAAGCCGCGAGCGCATCAAGTCTGCGCTTCTAAACTCCGGTTTTGGCTATCCGAGTAAATCGGTGACCATCAACCTCGCTCCCGCGAATGTCCGAAAGGAGGGAGCAGGTTTCGATTTGCCGATGGCGACGGCGATTTTGGGAGCGATGGGTACCGTCAAGCATACCGATGAGTTCCTGATTGTGGGTGAATTATCGCTCGATGGGAGTTTGCGTCCGGTTCGGGGTGCCCTCTCGATCGCGGTCTGCGCTGCTCGCAGGGGGATTCGCAACCTTTTGCTCCCCATTGACAACGCGGCGGAAGCTGCGGTGGCCGAGGGCGTCCAGGTATTCGGCCTCAGGCACCTGGCAGAAGTGGTGCAATTTCTGAATGAGCCCTCAGGATTTAGCCCCGCGGCCGCGACTATTCCCGATTTACAAGCCGACGATCCGACAGTGCCCGATTTTAGCGACGTGCGCGGACAGACTATGGCGAAACGGGCGCTCGAGGTAGCCGCCGCCGGCAATCACAACGTATTGATGATCGGGCCGCCCGGGTCGGGCAAAACGATGCTCGCCAAACGCTTCGCCGGCATTCTGCCCAAGCTCACGTTTCGCGAAGCGCTCGAGGCCACGCAGATCCACGGAGTGGCAGGCGTTTTGCCTCCCGGGATTGGTGTTCTTCGTACGCGACCGTTTCGCGCGCCGCACCATACGATCTCGGATGCCGGGCTAATAGGAGGGGGCAGCGGGAGTCCCCGGCCGGGCGAGGTCAGCCTCGCACATCAGGGCGTGCTGTTTCTAGACGAATTGCCGGAGTTCCCGCGCGGCGTCCTGGAGCAGTTGCGCCAGCCGCTCGAAGAGGGTTCCGTTACGCTTGCCCGGAGCAATGGCACGCTCACCTTTCCCGCGCGCATCATGCTGGTGGGCGCAATGAATCCTTGTCCGTGCGGGTTCTACGGGGACACGACGCGCGAGTGCCGCTGCACGCCGGGGATCATTCAGCGTTATCTCGCAAAAGTGAGCGGACCGCTGCTGGATCGAATTGACCTGCACATCGAAGTGCCGGCGGTGCCGTACAAAGAACTCCGCGGCAGGACTGATGGCCAGTCGTCGGCCCAAATCCGTGAGCGGGTCGAGGGGGCTCGGGCAGTGCAACGGGAGCGCGGTTTCTACAATTCGCAAATTCCGCCTTCGCAGCTCCGCACGCTCTGCGCTCTCGACGAGAGCGGAGAGCGCACCCTGGAAATGGCCGTGCGGCGGATGAACCTTTCCGCAAGGGCGCACGATCGCGTGCTGCGTGTGGCGCGCACGGTTGCGGATCTGGATTGTGCGCCGAATGTTTCTGCCAAGCATCTGGCCGAAGCGGTCCAGTTCCGAAATCTGGACCGCAACTATTGGAACTAGCCAGGAAGGGGCGCTCTGGTAAAGCTGCCGGTGACGGAGGCTTCAGAGAAGAACCCCTCGCTGTTCCGGGGGGCGCCCGGCGAATCACATCGTGAGAGCTGCTATAGACCTTCGCACGTAACTCTTGTGTTCCAGTCCACGAAAGCCCCGTTCGGGCTATCCCGCCAAGCCCAAACGTGCAGCTCAAAAAATGGAGGCGACCCGAAGCGGTTTGGGCTATCGATGAACAGGAACGTTTGGCCTTCGAGCTCTGGCGGACCGGTGTGATGCGCCATCCAGGCGGCGGCGTCCACGACGAACTCAACGCCCACCAGCCGTAAACGGCCATTCGACGGCTCGTATATGAGCGCTTCCGGCCGGGAGGCATCAACCTCACCATCGCCAACTAAGGTGCCGTTGACGTAGTGAATTCCCATGGCTCCCTGGTCCGGGCCGCTTATACAGCCTAGGAACTGGCCATAGCCGGCCGCTACGGCAGCGTTGACGTCGATGAACTGACGTGTGGCGTCGCGAACAACTTGAACGAGTTTCGCAGGGGAATGATGGTCGTGGCCGAAGTGTGCAGAATCGGCCGGCGCTTGTTCGGAATCGTGGCCTGTCGTACCGCCCGCTGCGAGAAGCGTCGCAGCCACGGTAAAAATGCCTAGAAGCGCCAAACGCAGGATGGGCGCCTTTGATTTGCGGATAACTGTGTCAATTTGTCCCGTCACAATTGTTGTCCTCCGTGATTTACTTGAATTTGCTTCTAACTTCCATGCCCGAGTAGCTTCGGGCGATGGTTGTGAGTGCAATCTAGGCACGCGCGCGAATCCCAATCAATGTCTCGAAGCTCCATTCAGCCTCCAAATTTTCCCCACTGGTAACCGATTGAAAAACGGGCTTTTAGAGGCGCGTGCCGGCCGGCCCTGGCTAGTTAAATTATGTTAGGCTTGAATGCTAACCAATTCTGTACATGTCCGCACCGGCGCCTTCCGTGCGTGTTCTGCGTTTCGGTTTGTTCGAACTGGACCCGTACGCGTGCGAACTGCGCAAATGCGGTGTCAAGGTGCATCTGCAGGGTCAGCCCTTACAGGTTCTTTCGATACTGTTGCAGCGTGCCGGCAGTCTTGTGACGCGTGATGAACTTCGGAGCCAACTCTGGCAGGCCGATATCTTTGTTAACTTCGATCACAGTCTTGATAACGCAATTGCGCGCATTCGAGACGTACTTGGTGATTCAGCACGGACACCCACATACCTCGAAACGCTCCCGCGTCGAGGATATAGATTTATCGCGCCTGTGGAAGAAGCGCTGCCGCCGATCTCTGTAGAAAACGACTATGAAACTGCTCAAGCAGGAGTGCTAACAGCGCCGCAAGGCAAGCGCGCTACCTGGATCTCTACCTTCTGCGTTTGCGGTGCGATTGGGTTTACGTCCTGGATGGCCTGGCAGCATTTTTATGTCGAACGTGCACCATCCGCAATTCGCTCCGTCGCGGTCCGCCATGAGCGCCGTAGGCCGGTTGACTCCGTGGATCCCAAGGCCTATGAAGCCTATCTCAGGGGACGCTATTACCTGACGAAGCAGTTTTCGATGCGCCAACCGCTTGATACGGCGAAAGGCTATTTTGAAGGATCTATCCAAAAAGATCCTGATTTTGCGCCAGCGTATGCAGGATTAGCAAACTCGTATGTTTCCCTGGCATTCTTCCGACATTTATCCCCGCGGAATGCCTATAGCTCCGCAAAGAAGGCTCTAGCCAAAGCATTGGATTTGGATGAGCGAACCGCAGCAGCCCATGGGACACTTGCCTTGCTGGAGTGGCAGTTTGAATGGGACTGGGCAGCGGCCGAACGTGAGTTCAACTACACAATTGCCGTTGCGCCGGACTATGATTGCGTTCGGGCCGATCACGCGTTCTATCTTGCCTGGAGTAACCGGCGTGATGAGGCTCTGGCTGAGGTGACCAGGAGCCGCGAGCTAAATCCCGGTTCCAGCTTTGCCAGCACCGAATCGGCAGTGTATTTTCAACTTCGCGATTACCCGTGCTTAATCGAAGCCAGCCAAAAGGGAGTGGCTTCCGATCCAAATGAGTGGCTCGAACACTACTATCTCGGGGTTGGATACGAGGCTTCCGGGAGGCAAACCGCCGCGATCGCCGAATACCAGAAGGCTGTCAACATGTCACGTGATGATCAGAATGCTATGGCTGCGCTAGCGCATGCCTATGGGACGATCGGCCGAAGATTCGAAGCGGAGAAGATACTTCGCGACCTACAGCGCAAATCGAACGATAAGTATGTTTCGCCGTACATCCTCGCAACAATTTATGCCGGACTTGACAAGAAAGACGTGGCGTTCAAATTGTTAGAGAAGGCGTATCAGGAAAGATGCCCGGACCTCGCTTGTTATCTCAAAGCCGATCTACGGATCGACAACCTGCGCTCTGACCCGCGATTTCAGGAATTGTTGCGGCGCGTTGGTTTCCCCGAGTAGATCACAGAGAAGCAGTTCCGGAGCGCCGCAATCCCTACAGCGGGAATTCGAAGTACAAGATGTCCTGGCCGGACCGGGCGTCGCGCAGACCGTTCATGTAGAGTTTGTCGCCGGCCTCGCTGCGCGCTTCGAAGTAGAAGAAGCCGCTTGCGGAATCGCCCGGAGGGAGCATCTTCGCGCTGAATGCCCGGGTCACAATCTCAGGCGCATTTAGGGGGTTCTTCTTTTTGGGGAGCGGCAGGCGAGTGGGAGACATTCCAGGATGCTTGCCGGCCGTGCCCAGGAAGGGTATGTTCTCCGGGTTGACGGCGGTCACATGCCGGCCGTCGGTGCCGACGAGGTTCACCTCCACATCGCGTAAATCGAGTGCTTTTTCCCGCTTGTTCTCGATCACAACCAGCACGGGAAGCACTCCGTACTTTAATAGGTCCGCCTTTTTACCGAATGCCCCGTCCGTGAGGTCCTGCGTGTTATAGGGCTTTGCCCCGACAGTTACCTGATCGGCCGTCTGGTGGGCGTAACTCGCGGCGGAGCCCGCCTGGAAAACCTTCTCTTCGGCCATGGTAGCCAGGGCTGCCAGCCCCAGCACGAACGCTATACTCGGAATCAAGAATCGAGTTTTCGCCATCGCGCGCGATCTTCTCCTCTACCGCTCTCTCCAGTTCTTATCTTTACCTTTTATCGTCTTTTATTTAGCCGCGAGGCTCGCGCGGAACCGCGCCTACCGTCCCCATTTCGCCGAGCGGCTCGGTTTTCTTCCCCAATCGTTTCGTCGGACGAAACCGGGCTGCATCTGGTTGCATGCCGTCTCGGTCGGGGAGGTTGCTTCCGCGATTCCTCTGCTGCGTGAATGGAAAACAAAGCAACCGGCCATTCCGATTTTTATCTCCACTTCGACAATTGCCGGCCGCAAGGGAGCGCTTCGCCAGGCTGCCGGGCTCGCCGACGGCGTGTTCTATTGCCCTTTTGATTTTGTTTGGTGCGTTCGCCGGGTTCTTCGAGCTATTCGCCCGGCTTTGCTCGTTGTTCTCGAAACCGAAATCTGGCCGAATCTGTACGCCGAGACCAAACGGTCAGGCACCCAGCTTGCCATTGTAAACGGCCGCATCTCGAATCGTACGTGGCCCCGCTATCGATTCGGAAGGGCGTTCTTTCGCCGCATTCTTCAACTGCCTGATCTGGTTCTTGTTCAAAGCAGGGAAGACGAGCTTCGCTACGCGGAGCTGGGGGTCGAGCGGGAGAAGCTGTCCGCTGCTGGCAATCTCAAGTACGACGCTTCGGTCGCGGGCGCCCCTTTATCCATCCCAACCTTCGGCGCCGGTCATATTTGGGTGGCCGCCAGTACCGTCGGCCCGAACGAGCGCGGCAGCTTGCGGCGACATGCTATCGACGAAGACGACATTGTCATTCGGGTATTCCTCGCTCTGGCAGATGAATTCCCGAAGCTCCTGTTGATCCTCGCTCCGCGGCAGCCGGCGCGCTTCGACGAAGTGGCTCGGAAGCTGGCGCAGGCGCGCGTTCGGTTCCTCCGACGCAGCACTATGGGTGCGGTGCCGGACTCGTCTCTGCAGCTTCCAGGCGTCTTGCTGCTCGACACCATCGGGGAACTCGCGGGAGCTTATGGAAGTGCGGATGTGGTGTTCGTGGGCGGATCGATCGCACCCCGGGGTGGTCACAACATCATCGAGCCTGCTGCGGCTGGGGCCGCTGTTGTCATTGGGCCACACATGCAAAACTTTGAAGCGATTGCGCGTGACTTTCTGGAAGCCGGCGCTATTGTTCAAATCACCAGTGGGGAGCATTTACTGCCGGCCGTGCACGGTCTCCTATGCGAGCGAGGCCGGGCAAGCGAATTGGGCATGCGGGCCCGGCGCTTGGTAGACGCGCAAAGGGGCGCTGCGCAATCCATAGCGACCCGATTGCTGCATTTGTACTTTGCGGCGACTCTACGACCGCTGCGCAACCTCCTTAGTGAACTATTTCTGCGCTCACTTTCCTGGATTTGGCGCCAGGGCGCAGCTCTCAACCGGCGCCGATCCGAACGCGTCCCCGAATCTCAGCTTCCGCTGCCGGTCTCGGTGGTCAGTATCGGCGGCATTACCATCGGCGGATCAGGAAAGACGCCGTTCACGAGCTATTTAGCCGAGAGACTCAAGGCCAGAAGCTACTCGCCCGCTATCCTCACGCGCGGATATCGCCGCCGTTCCCCCGATCCCAACCTCGTGTTTTCGCCCGGCGTGCATGTCCCGTCCGCCATTACCGGAGATGAGGCACAGATCTTTCTCCGTTCGGGAATCGCGCCCATCGGCATTGGCGCGAATCGCTTCATCACAGCTCATCTCTTGCTCGAACAGCTCCCTTCGACGAACGTTTTGCTGCTCGACGATGGTTTTCAGCACGCCCGCCTCAGACGGGATTTCGATATTGTCATCATCGACGGCCTGGACCCGTTCGGCCAGGATGAAGTGGTTCCGCTCGGACGTCTGAGAGAGCCGCTTGACGCGCTCGGCCGCGCGGATATGTTCGTCGTAACGCGCGCCGAAACCGATCTTCGTTACCAGGCAATTCGCGCCCGGCTTCGCGCCTATAACGGGCAAGCGGCGATTTTCCGAACGCGCCTTATTGCCCGTTGTTGGCGGGATTACCGGACCGGCGCGTGCAGGACCGATCTCGACGGCCAGCCAGTAGCGGCGTTTTGCGGCCTGGGAAATCCAGCGAGCTTTTGGCGAACGCTGGAGTCATTGGGCCTGAATACCGTGTTCCGCTGGTCGTTTCCGGACCATCACGCCTACAAACCGTTCGAGCTGCAGCGCATCGCCGCCCAGGCGCGGATGCATGGAGCGAAACTGCTCGTCACAACAGAGAAGGATCGTATCAACTGTCCCGATCATCTGGAACGCGCCATTGCTCCACTCGATCTGGCTTGGCTTGAAATTGACCTGCAATTGGAAGAGGAAGGCGCGTTTTTCGCGGTCCTCGAAAGAGGGCTTCGCAAGCGACAGGCGGCGCGAGCGGGCCGGTAGGCCTCAAAACGGTGAATTGAAAACCGCTCGGCCCAGGAGGCGCCCCCGGTCGCGGCTCTGAAAACCATCTGCTATCGTGGCGGTTTCACGCCCCCATGCAATTCTCAAAGCTCGAAATTCCGTGCGAAGAATTAGTTCTCGACAATGGCCTGAAGGTGATTGTCCACGAAGACCACAAAACACCCATCGTGGCGCTAAACCTTTGGTATCACGTTGGCTCAAAGAACGAAAAGCCTAGAAAAACCGGATTCGCCCACCTTTTTGAACACCTCATGTTCGGCGGGAGCGAGAACCTTCAGGGCAGCTACATCGAAGCCATGGAAAAGATCGGCGCAACCGACCTGAATGGCACGACCAGCGAAGACCGCACGAACTATTTCGAAAACGTCCCTACCTCTGCGCTGGATTATGCCCTCTTTGCCGAGTCCGATCGCATGGGCTATTTTTACGCCACGATTAACCAGGAAGTACTCGACCTGCAGCGCGGTGTTGTCCAAAACGAGAAGCGACAGGCGGAGAATCAGCCCTACGCCATTGTCGAGGAGCTGGTTGTGAAGTCCACGTATCCGGTCGGCCATCCTTATGACCACACGGTGATCGGTTCGATGGAAGACCTGGATTCTGCGACGCTCGATGATGTCCGCGAGTGGTTCAAAACCTACTACACGCCCTCAAACGCTGTTCTGGTTGTGGCGGGGGATATTACGCGCGCGCAAGCGGAGGAGAAGGTCAAGCACTATTTCAGCGATATTTCTTCCGGTCCACCAGTGGCGCACCAGCGCTCCTGGACTGCGAAAATGAGCGGCGAGCATCGGGAAACGGTACAGGACCGGGTACCGCAATCGCGGCTTTATAAGGTCTGGAACGTGCCCGGCTACGGTACCCCCGCGGCCGACCATCTGCGGCTGGCGGCCGGCATTCTCTCAAGCGGCAAGAACTCGCGCCTGTATAAACGGTTGGTTTACGACGATCAGATTGCGACCCAGGTTGCAGCCTACCTCGATGAACGCGAGATCGGCAGCCAGTTTGTGGTGGTGGCCACCGCCAAACAGGGCGAGGATTTCCATAAGATCGAGAAGGCCGTCAATGAGGAGCTGGCGCGCTTTCTCGAAGACGGTCCCACTCCGCGCGAACTCGATCGGATCAAGGCGCAGTCCTATGCCGCTTTCGTTCGCGGTGTCGAGCGCATCGGCGGTTTCGGAGGCAAGTCGGACATACTGGCTACCAGCCAAACGTACCTCGGTTCGCCGCAAGGCTACAAACAGAGACTTCTTGCTCTGGAGCAGGCGACGCGGGCTGACCTTCGTGAAACCGCCCAACTCTGGTTGAGCGACGGCGTCTACGTGCTGGAAGTACGTCCGTTTGAGGCTACGGTGCAAACTTCTCCGAATGGCTCCGCGCGTGCGGGCCTGCCTGGCCTCGGAGCAGCACACGACCTGAAATTGCCGCCCCTACGCGAGGACAAGCTTTCAAACGGGCTTCGCATTTTGGTCGCCGAACGGCACGAAATTCCAGTTGTGAACTTCTGGCTCGATGTGAACGCCGGCTATGCGGCCGACCAGTTTGCTACAGCCGGCACGGCTCGTCTGACAGCTTCGCTTCTCAATGGCGGTACGAGCCGCCGCACGGCTCTCGAAATCAGCGATGAACTGCAAATGCTGGGTGCGCAACTAAACAGCGGCTGCAACCTGGATATGTCCACGGTCTACCTGTCTGCGCTGAAGGCGACCTTGGACGACGCTCTCGATCTCTACTCAGATATCGTTTTGGACCCGGTCTTTCCCGAGGCGGATTTCGAGCGCCAGCGCCAGCTACAGCTTTCTGCCATTGCGAACGAAAAGGTGACTCCTTTGCAGATGGCGCTACGCGCGTTGCCCCCGCTTCTGTTCGGGCAGAAACACGCCTATGGTGTTCCGCTTACGGGTTCCGGTACGGAAGAGGGTGTTCAGGGCATGGCGCGCGGCGACATTGCGCATTTTCATGCGACCTGGTTCAAGCCCGGCAACGCGACCTTAATCGTTGTGGGCGATACGACTCTTGAAGAGATTAAGCCCAAGCTCGAGAGGTTTTTTAGTTCCTGGGAGACCGGCAAAGTGCCTGCCAAGAACCTCGCTCCAGTTGCCCGACCGGGCAAGCCCACTATCTATCTCGTCGACAAGCCCGGCGCGCTGCATTCTGTCGTGATTGCCGGCACCATAGCCGCGCCTCCTGCGGCGGATACAGAGATCGCGCTCGAGACGATGAACAATATCTTCGGTGGGACGTTTGGCGCGCGCCTCAACATGAATATACGCGAGGACAAACATTGGTCCTATGGAGCAGGCTCAGTTTTGTATGGCGCTCGCGCTCAGCGTCCATTCCTGGCGTATGCTTCCGTTCAGACAGATAAGACAGCCGATTCGATTGCAGAGATGCTGAAGGAACTCACCGGAATGACCGGTCAGAAGCCGATTCGCCCGGAAGAACTGGATAAGGTCAAGCAACAGCAAATCTTCGAGCTACCTGGATCTCATGAGACGATGAATGCGATCGGCAACCTGTTTGGCGATCTTCTCCAACTCGGCTTACCGCTCGACTTTTATGACACGTATGTTACTCGCGTGTCGGCGTTGACGATTCCCGAGATCGAGGCCTGCGCGAAATCCTTGCTTGACGCACAACACATGGTCTGGATGGTGGTTGGAGACCGCGCAGCCGTAGAACCCGAGCTGGAGAAACTGGGTATCGGCGAGATTGTTGCAGCGGAAGCGTAGTTGCTACTGACCTGTCCCGGTCACTTCGAAATCGGATCGGGCATGCCCGATCGCTACAAGATGCTCGTCCCTAGGTAGTGGCGAGGCAAGCCTCGCCTTTCTTAGGGAATCACCAATTGTTGGCCGGTGCGAATCTTGTCGGGATTCTCCAGCTTGTCGCGATTCGCTTCGAAGATCCGGTTATAGTCGTTCGCATTCCCGTAGAACTGCTTGGCGATCTTCGAAAGCGTATCTCCCGCTTGTACGGTATACGTGCGGGCGGCTGAGGGCGCATTTGCCGCGGCTGCCGCGGCTTGCGCTTGCGGAGGCGCTATGGAAGGGTCTACCGTGAGGTCGCAGGTCAGATCGCTGAAGCTGCTGTCCGCAGCCTTGATCTGATTCCAGACGTCGTTCTTGACGTCCTGTGACGGCGCGGCGCCCTGGATGAAAAGCTTATTGTCTTGCACGTGTAAATGACTCAGCCGCACCCCCTTTTGCTGAATGGTCTGTAGCGCTGAGCGATACTTGTTCTTCAATTCCTCTAAACGGTCCATGGGTTACCTCTCTTTCGGACTATTGCTTTGCGATCACCAAACTGGCGATCTTGCTGTAGGTGGCTTGCGGAATGATGTGTCGGCGAACAAGGTCGGTTTTAGCCTTGTAGGGGCGCCCGTCAATGATCTTCTGGGAGTACTTTTCACCAATGCCAGGTAGCGCATCAAGCTGCTCCTTCGTCGCCGTGTTCAAATCCAGGAGATCGCCGCTAGCGGCCGCTGCCGTTTTCGCGGAGCTCTTCTTGGTGGATGCAGTTGATTGGCTGTGCGTGACAGCCTTGTCCGATTCCGGCGTGTTGGCGAATGTCACAAGCGCAGTCGCTGCTACCGCCGCGAGGACAAGAACCGAGCGTATCTTCTTCATGTGCGTGCTCCTTTTTGCTGTTCGCTTTCTTATTGTTTCTCACCGGATAGGTGATAGCCGGCCTTGATAGCATCTGATTCACTCATGTATTTGCCAGTCTTGGTCTTGCCGTACCATCGATCGCCTTGCCGGTGATAAACCTTCGAGTCGGTGTTGACCCAGACCATGCCGCTGCCGGCGGGCGGGAGAGGCTGAGAACGCGCAACGCTCTGAGAAGGTCCGGAAGGCCTGGTCGAGGACGACGCCGCGGGTGCCGAAGGTGCAGTGGCCGCAACCTGCTTTGAACCCGTGTCCGCTCCGGTAGCAGTGGCCTTCTTGCTTCTCTTCCTAGTTGAACCAGACTCCGACGTCGAAGGTGCGGCGGCAGCAGATTGAGATTGAGCCGAACTCGCATCCGCCGCGGAAGCGGTGGTCGCCTTCTTGCCTCTCTTCTTGGCCGAACTGGACGGCGCGGATGTCGAAGCCGCCGCCGTTTCCGACTGAGCGGAAGTCGTGTCCGTAGTGGCCTTCTTCGACCTTTTCTTTTTCGATTTTGTAGAGCTATCTGTTGTGGCAGACTGGCTGTCCTGTGCGCGGAGAAGCCGATCGCCTAAGCAAGCTGGACCCAGCGTAATGAGCGCGAGCCCCAGCCACATCAATTGGCGCTTGCGCTTGCTTCCGGCGAAACCGCCGCTCAGGCCCAGCAGAAGTAACGTCAGAATGGACATTTCTTGTGCCCCCGAGGGAATAGATGCCCCCAAAAACACGACCGCTTTTTTCTTTGCGGCCCATTGCCCCCTTAAAGCGGTCGTGTAATTTTCAGGACGATGCGAGGAAAAATACCAAAGCCGCTGTTATCCGAAGACCTTTCCGGCAGCACTCTTCAATGCGTCAAGAACGCCGTGGTGCTCCCCTGTGAGGGAGCCGAGTACGTTGTTGAGTTTTTCGGTCTCGACCTGGCCGTCTTTACCGGTGACATGTTTAGCAATGAAACCCATAAATAAAGGGACTACTAAGGGCAACATTTTCTGAACAATGCCGGAGTCGACGCCGGTTTTTCCGCCCACTTCCGAGGTAAGGTTACTCAGGGTGTTGCCCCCGCCGAACAGTTGGCCCAAGATGCTCTGACCCGCTTGGGCGGCGGCTGGGCTGGACAGGGTGGCCGGATCTTCCACATATTTCTGTAAGTTGCCTTGACTCAGCATGTCGAGTAAACCGGACGCGTTACCAGACGAGACTTTATCTTTGAGAGTCCCTGCTAAGGTCGGGGCCAGAGCGCTGAGCACTGATCCGACTTGGTTCGTATTGAGGCCAAATTGAGAGGCGAGTTGCTGGCCAACACCGCCGTTGGCAGAGGAAAGCATGGTTTCGATCAGGTTCATAGAACCTCCAGTGGCAGAGAGTATATCCCAGAACAGCCACCCCCGGGAATCCATTTTCGGGTACCCCTCAGTGCCAGTTTCCGTCGCTTATACCCCTTAACTCCGCCAGTTAATCTTTCTTCATCGCTGAAAACAAAAGGACTTGTTATACTTAAGCTGTCCCTTATGACCCCCACTGGCCTAGCTTATGAGACCGAAACTCCTGCCCGTTTTGTCCCGGTGGGCGGCAGCTTGAAAAAAATCATTCTCCTCAAGCCGCGGGGCTTCTGCGCTGGCGTGGTGCGTGCTATCGATGTTGTGAAGATCGCTCTAGATCTGTACGGCGCTCCCATTTACGTGCGGAAGGAGATAGTCCACAACCGGCATGTCGTCGATGAATTGCGCCGCGCCGGAGCCATCTTCGTGGAGGAGTTGAGCGAGGTTCCCGAAGGCGCGAGAGTGATTTTTAGTGCTCACGGGGTCTCGCCCGCCGTCCGGGTGGAGGCCAAAGACCGCCGTCTACAAGTTATCGATGCCACTTGTCCCCTCGTGACGAAAGTACATCTCGAAGCGGTCCGCTTTGCAAAGCAGGGCTACACCATCGTCCTTATTGGCCATCGCGACCACGACGAAGTGATTGGGACACTGGGCGAAGCGCCGGAAAGCACGATACTGGTCTCGGACGTGGCGGATGTGGATCGCCTCGATGTGAAAGATCCCGAGCGGGTGGTGTATCTCACGCAAACCACTCTTTCGCTCGATGAAACGAAAGATATCGTCAAACGGCTGATGGAGCGTTTTCCGAGGATTATCGGCCCCAAAACCCAGGACATCTGCTACGCAACCGAAAATCGTCAGTTAGCCGTCAAAGCCGTAGCGCCTCTCTGTCAAGCCCTTCTGGTGGTCGGGTCACAAAACAGCTCAAACTCCCGGCGGCTGGTGGAGGTTTGTGAGAAGGCGGGCGTTCCCGCTTATCTTTTGGACGATTCGAGGGAGGTCGAGGCGCAGATGCTGGAAGGAGTGGACACGGTTGCGGTCACCGCCGGAGCGTCTGCCCCGGAACACCTCGTCCAGGAATTGATTGGCCATTTGCGGGCGCAAGGATATGCCGAATTGGAGGAAGCCGAAATAAAGGAGGAGGACGTACGCTTCACGCTTCCTTCTGACCTGGAGAGCTTTAAGCCCCGGCTCCATACCGTTCGTGCCTGAACTCCAGACCACCATGCCGAAACGATGAAGTCGAGCCTGCAGATTTCGGATTCGTTGAACTTTGCCGCCGAGGACGCAATTCGGAAAGCGTCATCTGCCTTGCTGCAGCGGCAGTCGGCTGAAGGCTTCTGGTGGGCGGACCTGCGCGCCGACAGCACGCTCGAATCGGATTACATCATGATGGAGCTTTGGCTTCATCCTCCCTTTGATGGTGTCTGGAATCCGCCCACGCGGGCAAAGGTGCAGCGCGCAGTTGATGCAATCCTGGCGCGCCAACTCGAGGACGGCGGATTCAATGTTTACCTCCACGGTCCCTCTGAGGTCAATGCCTCGATCAAAGCCTATTTCGCGCTGAAAGTCGCCGGCATTCCCGCCTCCGATCCTCGTATGGAGCGGCTGCGCAATCGCATTCTGGAACTCGGGGGCGTGCAGGCGACCAATAGCTACGTACGCGTCAATCTCAGCCTGTTCGACCTGTTTCCACGCGAGGCCTGCCCGTCGATTCCGCCCGAAATTATCCTGCTGCCGTTCAACTTCATCTACCGGATGTCGTCCTGGACGCGCGCCATCGTCATTTCGCTTTCTATTGTGCATGCCGCCAATCCGCGGCGGCCGGTACCTGCCGGCTTTAATCTGGATGAGCTGTTTGTGCCTGGGGCACCCACGCTGCCGAAACGCGCCGGTAAGGCGTTGAGCTGGCGCAATTGCTTCCTTCGTCTCGACCGCTTCTTGAAAGCCTACGAAAGGTTCGGCCCGAAACTTATCCGCAAATACGCCGTCAAAAAGTGCGCCGAATGGATGATCGAGCATTTTGAGGCCTCCGACGGGTTGGGCGCGATCTATCCGTCCATGCAGTATGCGGTCATGGCGCTGGATGTTCTGGGATACGGCGCCGGTCATCCGCTTCGCGTGGAAGCCGAGAAGCAGTTCAATCATCTGATGGTGGATGACGAGCGGGGCTTCTATATGCAGCCTTGCTTTTCGCCGGTGTGGGACACCGCCATCGCTGCTTTCGCGCTTGCTGAAACAGAGAATCCGCCTGCCGCGGCGCAGCGCCGCACGGCAGACTGGCTGCTTTCAAAAGAAGTGCGCCGCAAAGGAGATTGGTCAGCCAAACGTCCGAACGCCGAGCCGTCCGGCTGGGCGTTCGAGTTCAATAACGAGTTCTATCCAGACGTAGATGACACCGCGATGGTGCTGCTCGCCCTCCAGAAAGCCCGCGCATCGGATCAGGTCCGGCAACGGGCCTGCGAACGGCGCGCGCTTGACTGGCTGCTTGTTATGCAGGGCAAGGATGGCGGCTGGGCAGCTTTCGACGTGGATAACAACTGGAACATTCTCAGCCATGTTCCCTTTGCGGATCACAACGCGATGCTCGATCCGTCTTGTCCGGATATCACGGGCCGAGTTCTCGAAGCGCTGATGCGCTGCGATATGCCATCCAGCCACCCCGCTGCGCGCCGCGCTGTCGATTATCTGTTGCGCGTACAGGAGGGCGATGGAAGCTGGTATGGCCGGTGGGGTGTGAACTACATCTATGGCACGTTTCTTGCTCTGCGAGGCCTGCGAGCCTCCGGCCTGAGCGAGAATGAACCTGCCATCCAGCGGGCGCTCGAGTTTATTCGCGCGTATCAGAACCGGGATGGCGGCTGGGGTGAAAGCTGCGCCAGTTACGATGAAAACCGCTTTATCCCCAACGCGAGCACGCCCTCGCAGACCGCCTGGGCGATCCTGGCGCTTCTTGCCGGAGGCGATATTCGAAGCGAAAGCATCCATAACGGCGTCGAATATCTGGTGCGAACACAGCGGCCGGACGGCGGCTGGAACGAGGATTATTGCACGGGGACGGGATTCCCCAGAGTGTTTTATCTGGCGTACACCGATTACCGCAATACGTTTCCATTGCTGGCGTTGGCCACATACATGAAGGCAACCGTTTCCTCGCCCCGTGAACTGGCCGCCGCGAGATGAGGCTTCTTAATTGAGGAATTCATTATGAGATTTCCGCTGTCCATGACCGTAGGCATGGGCGCTTATATTGCGAAGAATAAGTTCAATCCCCGGCCCGAGTGGCAGAAGACTGTCACCCGGACCGACGAGTCTGCCAATCCGTTCAAGATCATCATGCACACGCGCACGGGCGACGAGCCGGAGTTTCGGCATCCGATGATCAACAAACGCTTCCCGTTAGTGCTCATGCTGGAGCCCTTGCACGCCTGCAATCTGACCTGCACCGGCTGTGGCCGCATTCGCGAATACGAAAGCACCATCAGTCAGCGCCTCACCGTGGAGCAGTGCCTGAGGGCAGTGGATGAGTGCGGCGCACCAACGATTTCCATTTGCGGCGGTGAGCCCATGCTTTACCCGGAGATTGGCAAACTCTGCGCCCAGATTCTGGCGCGCGGAAAGCACATCATCCTGTGCACAAATGGCATGTTTATCCGGAAGAAGATCAAGGAGTTCAAGCCGGATTCCCGTTTCTTCTTCAACGTCCACCTGGATGGCATGGAAAAGAATCATGATCTTGCCGTGGAGCGCGACGGGGTTTTTAAGGAAGCAATCGAAGGGATAAAGGTCGCCAAGGCGAACGGTTTCAAGGTCTGCACGAACACAACGGTTTACAAAGAGACCGACATGAAGGAGATCGAGGAACTCTTCACATTTCTCGAGGCCCTGGATGTCGATGGATTTCTGATCTCGCCCGCATACGGCTACTCGGCTGTTAACCAGCGCGAGATCTTTATGACGCGCGATGATATCATCGAAAAATTCCGCGACATCGATCGCCTCGCCAAACGCTTCCGCATAAATAACACTCCAACCTATCTGGATTTTCTGAAAGGCGACCGCAATCTGCCTTGCACAGCCTGGGGAAATCCCACCTACAACGTCAAGGGATGGAAAGGGCCGTGCTATCTCATTACCGACGCGCACTATGACACGTTCGAAGAGCTAATGACCCAAACCCAGTGGAACCACTACGGCGAAGGTAACGACCCGCGCTGCGATCACTGCATGGTGCATTGCGGCTACGAGCCGTCTGCGGCGTTAGGGATTAACTCGAAGCTAGGTGATACGTTCAGGCTGATGAGCTGGGCGTTCCGGTAAATTCTGTGAAAAGTGTCATTTTTGAGATTGCGGGACTGACAGCCCCGCGCGGGCTAAAGCCCGCCCTCCGTCTGTTTCTTGCCTGTTAGCTTAGTTACCGGGGCCAGCGGTTTTCTGGGCTGGCATGTGGCGCGTCTTCTCATCGAGCGCGGCCACCACGTCCGGACGCTTTGCCGGCCTTCGAGTCAAATTCGCGAACTCGACGTCGAGCAGGTTACTGGTGACTTGCGAGAGACCGAATCGGTCGCACGAGCGGCCGAGGGTTGCCAATATGTTTTTCACATCGCAGCCGATTATCGCCTCTGGTCGAAGCACCCGGAAGAGCTTTACCGTTCTAATGTCGACGGTACGCGCAACGTGCTCGACGCAGCCCAACGCGCGGGAGTCGAGCGAATCGTCTATACCAGCACGGTTGGCTGCATCGGCATGCCCAACAATCGAAGCGGCGATGAAGATGCCCCGGTAACCATCCGCGACATGGTGGGCCATTACAAGCGATCGAAGTGGCTGGCGGAACAGGTTGCGCTGGAAAGATCCCGCGCCGGGGTTCCCGTGGTTATCGTGAACCCGACCGCCCCGGTCGGCGACCACGATTGGAAGCCGACGCCCACCGGCAAGATTATCGTCGATTTCCTGCGAGGCAAACTGCCGGGCTTTGTCGATACCGGCTTGAACCTGGTGGACGTCTGCGATACCGCTTTAGGACACCTGCAAGCGGCCGAGAAGGGGCGGGTGGGAGCCCGCTACATTCTCGGATGTGAAAACCTTACGCTGGAACAGATCCTGGCACGGCTGGCATCCCTTGCGGGTAAGCCCCCTCCGAGAGTGAGGGTGCCATACGCGATCGCCTATGCAACCGGAGTGATCAGCACTGCCTGGGCCAACATCACGGGGCACCCGCCCATGGCGCCACTCGAGGGTGTCAGAATGGCGCGCAAGAAAATGTTTGTGACTCACGCCAAAGCCTCGGGCGAGCTAGGTTTCTCGCCCGGACCCGTCGATGCCGCTCTCGCCCGAGCCATCGAATGGTTCCGCGCCAACCGGTACTGCTGACCCGCTATCCTCACCGCTCTCTTTGGACGCGCGAGCCGACCATTCCGCGCCCGCGAGAATAATCAGGGTAGCGACGAATGACCACAGAATGATGCTGATGGATTGGACGAATGGAGGGACCTCCGCGCGAAGCTTCGAACGAAGCCATGGCCAGGTCAGAATATTTAGATATTTGGAAACTTCCAGCAGCACAGCAACACCGATGGAGGCCGGAATGAGCCGTTTGATCCGGATCTTTGCATTCGGCAATACCCAATAGATAAGAAAGATCATCAGCATTGTTGCCAGCAGCGCGAAGACGCGGAACGCTGACTCTTGCAGAACCGCGCCGGCATGAGTCGAGCCGAATTTTGCGCTGAGAAGATGCACATTCAAGGTAGTGGCGCTGACGGAGGCGAGAACGAGTGCGCCACACGCAAAAATCAGCCCGAGGCTGATCACTTGATTGCGAAGAAAACTCCGGTTCTGTTTGACCCTCCAGATGCGGTTAAACGCCACCTCGAGAGGTACGAAGATTCCATTCGCAGTAAACAGCAGAAGAAAGACCGATATCCAGCTGAACGGGTGAGGGGCCAGCAGATAGCGCTTGAAATTTACGCCGAAATCTTCCGGGAAATACGTATTGACAGTCTGGATAATTACATCAACCCCCGCATTCCAGTTGAATGCGTACTTACAGAGAAGGATCATGGCGACAAGGAACGGGAAGAACGAAATCAGGACGTTTGCCGCCACGGCAAATGCGTAGACATGGACTTCGGTCCGCAACAGGAACTGGAGTGTCGGATAAAAACCGGCCCAAGATCCATGCCGCGGGCGGGGCCTACTTTCCAGCGTTCTCGACCTGGATGTTGGATAGATCATAGCCCCCGTCGCCGGCGACGTTGACACTGGCCTTGATGCGATCGCCAACGTGCAGCTTGCTAAAATCGGCCTTCGATTTGACCGGATAATCCATCGTCATCGCGTCCATAAAGTTAGGAATCGCGGAGGCATCGACCGTCGCAGTCCGGCTTTTCGGATCGAGCGCGACAACCTTGCCGGAGAGCGCATAATGGCGCTCTGCCTGGGCTGTTTGAGTTCCAGGCGAGCAACCGGCGAGAATGCCCAGCAGAAGAACGGGAAGAACAGGTTTCACGAGGTTCTTTCTCAAGCGTAGCGTGCCGGGTCGAATTCGAGTCCAGCGCGCAAGCGACGCGGCCAAACGCGCTGCGCTAGCGATTTCGTGCCGTGGTGGATATAATCCTTTCAATCCCCAGCGGGAAGATTATGGCAACGCTTGTTCCGGAAATGCCCTCCGACCGGCCTGAGAGTTTCGGCGCCGATCTGGCTGGAATGGGCAATTTTTTCATTGATCCCGCGGGCGCCGCCCCGCACGTGTTCAGCAGATGGTTCTGGATCGGACCGCTAGTAGTGTTTTCGATCGTGTCGATCATCGCCGGTTACTTGATGACGCCGATCATGCGCCATGTGGCGGAGGTGGCTCCCATACCGCCGAACGTGCGGCCGGAACAATACCAGAAAACGATGGAGATGATGCTGGAGTTTCAGGGGATCCTGATCTACCTGGCCCCGCTTATTGCGGCGATTCTGTTTGCTATCCAGGCCGCGATATTGCTCGGGACTTCGGTTGTCATGGGTATCCCGGCGAAGTTCCGGTCGCTGTTCAACCTGGTGGCGGGATGCAGCCTAATTCAACTCCTGGCTTCCGTTGCCGGCCTGATCATTGTAAAAGCCAAATCCGACGTCTCGACCTTTGCTGAACTCCGGCCCGCGCTGGGACTGGATATCTTCCTCCCTGAAGGGAGCAACAAGCTTCTCACTGGCTTACTCGGGTACTTCTCGGTGTTCGAGATTTGGTGGATCGTGATGATCGTTCTGATCTTTAGCCTGGCGTTCAAGGTTTCGAGGGGAAAGGCGTTTTCGGCGGTCCTGCCGCTCATACTGCTGAATCTGATTTTGCGGGTTGCCGGTGCTGCGTTTTCGCGCTAAGTGCAACGATGCGGCGGTTTACAATGAAATCGTCGGGCGAGCAAAGGAGGCTCAGTGTTTCGAAGCATTGGCCCCGCTGAACTGGTAATCATCGCCATCGTTTTCATTCTGTTCTTCGGAGGCAAGAAGATTCCAGACATGGCGAAGGGATTAGGCGAGGGCATCCGCAACTTCAAGAGTTCTTTCAAGAGCAGTGAGGAAGAGCGGGAGGACGACAAGAAGGATAAGAAGGAATAGACAGATCCCTTTCAGAAAGCGAAAAACCCCGCGACAGCCCGCGGGGTTTTGTCTTGGTGAAGAGGTAAGCGCTATTTGGCAGCTTTCTTCGGAGGCACGATGGAGTCTTTCACCGCCTTGGCCACCCGGAATTTGACCACCTTCTTGGCCGGAATTTTGATCGCCTCGCCGGTGGCGGGGTTGCGTCCCATGCGAGCCTTCCGCTCCACGCGAACCAAACGTCCGAGCCCCGGTACCACGAACATACCGTTCTTCTTGGTTTCCCGTACCGCGAGTTCCGCCAACGAATCTACGAGTTGCTTGGCGACTCGATTGTTCACTCCCGTGCTTTCCGCGAGTTCCCTGACAATCGCGGTCTGGGTCATTCTTTTCACTTCTGGCATTCGATAACCTCCCTAGGTCCTGGTTAATTGGATAGAGAACTCGAAGATCCGCTCGGCTGCCGCTGTTCCAGCATCCTAAAACAGAACACTACGAAAATGTTTGAGTTCTTCTTGGTCACCTCGATGATAAGCGCACTGTACAGAGCTTGTAAAGGAAAAAACACACAAAAACGGCGGTTTTTCGGGGTTTTTTCGCGTGCGGCGCCCTCGAAGCCCTGAAAACCCGTGTTCCGGAGCGTTTTGGGCTCCGTCGGACGATACCAGAATATTTGACAGTCATTCTCCGAGCGGGTACATGCTTTCCAGTAGCGGAAATACCTGTTAGTCTAGAGCACACGCTATTTTTCTTGTTCGACGCGAGCGAAAGGAGGCTGGCTGAGTGCTCTCCCGCTTCAGGACCTGCCTCGCTTTCGCAAGGAGGCCGGGATGAGGCTGAATTCACTTACGGGCCGACAAATCGAGGTGCTGCGCTATCTTGCGGATGACCTGAGCAATAAGGAGATCGCTACCAAACTCAATCTATCCGAGAAGACGATTGACTTCCACCGGCAGCTCATAAAGCAGAAGCTGGGTGTGAGGGGGGTCGCCGGCATGGTGCGATACGCAATACGCACAGGCATCATTAGCCCGTAAAAAATCTGCCTGCATTAAGTGTCCCTGCCCACGGTAGCAGGTCCGTGGACGTCATTTGATTAGACAGCCGGCGGCCGAAGTTCCCGCGTAATGGAATTAACGGATACCCGGTGAGAAGGTGCAATGCCAGATTCCTTGAGGTGAGAGACTGCTTTGAGGCGGAAACGGGGGTCCGTATTTGCGACAGGGCGGTCGTCCCGGTTCAGGCTGCATGATCAGCGAACCGAATTGCGGATCCGGGAACGTCTATAGAGTGCAAGTGACGGATTTGAGGATCGCCGGTACTTAAGGTTCCGGTACTTTCCGCAAATGTCGGAACCGCGGTAGCAAATGGTTCGATAACCAAAACTCACAAAAAAGAGGATTATTGCACCGTCAGATGAAATGTTTTTATGTGGGGTTCGAAATTCATAATTTCTTCAAACGGGCATTGATTTCCGCCTGAATAAGCCCACAATAAGAACAGTTAGTTCGGAGGCCAATAAATTGCAAGCCAGCAGCAAAAGCGGTCTTCTACCGCATTCACAGTATGCTCTGCTTCGATGGTTTGAAGATCCGCGATCCAAACCTCGGGAGGAGCTCGTCGAAATCATCAAAGATCAGGTATGTCAGGTTGTCGTCCGCAGTTTCTCTGAACTCCGCCAGGAAGCGGAGGTCACGCTTGTGACAGAAGGTTGTACTGAAGAGAGTGTCGTGCAAGCCTGCGAAAGGGAAAGCGCAGGGTTTCTTCTGACGCTAGGAATAAAGCAACCCCGTCGCGATGGCCGCTCGGCGTTCGAACCCGGTGTTTTCTCGGTCGACGACTTCCTGACCGAGGAGCAGGAGGCAGCGATTCTGGAGGAAGTTGCCGAACAGGCATTGATTGAGCAGGCAGTGTCCGATTTAGGATCAGATGAGTTGCCTGATGCCTCCCTCTGGCACGCAGTCCAACCCGGCTCTGCCGCTGTGACCACAAGTGGTTCGGCTGGGTATTCGGCACACACTCAATTACTGCGGCACTGACGCCCAAGAGTGGAGCGGAACAACCCCGCAATTTTTCGGCGGACGCCCGCGCCGTACACGTTTCGACAACAATCGGATATTTGCTCGCTTGCGGAGCCGCCGGTACAAAGCCGGAGCGTTTACTATTATTAGGTTGACGCAGCCTTGGCGCGCCCGGGTGGCGAAACTGGCAGACGCAAAGGACTTAAAATCCTTTTCGCCGCAAGGCGAGTGCGGGTTCAAGTCCCGCCCCGGGCACCAATCCAACCCTCATAAGCTTAGTAACTTATGAGCGGCGCGCCGCTTCTTAGCACCGCCCGCGGTTTGCGCGCCGCCTCCCAACTTGTCTCCCAATTTTGGCCGTCGCAGCTTTCAATTCCCGGTTCAGGCGTGTTTGCATTGTTGTTAAGCACTTGGCGAGAGCCTATTCAGAAGTACTTCGTCTGAGCCGTGGTGATGTGAAAAGCTTTCCTCATTCCGCATCTCCGGCCGACGTTCGATTCGTGGGCGAACTCGCCGCGAGCCGTAACACCCGATCTATCGATGCGGCGAGTTTCCGACAACCCCACTTATCAAGGAGTGAGATGAGGTTAGTAAACGCTGCACCGTCAGCGGATCTTCTCGGCATTTCGCCGTGTTAGGCCCACTCTTCCGCTCTATAGCTGCTTCGGTTTAGGCACGTATTCCAATGGTGCGCCGAGTGGAATCAGGGGTTCACGTTTCAGGCTCTCTTCATACTCCAGCAGGAGTTTAGCAACGTGTGCGCCGACCCATGAATGCAGGTAAGGATAATCGAGAGGTTCGCGCTCTTTCGGGTCGGTATCCAGATTGACCAAATGCGGATTCGGGAGCTGCAGGGCAGGGTCGGTCAGCGTTTTCTGCTCCACCATGACCAACTTGAAGTTGCGCCATTTGACTCCATAGAGCTCAGGGCCATTCCAATACAGAAAGCCATCGCGGTTGGAGTTGGCTTGTTTCCCCTCAAAGAAGGCGCGCTGATCCAGGCCATCAATCACGCGGTCTTTCGGAACCGCCAGTGCTGCCCAAAGGAGGAGCGTCGTGAACATGTCCGTGATGTGAACTATTTCGTTGCTCATCTGCGCTGGAGGCACGCGGCCCGGGTAGCGTACCATTGCCGGCGTCCGCAGTGAACCCTCCATGCCGGTAAAGTAGGAGCCCTCGAAGTATCCGGCCGTACCGCGCCAGGGCTCGGCTTCCTCTGGCCCGTTGTCGCCTGAAAACACGACAATCGTGTTGTCCGCGACACCGAGTTGTTTGAGGTAGTCGAGCAGAGTTCCAAAATCCGTGTCGAGTTCCAGTAGCGAGTCGGCCCAGTCGCCATGGCCCGTTTTTCCTTTAAACTCGGCGCGCGGCACGGTCGGAAGGTGCATCATGGAGTGGTTGAAGTATAGAAAGAAAGGCTTGCCCGTCTCCGTGCTGCGCTTGAGAAACGCTTTGGCGCGGTTCATGTACTCGACATCGATGTTGCGCCGTACTTCAAGGGTGAGTTGTTCGAGCTCATGAACGGGCTGTCCCTTGTGGCCTGCAAGTACGTGCGTGACCGGGTCGCGCTTGGGGTCATACCATGGGTCTTCCGGCCACAGGCATTCGTCATACGACCGCGGAATGCCATACCACTCGTCGAATCCGTGATCGGTTGGCCAGCGGCCGTCTGAATCGCCGATGTGCCATTTGCCGACGATTGCCGTAGAATAGCCCGCATCCGAGAAAATGTCTCCCAGCGTCCGTTCCCACCGCACGAGGCCGCTGTGCGACCCAGCGAGCGCAACTGTGTGGTTACCGGAGCGGATCGAGTACCGCCCGGTCATCAGCGCTGAGCGGGAAGGCGTGCACTGCGCCTCCGGGGCGAAGTTAACAAGTCTCATGCCTTCCTTGGCGAATGCGTCGATGCGGGTCGTGGTAACTCCGCGGAAAGAGCCACCGCTGTAGGAACTCAACTCGCCCATGCCGAGATTGTCGACGAGAAAGTAAACTACGTTGGGGCTCCTGGATTGTGCTGTGGTCTTGTGTGGATCGGTCGCAAGGACCGCCACAATCGCCAGTAGACATTTCAAGCTCATTCGATAACTATCGCCGCAGCAATTTGCTCGTCGCGGACCTTCCGCTTATCGCTCGCTTTGAGGTTCGAAGGCTGGATATGGATCTCGATCTTCTTAATGGTCCCGGCGTATGCGAACGGCGGCTTATAGTTCTCACTTACAGGGGAGCCGTTATCCATGCCAACATCGAAGCTTTCGGCGCCAAAGCGTGAAGGGCACGTTTTCTCGATCCGGCCTTCACCAACTTTTTTCTCGTTGATGAAGAGAGAGACAGTCCCTCCCATCCCGATGCCGCCGTCGTATTTGAAGTCGACGCGAATAATGGCGAGGCCGGGTGAAAGCGTCTCAGAGCTTGTGATTCTGTAGCGCTCATGTGCGAAATAGTTGTATTCATAGATGGGCTTTCGATCCTGGATGTACAGGGTGTACCCGCCAGCCGCCCCACCTTCCGCTACCAGCACTCCATCGGCTCCCCGCTCAGGCACTTCAACTGTTGCGGTGATCGTGTGCGATGCGTTCTTGGTGTCGGCGGCCGAGGGCTCCGGGATGCGGGTCGCTCCGGGGTAATAGATGAAGTCGGTTCGTCCTGCGATCAGGCTGGGCCGCAGGCTGGGGTCGCCACGCTCCGCGAACCGGTCGTCCAATGGGAGAACGTTGTATTTCTTCGCCTCAATCCAAAAATCGTTCTGCAGTTCTTTCAGCGTCTGGGGATATTTGGCAGAGACATCGTTTGCTTCGCTGAAGTCGTCTGCAAGGCTGTAGAGTTCCCACTTGTCGTGATCGAAGTCTCCGGTAGAAGCGCCCATGGTCTCCCAGGGCAGCCGCCCATGACGCGCCGTGGCGATCCAGCCATCTTTGTAGAGCGCCCGGTTACCGAACATCTCAAAGTACTGGATATGGCGCGTGCCCGTGGCTTTGGGGTCGTCGAAGCTATACACCATGCTGACACCTTCGATTGGCTTTTGCTTCACGCCATTCACTTCTACGGGCTGCGGAAGGTGCGCCGCCTCCAGAATGGTGGGTGAAACGTCAATGACGTGATGGAATTGCATGCGCATTCCGCCGGGGTCTTTGATACGGTCCGGCCATGCGATCACCAGTGGGTTCCGCGTGCCGCCCAGGTGGGAAGCCACCTGCTTGCCCCACTGAAACGGCGTGTTCACGGCCCATGCCCAGCCGACGGGAATGTGATTGGAAGCCTTGGCGCTACCTAACTCGTCGATGTGCTGGACCAAAAATGCCGCATTTTCCGGAACGCCTTGAAGGGTAGCGAGTTCGTTGAAGCATCCGCTCAGAGTGCCCTCCATGGAGGCGCCGTTGTCACCAATCTCCCAGAAGGTGAGCGTGTTGTGCAACTGGCCAATCTCCTCGAGTGCGTCCAGCACGCGCCCGACTTCATAGTCGGTCTGCGCCGTGTAAGCAGCAAAGATCTCCATCAGCCGCTCAGCCACGCGCTGCTCGTCCGGAGAGAGAGAGTCCCACGCAGGAATTTCGTTGGGCCGCGGAGTCAGTTTCGTATCCGGGGGAATAACGCCCAGTTTAAGCTGACGTTGATAGGTCTCCTCTCGATACTTGTCCCAACCCTGGTTGAATTGGCCCTTGAACTTCTCGATCCACTCCTTCGGCACGTGGTGGGGAGCGTGCGTCGCGCCAGGAGCGTAATAGATGAAGAAGGGGCGGTCGGGCGTCGTGGACTTCTCCAGCCGAATATATCGGATGGTGTCGTCGGCCAGTGAATCGTTTAGCGTGTAGTGGCCTTCTGCGCCCTTAGGAATTTCCATCGCGACAGGCGTTGTTCCGCGATACAAAACCGGCTGCCATTGGTCCATCTCTCCGCCGATGAAACCATAGAAGTAATCAAAGCCCTGCAAACTCGGCCAGCGGTCGAAGGGTCCGGCGATGCTCGTTTCCCAATCGGCAATGTTGTGGTTTTTGCCGATAAAAGCGGTGCTATAACCGCCCTGCCGCAGCACCTCGGCGAACATTCCCGCGCTCTTGGGAATCTGCCCGCTGTATCCCGGATAGCCATCGCCGATCTCGGTGATGACTCCGGTTCCAGCCGAATGGTGGTTACGCCCTGTGAGCAGGGCCGCGCGCGTGGGCGAGCAGAGAGCGGTGGTATGGAAGCGCGTATAGCGTAGACCCATCTTCGCGAGCCGATCCAGGTTTGGCGTGGGAACCTGTCCCCCAAACGTGCCCCACTGCCCGAACCCTGCGTCATCGATCAGAATGATCAGGACGTTGGGCGCGCCAGCGGGAGCTTTGGTGATGGTGAGCTTCCCCGGTGTGGAGTCTTTGTACGTGCGTCCGATCTTGGCATCTTTGAATGCCTCCCCGGGCTTCGGCAATACGTCTTGCGCGACTACAAAAGAGACGGCCAGAAATGCCGTCACAGCGGCGATGCAGAGTCTGTTCGTATTCATTAGCCTTTCTCGTTCCGTGATGGTTTTCCCGCCAGTTCTCGTCCCGGGCCTAGCGAAGACAGACATCAGTTCATCTCGACGATGTCGTCGGGTTTCCATGTCTGATTAAAGAAGGCTTCCGTTGGGCTGTAGAAGCGCAAATAAGTGAACCAACCCTTGCCCGGAACGGTCTTGATCCAGTTCTTTTCTTTTCGAGTCGGGGCTTGCGGACCGAAGTAGATGTCCACCGATCCATCGGCGTTGGCGACCGGACCCGTGTACTGGCTGACGCTCGGAAATGCTTCGCCGTTCTGCAACTCTGAGCGGCTCAGAGCGTCATAGACGAGTACCGACCAGAAGAGCTTGACTGGGACATTTGGCGGTATATGTAACCTATAGTTCTTGCCGCCATCGAGGAACCCTCCGTCGGCATCACGCGTTGCTATGAGGTATTGCGATCCCGAGCCCACGGTTCTTTGCACCATCGCGGGTGAGTTGCCGGTGGCGGCGTAGTTCCATGCAGCGCGATTGTCGATATTGATGTAACCTTGCGCGTCCCATGTTGCGCTGCCGCCCACAAACGCCCATTCCCAGTGCCGGTCCGGATAGACCCGTGCCGTTGGATCGCGCGTGGCGAACGTGTTCGCTCGCGCGATGGCGGCTCCGGCACGGGCCGCTTCTGCGAGCAATTGTTTTGTCTCGGTGCTAGGCGTGAATGACTTGCCCTTCTCGATTCCGATCGACGCCAGAAGGAAGCGATCCGCGGGCGGGATTACATCAACCGGTTCTTTTTCGACGAGCGCCGCGAGGCTCTCA
>DATBHS010000025.1:0-38724 GCA_036557345.1 Bryobacteraceae bacterium
AGCCTGAGGCTCCGTGCCCGTTGGGTTCCGATGAAACAATCCGATGCTGCCATCTAACTAACGGCCTCGTGGGCCCAACGCTTAATCGCAGTCATCAGGACGCGGTATTCAGCACGACGAGTCAGATTCCGTTCTTTTTTAGGCCACCTGCTTCTCTACTTCATAGAAAGGAATGTATTCGGCTTGTGTTACCCACAACCGGTGCAGCAGAATCGACAGCTTACGGGCGACGGCGAGAATCGCCCGCTTCTTGGCATTTTTTCCGCCGCGCGCATGAATGCGCTGGCCCCACTGGCGCAAGGCACTGTCCGGTCCATAATGGCCAAGCACGTAATGGGCGCTTTGCACCAGAAGTTTGCGTAGATATCGATTGCCGGCTTTCGTAATACCAAGTTGCGGATCGGAATCGCCGGACTGGCTGCGGCGCGGCCGGAAACCGAGGTAACAACCAACGTCCCGGCTTTGCGAGAACCGTCGTTTGTCCGCCACTGTGAGTACATATGTTAAGGCCGTCAGAGCGCCCACCCCAGGAATCTGCCGGAGGGCCTTGGTCTCGTGGTAGGCTCCGTCGGCCAAGTCCTCGATCCGCTTGTCACACAAGGCGATCTGTGCAGTGGCCAGTTCGATCTGCTTTAGCAATGGTTCAGCGATGTCTAATAGTTCGGCCGGCAGGTCTGCACGGCATCGCCCGGCAAACGATTCGGTCGAACAAATGGGGAGTCGATATCCGCAAGGCTTAACCAGGCCACGTACCGCATTCACAGCCATGGTCCGCATTCGCACGAGTACATCGCGGGCACGGATCACGTTGAGAGAACGTTGCATCTCCATGCTGCGATGGGTAATGGAATGCAAAATCTTCGGATCGATCCGCACATAACGAGCCAGCTTTTCGGCGTCGAGCTGATCGCTCTTGTTATCGCTGTGAGTGATCGCCCGGATCTCTCGAGCATTCGCTACCAGCACGTCGTGACCGAACTGGCGTAAATGTTCACTGACCCAAAGTGAATGCGTGCCGGCTTCGATAGCAATCCGCATCGGCTCGGAGCCCGCGAAGTGCTTCGTTAAGGCCCCTGGGGTTGTCCTGAACCGCCTTCTTCAATGGCTTCGCCCTCTTCGTCGAGGACACAGTAACGGCTCCACTGATCGCCTAGATCGATGCCCACCGTCCATCTCTTCGGTGTCGCTGAGTTCTTCTTTGAATGGTTCGTAAGCCCGCGTTTTCTCTTCATGCTGCCAGTCTCCCCTTAGAGACCAGCCTTCTCATCCCATCTAACTTAAGGGCCAGACGCGGAATCCAGTCGCATTTGGTACGGGTCCGATAAGCGACCTTTACCGCCCGAACTCGTGGCTCAGTTTCGGAACGCCCTTGAGTTCTAGGAAATCGTTCGTGAACAGAGCGGCCCAATCGACGCAAGCCAATTAGGTGAGAGCGCTTCTCACGTACCGTCACAGAGACGGCGAGTTGGAGGTGGTCATCTTACATGCGACAACTTGCGGGTTAGGACTCTTCGCCACTAATCGGCGGCAGCGCCTGACCGGTCGTCGCGTTCTCAATAAAATGAAAGCCACGTAACGTCCACAGAGGGAAAGACCAACGAAATCATTATTTCCGATTTGCGCGTTAGCTCGGCGGTACTCGGAAATTGCAAAGCCGACTGCATTTTGCATGGCTCATCGCGGTCACAAAAGCCTCGCCCGACCGAGACAAGTCGCGATCAAATAAGTTCAAGTGGAAAATCAGTTTGCTCCCTTTGATATCTCGGTCAAGCTTGCGATCGCCATAGGCATTGGCATGCTCGTCGGACTTGAGCGCGAATGGTCTCAAAAGGACCTTGGGACGAGAACGTTCACGATCGTTGCCATTGCGGGCACGCTAAGCATTCTCGCTACGCCGCCCATTGCATACATCACGTTCGCAGGGGTCTTGTTGATCGTTCTGCTAACTGCGCTGCGCAATGTGCGTGAAGGCAAACCGGTCGAAACCACCACGTCAGCGGCAGTCATTCTGACGTTCGTCCTGGGAATTCTGATTGGCCAGGGCCATCACTACACTCCTGTTGCGGCAGCCATTTTGATGACGTTGCTGCTATCTCTGAAGCCAGCGCTCACACATTTTGCCGGCGGCCTTTTGGTGGCGGAGGTGCGATCTGCCGTCTTGCTCGGCCTTTTAGCGTTGGTGATTTATCCTGTTCTGCCGAATCGCGCCGTCGATCCCTGGAGCCTCATTAATCCTCGGGAGGCTTGGCTCACCATCGTTGTCATAGCAGCTCTGGGATTCGTCAATTATGTGCTGCTGAAAATCTACGCTTCACGCGGTCTGTACTACTCAGCGATTCTTGGCGGCCTGGTGAATAGCACTGCTGCGATTGCCGAACTGGCCGGATCTATAAGAGGTCAGACTGGAGATATCGCTGCCCTCGCGATCAGCATTGATCTATTGACAGTCGTTGCGATGCTTGTTCGCAATCTTCTGATCCTGGCTATCTTTGCGCGTCCCGCTGTGATTAGCGCCGCCGGCCCCCTGCTCGTAATGATTTCTGCTGCCGCAATTTGCATTTGGCTTCACAGAGAAAAGGGAAAAAGTAAAATTGGATCTATCCACCTTTCTTCGCCGCTGTCGCTTCTCAAAGTGGTCCGATTCGGGTTCATTTTCATCCTGATTGAAATCGTCGGAAGCCTGGGGCAGAAATACCTCGGACAGTTTGGTTTTTTGCTGGTAAGCGTCGTTGGCGGACTTGTTTCCAGCGCCAGTACCACCGGAGCAGCCGCAACACTCGCGATGCGCCACAGCATAGACATGCAGACGGCAGGCTTTGCAACAGTACTTACTTCGATGACAAGTGCACTTTCAAATCTCCCCTTGGTGCACCAGCAGATCCGGCAATGGACCATCACCCGCAAAGTGATCGTCCTTTCTTGCGCAATCGTAGGCCTTGGTATTCTCACAATGCTCGTGGCGCTGGCGCTTCATTAAAGTCTGCAACTGCGACAGGAACTGAACATGGAAGCCATCGAGCTTTCCGATCTGGTCCTGAGTCGGCAAATTCGGAAGCTGGAACTGTAAAACCGCGATACCGGAATGTGGCCGAGAAAACGGCGGACTTTGCCAAGAGTGGCCCACGCCACGAGCGAAGCCCAGCTGTGTTCGTGATTTCTACTTCGTGATCCCAACCATGCTAAGCATCCACGCGTACTCGAAGGCGCGATCCCTTAGCTTGTCGTAGCGGCCCGAAGCGCCTCCATGGCCGGCAGGATCCATCTTGATTTTCAATAACAGCGGGTTCGCGTCGGTCTTCAATGTTCGCAAGCGGGCAACATACTTAGCGGGCTCCCAATACATCACCTGGCTGTCGTTAAAGCTCGTGGTCACCAGTATCGCCGGGTAGTTGTGTTTCGCAAGATTATCGTATGGGCTGTAGGATTTCATGTAATCGTACGCCGCTTGCTCGTTGGGATTTCCCCATTCCAAGTATTCGCCCACCGTCAATGGAAGCGAGGCATCCATCATTGTGTTCATCACATCGACGAATGGTACGGCGAGGTGCACCGCACGAAACAGATCAGGGCGCATGTTCACGACCGCGCCCATAAGGAGGCCGCCCGCACTGCCGCCTTCGATGATGAGCCGGTTTTTTGACGTCCACTTTTCCTGGATCAGGTAGCCGGCGCAATCAATGAAGTCGTTGAAGGTGTTCTTTTTCTTCATGAGCATACCGTCCTCGCGCCACTGCTCGCCCATTTCATTGCCGCCGCGGATGTGAGCGATCGCGTACGCGACGCCACGGTCGAGCATAGCCAAGCGCCCACTATCGAATGTCACGGGAGTCGCATAGCCATAGGAGCCGTATCCATAGAGCAGCATTGGGCCTTCGCCCTCGCGCTGAAATCCCTTTTTATAGACAACAGATACGGGCACCTTGACGCCGTCACGCGCAATCGCCCAAACGCGTTCGGAGGCATATTGCGAAGGATCGTAACCGCCAGGCACCTCCTGGCGTTTTAACAACTGCGATGTGCCGCTCCGGGTATCGTAGTCATACACGCTGTGAGGAGTTACAAAGCTCTGATAGTCGTATCGATAAGTTGTCGATAAGTAGTCGCGCGTGTCACCGGGAAAGACGGAATAAACCGGCTCGGGAAGTGGAATGGTTGTCCAGGCACCGGTCTGGAAATCATGTATGCGCAGGCGGGTCAGGGCTTGCGATTTCTCGACCGAGACGGCGAAGCTCTTGAACAGGTCAATATCTTCAATGAGTACGTCGCGCTGCTGAGGAATGAAAACGGACCAGTTCTTAGGGGCCGGGTCATGTTCAGGAGCGGTCATCACTTCGAAGTTTTTGCCGCCCTTATTGCTTCGGATGTAGAAGAGCTCTTCGCGGTGATCGACGTAATAGCGGTGTTTCTTCTCACGCGGCAGGAAGACTTGAAAGCGATCCTGCGGGCGATCTGCCGGGAGATATCGAAACTCGGTTGTATCTTTGCTCTCGCTCTGAAGCAGGAGGAACTTCTTGTCACGCGTCTTTTCCAGATCGATGTCATACAATTCGTCCGTCTCTTCGTAAAGAGGTTCAAAGGTAGTCGAATGAAGAACGTGCCGCCACAACTTGTTCGAGCGCTTGGTTACCGCGTCTTCGGTCGTTAGGAACAGAGTTTTATTATCAACGGCCCATTCGACACTCGTTACCCGCTCGGCGGTATCCGGCAGAGTCTCTCCCGTCCGCAGGTTCTTGATGTGCAGGCTGTACTGGCGAAAGCCGGAATAGTCAATCGTGTAAGCGACCTGAGTGTGGTCGTCATTGACGACAAAGACCCCGAGCCCCACAAACTTGCGGTCCCTGGCAAGCTCGTTCAAATCGAGCAGAATCTCCTCAGGGTTCTCCATACTGCCCTTGCGGCGGCATTGGATGGGGTACTGTTTCCCTTCCTCCGTGCGGGAGTAGTAAAAGTAAGGGCCATAGCGAACGGGTACAGTGAGATCCGTTTGCTTAACATGGCTCAACATCTCGTTGTAGAGGGACTCTTCAAACGGCTTTAGACTTTCCGTCATTGCCGCTGTATAATCGTTTTCCGCCTGAAGGTATTGCCTCACCTGCGGGTTCGACTTTTCACGGAGCCAGTAATAGTCATCTACAACCGGTTCCCCCTGGCGCAACTCGCGGTGTTCTACTCGTGGGGCGACGGGCGGCGCCGGATCCGTCTGAGCCGCAAGACTGGTCAATAAGAAAAATTCCGACAAAGCCGCCCCCACGATTCTAAATAGCCCGCTTTGGGGCAAACTCGTAACATATCTCGCTTGATGCCGCCACATGAGAGCCACCGGCCCGTTTATATGAGTCTTACTGCTGCTTCTCGGCTTGCTTATGAACAAGCTGCATGTATTCGCGAACGTAATCGCGGTAGATCACGGGAATCTCATCGCGATTGACCTCGCCGCCTAAATCGGTGTGACGACCAACGCGGCCTGTATACTGCGTCTTCAACTGCTGATTTGTGGAGGAGGTTTCGACGGTCATATCCCCGGTCAAACTGGCCGACCGCTTGCCGATGATTTCCGCCAGCTTGCCCATCGCTTTTAGCTGCTCGGCATCCTTGATATCCTTGCCACCGTTTGTGTGACCAATGCCGGAATGCGCGCTCGCGCTCTTTTTATCGGGTGATTCGCCGCTGTCCTGGTTCTGCGATGTTTGCGTCTTCTCAATCGTTTGTCCCTGAGCGCGCCCCTCCGCATTCTGTTTCTGGTAGGCTTCCTGATCGCGTGGGCTCTGTTGAGCGTTGCCATTTTGATCCCTGGCAGCAGACATCTGATCGCCAGAGCTCTTATCGGGTGAAAGCCGCTGGTTGTCCTGGCTGGGATTCTGCCCGGTCACGTTCGGGTGCAGCTTCGCCATCAGGCTGGAAAGTGCATCTTTCATCTTGTCCATAAGCGCCTGGGAATCCTGTTGGTTGGAACCGGGATTCTCCTTGCTGCCTGCGACCTGCTGTGAGCTCTTGTCTTTAGACGTAGCTTGCCCCGATTGAGTGTCCGGACGCGCATGTCCAAGAGCGGAACTCTCCTTCTGTCCGTTCGTTCCGGGAATGAGAGGACGGTTTGGATCGCCGGCGTTTTGGGTTTCAGCCCGTTTTGCGCCAGTCTGCCCGGTCTTGTCCTCCACATTGTCTGCTTCGAGTTTTTGTTGTCCGGTGATCTTCGCCTGCTGATTGTATTGTTGGGCAGGCTGCGCAGGAGATGCGTCTTGCCGGCGATCCGCTTCGAGTTCCGGCTTCCGCTGGTTTGGCGCCGCAATGCGGTTTTCGATTCGCTCGAGTACCTCTCCAATCTGAAGCGGAATTATAGCGCGTTGAAGACTCAGGTTGCTTGTAATCAGGTAGCGAACAGCGAAGAGACCAAGCGCAACGGCCGCGAGCGCACCCGCAAGGGCCCAGGGCCGCCCGCCCCGAAGGCCGAAAACGCGGGCGGGATCGACGCTGGCCGCAATCTGCTCTGCTTTCGCGATCTGAAAGCACGCTGCGCCATCGTGCCCTACCTGGTCTTGCGTCAGGAGAAACCAGGCGGTCGAAAGCGAGTCGCTCAGATGCAACCTGGCATCGAGAAGCTGCGCTACCCGGTACGATGACAATCTTCGGGCATACACTCGATACCCGGCGATACCTAGACCGGAGATACTCAGCAGGAGCAGCCAGTACCAGTGAAGAACCTGGGTGCCTAGCACCAGCATGAGAATGAAGCCCGCGAGCACAGCCGCGGACGCAAGGCCCAGGTCTTCGAGCGCCAGCATGCGCGTGCGCCGGCGGCAGGCCGATCGGATGAGGCTTGGTACACGACCGGTGCGGTTGGTATGCGCGATTAGCACAGCTCTCCGCCTGCCCGATTATCCCATGCATGCGTGAAGGTCAGCCTTGCTTCCGCTCCCGTCCAGCAGTCCCGCGGTCCAGCCAAGTCTTCAGCGGCAACAACAGCCAGAGGGTCAAAAGATTCAGACCAGAGAGAATGACCGCCACGCCATAATGTTCCAGAGCGACGGAGGCGCCGATCACGCCCGCGTTCCACACGCTCGCGGCCGTGGCCGCTCCGCGGACGCTCGACCCTTCTTTCAGGATGGCGCCGCCTCCTACAAAGCCGATCCCGGTGATCAGGCCCTGCAGCACGCGCGATTGAGCCGCAGCGTCCGGATGTGGCCCGAGAATGAGCAGATATCCGCAGCTCGCCATGCCGACAATAGGAAAGGCGCGAATGCCAGTAGTGTGCTCCTCGCGTTCCCGGTTCCATCCGATGACCGCGGTGAGCAGGTATGCGATACCTATCCGGAGCAAATTGTTCCAGAGCTCGTGCCAGTTATTCATGGAGGGCGGGACGCTCTATGCAATCGTATGACAATCCTGCAAATCCGATCGTTCGTTACCATAAAGTCTTCCGATGCTGCGCTTTGAAACGGCCGGAGAAAGTCATGGAGAATGTCTGGTCGCCACTTTGACGGGGCTTCCGGCCGGCATCCCGGTGTCGCTCGCCTATATCGATCGCCAACTCTGGCGCAGACAACAGGGCTATGGACGCGGCGGGCGAATGAAGATCGAAACCGACCGCGCGCATATCGTTTCCGGCGTTCGACATTCGCAGACCATCGGCTCACCCATCGCCATTCTGATTGAGAACAAGGACTGGAGGAACTGGACGGGGACGCTCCCCGTCGATGCGAAAGATGCCGAAGACGGCAAAGAGAAGCCGCTGAACCGGCCACGGCCGGGGCATGCGGATCTCGCCGGTGCAATCAAATACAACTTTCCCGAGGCCCGGCACGTTCTGGAGCGGGCAAGCGCCCGCGAGACAGCGGCGCGTGTGGCTGCCGGCGCGCTCGCCAAAATGTTCCTCAAGCAGTTCGGGATTGAAGCCTTGAGCCACGTCATTGGTGTCGGTCCGGTCCGGCTGCAACGGCCCGCGGAGTGGACAGAGATTCTCGCACTGAGCGAGCGGGATGAGGTTTTGCTCGGCTGCGTGGATGGAGAGACCGAGGCGCGCATGAAGGAGGCAGTCGACCATGCTTACCGCACCGGAGACACGGTCGGCGGCATCTTTGAAGTAGTAGCGCACGGTCTTCCTCCCGGCTTGGGATCGCACATTGCCTGGGACACTCGGTTGGACGGCCGCCTGGCGCAAGCGATCGTTTCCATTCAGGCGGTGAAAGGGGCCGAGATCGGATCGGCGGAGGAGGGAGCGGAATCTTACGGGTCTGCCGTTCAGGACACAATTCACTACGATAAGCCTGCCCGCGAGTTCCGACGTGGATCGAACCGTGCAGGAGGCCTGGAAGGCGGAATCACGAATGGTCAGGACGTCGTGGTCCGCGGCTTTCTTAAGCCGATTTCGACGCTCCGCCGGCCACTTGAATCGGTAGACCTGCCCACGCGCGAGCCGGCGCTGGCTGCGTACGAGCGAAGCGATGTGGCTGTCGTACCGGCGGCCGGTGTTATCGGGGAAGCCATGGTTGCGCTGGTAGTCGCGCAAGCATTTTTGGAGAAATTTGGCGGCGATTCGCTGTTGGAGACGAAACGGAATTTCGACGGCTACATCGCCCAGGTGAGGAGTTATTAGGATACGCCCGCGAACGCCGGCGATTCAACGAGAGATGGTTCGAAAGATTTTGAAATATGGGGAGCCCGTGCTCGAGCAGGTCGCCGAGCCGGTGACTGAATTTGATACCCCGGAACTGCGTGAGCTGATTGCCGATATGTGGGAGACCATGTATGCGGCGAAAGGCGTTGGTTTGGCCGCTCCTCAAATTGGGCTGGCGAAACGCATATCGGTTATTGATATCAGCGTCGGAGAGGACGAGACGAAGAAGGTCGTCATCATCAACCCGGAGATTACATCGCAGGAAGGCAAGCAAACCGGCGAAGAAGGGTGCTTGAGCATTCCAGGATTTCGCGAGCCGGTGACGCGCGCCAATAAGGTTGGGCTGCGAGCCTGCAACGACAAGGGCGAACCTTTTGAGATCTGCGGCGAAGAGTTGTTAGCGCGAGCCATATTGCATGAGGTTGACCACCTGAACGGCATACTGTTCATCAACCATCTGAGTACATTAAAGCGGGACATTATTCGCCGGAAGATCAAGAAACTGCAGAAGGCCGGCGAGTGGGATTAGTCAAACCTTGGGCACGGCAGGCGAAAGCGCCTGCCCCACTGCGCAAAACCAGGAATTGCCAACCAAGTGGGACAGGCATTCGGCCTGTCGGGTAGGCATGCGGGTCGTGTTTCTGGGAACGCCGGAATTCGCGGTACCGTCATTGAACGCGCTCGCGTCCGAACATGATGTGCTGGCGGTATTCACGCAACCTGATCGCCCGAAGGGACGCGCCAGGGCGCTGGCAGAATCTCCCGTGAAAACCGCCGCCTCGGCTTTAAACCTTCCAATCCACCAACCGGAGCGCATCCGCCACCAGGAGTCCGTTGAACTGCTCCGAACACTGCGCGCCGAGATCATGGTCGTAGTCGGCTACGGGCAGCTCATTCCGCAAACGATTATCGACCTGCCGGGACACGGAATTCTCAACGTACACGCATCATTGCTGCCCAAATATCGCGGCGCGGCGCCTATTCAGTGGGCCATTGCTAACGGCGAAACGAAAACGGGAATCACGATTATGCAGATCGATGCCGGACTCGATACCGGGGACATGCTGCTCAAGGCGGAGACAGCGATCGGGGCAGCAGAGGACGCCCCCGCCTTGAGTTCGCGGCTGGCGCCGCTCGGCTCTGAACTGCTACTCGAGGCTATACACCGCATTGCGGACGGCAGAGCGCAATGGGAGAAGCAGAACGATCAGGAGGCGACTTTTGCGCCGATTCTTAAAAGGGAGGACGGGCGGATCGACTGGTCGCGCACCGCGCAGCAAATCTACAATCGCCTGCGAGGCTTTACACCTTGGCCGGGTGCGTACACGACCTTTCGCGGCCAGCAGATGTCGGTGCTTGCCGCGCGTCCGGTTGAATTACCGCACTCTTCATCAGGCATGGTGCGTGTGGAAAATCGCCGGGTGTTTGCCGGATGCGGAAACGGCACTGCTCTGGAATTGTTGCAGGTACAGCTTGCCGGAAAAAAGCTGATGACGGCCGAGGCCTTTCTCAACGGCTACAGGCCGGCCGAAAACGAAACTTTGGGAGGTCAACGTTGAAGCTTCCGCTTGGCTACCGTTATGCTGCCGCGTACGCAGGCATTCGCAAAGAGGAGAAAGATGATGTCGCTCTGATCGTTTCCGAGAAGCCCGCACAGGCGGCTGCAGTGTTTACACGCAATATCGTGCAGGCTGCGCCGGTCCAGCTCGCGCGGAAGCATTTGAAATCCGGCAAAGGGAAGGTAGCGGCGATTCTGGTAAATGCCGGAAATGCGAATTGCGCTACACGCACCGGCCACAAGGTTGCGCTGCAGTCGTGCAGAGAGCTTGCGAAAGCCATCAAGACAAAGACGCGCTATGTTCTGCCTGCCTCAACGGGAGTCATCGGAGTCGATTTAGATCCGAAGCTGCTGACGGACGCCATACCGAATTTGCTTGCACGGCTTTCGCCGGATGCCTTCGAGTCTGTTGCGCAAGCAATTCTCACAACCGACACGCGCGCGAAGGTCGCATCAGAGGAAGTACGGCTCCGAAGGGGCACGGTGCGGATTGCCGGGATGACCAAGGGATCAGGCATGATTCACCCGAACATGGCAACTACGCTTGGATTCCTTATGACCGATGCTTTAGTGCAGGCCGGCGACCTGCAGAAGGCGCTGCGCGAAGGAACGGAACAGTCCTATAATTCTTTGAGCGTCGATGGCGATATGTCGACAAATGACATGGTTGCGTTGCTCGCCAACGGCGCTTCCCAGGTGAAGCCGGATACCGCGGAACGTGGGATTCTAGGAGACGCAATCCGCCGCGTGATGGAGAGTCTGGCGAAACAGATTGCTGCGGACGGCGAAGGCGCCCGTAAGCTGATCGTGGTCCGGACGGCCGGGTTTCGCAATACAGATGAGGCTCGCAAGGTGGCTCGCGCGATTGCAAACTCCCCCCTGGTAAAGACCGCAATCGCCGGCAGCGATCCGAACTGGGGCCGCATTCTCGCCGCTGCGGGCTATTCCGGAGTGGATTTCAAGCCGGCAGATGCCGATATCTTCCTGCAGGATGTCCGGGTCTGCCGTGCGGGACTGGCCGAGGATTTCGATGAGACTGAATTGAAACAGAAACTCGATAGCCGGGAAGTACTCATTCGGTTTGCTTTGAATGGGAAAGGTAAGGGGGAAGCTCGCTTCTTCACGTGCGATCTGACGGAAGGCTATATCCAGATCAATGGCAGCTACCGGACCTAGAGGCCATCATTGCCTCGCAGCGTGGCTGTGGGGCGCCGCGCTGCTCGCGACGGGCGCAACGGCTCGGGCAGATGAAGCTGCCGATGCGCGGGATCAGATCAGCCATGTTGCGACCGCGCTCAGCGAAGGCAGCGCGGCCGGTGCGATGGCGCAGTTTGATAAGTCGTATGCGAACTACGACAAGCTACGGAACTTCTTTGAAGGCCTCACTCGCGCGTTTCAGATCGTGAATGAGATCGATATTCAGGACGAACGGGCTGAGAAGACGCAAATCACGCTAACCGTTCACTGGACTCTCACGCTCACCGATATTCAGACCAATTACACTGAAAACCGCTCCGCTGATCTGGACATTAAACTGATACGCGTAAAGGGCAAGTGGAAGATTGGTGACCTGCAACCAGTCGATCTGTTCAACCCGGCGGGGCAGCGAGTGCTAAAGCCTCCATCATGAGTACATGATGTTGCGCAACGCTTCGTAGTTTTCCTTGGTGACAAGCTGCGGCTCGATGCGCAGGCGCGTGTAATTTTTCATCTCGTCCAAGGCATCCGGTGCCGGAACGCGTTGGGTAGCCACCAGCAGGCGGCCGGAATCGACGCCGAATGGCACTACACCGAACCGCCTTTCCACATGCGCCGGGAGAGTGCGGACTACCCGCGGTCTCACCTTGCGATGATCCAGTTGAGCTGCCGGAACTCCGGATTGAAGGCTGAGAGCACTCACGAGCTCTTTATCGCTCAGCATTCCCGCGGCCACGAGATATTGTGCGAGATCACCCTCTGCAGGGATGCGTGCTCTAGCTTGAAGAAGCTGCTCCTGCGAGATGTAGCCGTGATCCACCAAGACATCGTCCAATTCACGCCGCTGTAGAAGGAGGGCTTCACGGCTGGGATATGCGTGTTCCGTCTTCAGCCAGGCTAGCGGCTCTCGAGCAAAGCGCGCGCGCGCATAAAGCCATAGGGCTCCAATTGACGCGCAGCAGTTCAAGAAATTCCCGTGAAAGCAGCGCAGTGGCGCGCCAAGCGCAAACGTCCATCCATAAACTCTGCCGGCGCACAGCATGCGTACTGCAAGGCGAACGCCCTGCAGGATCAGCGTAAGCCAGCAGAGGAGCGCCAGGGAAGAGTTTTCGACAGCAAAGAGCCAGGGTCGATGGGTAGCCGCGCTTGCGCACCAATCCATTAAACCCGCCGCGAACAGTACATTCGTCAGAAAGCTCAAAGGGTTGGCAAACAAGCCTTTCCGGTCTCGCCAGAACCAATAGCGGCTCCACGGCGAGCCCTTCCAGCCGCTGCGTTCCCAGCACTGCAGCGCGATTCCCGTTACCCAACGGGTTCGCTGGCGGATCGCCGAGCGCGCGCGACGAGGAAAGTATTCCCGAGTAACAATCAGACCCCTCTGCCCTCCCTCGAGGGGCACGAACCGCTGCCGGTAGCCTGCCTGGTGAATGTGGACCCCGATTTCGTAATCTTCAGTAAGACTGGCGGGATCGAAGACCATGTTATGCCGCTCTGCCGCCAGGCTTTCGAGAATCTCCCGCGCAAATCCCGTTCCGACTCCGTTCGATGGGATAAAGGAACCGCTGAGCTCCCGGGCCGGCATGTCGATTTTTTGGAACTCGGCGAACTCGTCGCAATAGACTCCATGAGTCACTTCTTGGATTCGTGTCGCCAGCGGAAGGACCGGTATCTGTACCATTGCGTAGCGGGAGCGATCACGGTTGATGGTCGCCAGGGCGTCAGGATGGATCAGGTCCTCGGCGTCATGCAGCACCACGGTGTCGAACCGGATTTCGTTCTGGTCCTCAAAAAGGAGCATCCGTTGATAAATCCAGTTGAGGCAATCGGCCTTAGAGGTAGGACCGGCGTGAGGGCACTCGGCGACATGAACGTTACGAAATAGCTGCGCGAGGTGGTGGGTTACGGCTATTGTTGGCTCATCGTTCGGATAGACTCCGATAAAAAACGCGAAGTCCCGATAACGGATGGCGGCCAGATTGTGGCGGATCATCTTTTCGATGACCTCCGACTCCCTCCAACACGGTATGAAAATCGCGATACTGCGCTCCCCTTCCGGAGTGGCACAGGCGCTTTCGCAAGCCTTATTGCCTCCGAACCTCCTGTTCACTACGCAGATCAGGGTGGGAATCAGATCATCGATACCGCTGAGAAGGAGTATTATGGCCAGCGATCCGATAATCCAGGGCCACAACGCACTGAATGGTGGCGCGGCCAAAACAAGGATGATCTCCGAAATGCCGCTCGAGCCACGTGCGCCAGCTAGCAATAAAGCACTATCCTCCTATGTGAAAGTGGCGTTCGGGTGGGATGAATCGCAGAAGATTCTTAGAGTTTTCCAGGGTTGCCGGCACTTCCTGACTTGACCGACTCACGATTGGAACGTGGCGATTGGACGTCGTTCAATCAGCTGGTTCAAGAACTCATTGGCGGTGCCATCCGCCGTCACACATTTACGCAATGGGAACTCGAGCTGCTGCTCGACCTGCAGATGTCGCGGATCCGGAAGGCTTCCCGGCCTGAAGTGCTGCGCCGGTATCTCAGAGCGGTCCATCAGCGATTTGCGCAGGGGGCTGCCGCCCCGCCGCGATTATCCGCATTTCTCGAAACGGAAAGCCAGCAGCGAGTCGCGACAAGCGAAACCGCACACTCCGCGGGATCGCTGAGCGCGCAGAGCATCGGCTGATTCGTGGAACCGATTCTGAGCCGCGCACGGGGCGCCCCTTGGGCCAAGCGGTCTTCGGAGGTTCTGCACATCCCGATCTGACGCTCCGGCGAAAATAGCCGTCTGGGCTATCCTCAAGATAGAAAACACGAGGAGATGGGTAATGGATAGCACGTCCGGGCCAGCCCCGAAGACCGAGCGCAAGGTCTTCTGCGTGAAACTGCACAAGGAACTACCTGGACTCGATGAAGTTCCGTTCGACGGTCATCCGCTTGGCCAACGCATTTACGACAACGTCTCCAAGGAGGCTTGGCGCATGTGGGTGGAGCAGATGAAGATGATCATGAACGAGTACCGCCTAAACTTGGGAACCCCGGAGGCACAGGAATTTCTTCTAAAGCAAATGGAGGAGTACTTCTTCGGTGAAGGTGCGGCACACCCGCCCGGGTATGTGGCACCGGGCCGATAGCCTTCGGGCAAAGCAACTCTGCACGCTCGCCCATCGCTGAACGTCCTACAAAGTTTGAAGCTCCGCGTTATAGTGCTGTTCTTGTGTGCGCTGGCGTGCAAGGCTGCCGGCGATCCGACCGCCGCACGCCTGGCAAACCAGGCGCGCAAGGCGCAGGATCACGGACAGCTCGTCCGGGCCTATCTCCTTTACGCGGAGGCTGCGGCTCGCGACCCCCAGAATACCGAGTACCGTGTGCAGCGTGATGCGATTGCTCCTTTAGCGAAGCTGCTTACCAAGGCATATGTTCAGCCGCCCGACATTTCCGGCGATATTGCGGCCGCTGAAAAGGCGCAGCCTGGGACAGAACCCCCTGTTGAACTCGCATCCCTCGGTGAGTGGGAATACGAATCGAAGCTGCAGGCGCTTCCCCAAGTGGAGGCGAACGGGTCACGCAACGATTTCAATATTCGAGCTGACGAGAAAACTCTCCTGCAACGCGTGACAGCGGCGTACGATGTGCAAGCCCTCTGGGAACCTCGCTTGGAGCTACACCCGAATATCCATTTCGAAGTGGCCCACGCCGATTTTCGAACCGCTATGGAAGCGCTCACGGCCGCCACACACACCTTCGTCTTCCCGATTTCGAAGAAAATTGTATTCTTTGTTACCGATACAGAGATTAAACGTAGCGAATACGAGCCCACGATCCTGCTGACGTTCCCCTTACCCGACGCGCTGGGCGAAAAGGATTTGATCGAGGCTGCTAATGCGGTTCGCAGCATTCTGGGCCTGCGAACCGTAGGCTGGGACAGCGCGAACCGCACGGTTATGATTCGCGATCACGTGACGAAAGCGCGTGTAGGCAGATCGCTTCTGGAAGCGGTTCTGCTCCCGCGAGCACAGGTCTCGTTTGACGTACAGGTTCTGGCCTTGAATTCGGACCGAACTTACCATTACGGCGCAGCGCTACAGACCACTTATCAGCTCATTAACTTCGGTCATCCCTTCGGTTTTCAGTCTATTCTTCCGCCGATTCTGAATGCCGCCAACTTCGTTACCTTCGGAGGCGGCGCGACGCTTTTCGGAATCGGATTAACCGATGCGACGTTATTCGCAACCTACTCCAATTCGTTCACGCGAAGTCTCTACGATGCGACTGTAGTGGTAAGTGACGGCGGGACGGCAAGCCTGCACGTCGGAGACAAATATCCGATCCCGCAGAACTTATACACGGGCTTCCAACAGGGCCCTTCGTCCATCTACAACCCAATCGGTGAGTTCACCTTGGAGGACTTGGGTTTGATTTTGAAACTGGCGCCACGGGTGAGCGGGGATGAAGAAATCTCGCTCGATATCGAAGCGGATTTCAAGACACTGGGAAGCCAGACATTTAACACAGTCCCGGCAATAGCGGAGCGTCAGTTCAAAGGGAAAGTTACCGTGGGCCCGGGACAATGGGCCGTTCTGGCGGGCATGGACGAAACGACACGCAATGTGACGCGAAACGGCTTAATCGGGCTAAGCCAGATTCCATGGCTTAACCAGATATTGAGCGAGAATACGCGTGAGACACAAAGCAGCAACACGCTGCTCTTAATCAAGCCCACCATTACGCGGCTCCCGATGTCTTCCGAGATCAGCCCCCAGTACCTGCTCGGAACGCGCCGCGGCGAGCGGGTGCTGTTGTAACCCGACCGCCATCAGGCGCTCGTTCAAGCCTGCCTCCGCGCGATGCTATCTTCTCTAGCATGTCCACCATGCGCGATGAAATCTGCCAACAGCCTGCGGCGATTGAACGCACGCTGAAAGCCGAATGGCGCCGCGCCGAGAAGCTGCGCAGTCACTTTCAGCAGAACCCGCCGCGTCTGATCGTGCTTGCCGCGCGCGGAACGTCCGATAACGCCGCCCAATTTGGCAGATATCTGTTCGAGATCGCTACAGGCATCCCGGTCTCGCTTGCCGCGCCGTCGGTGTTCACGCTCTACCGCGCAAATCTCGACCTGAAAAATACAGTCGTAGTTGCCATCTCGCAGTCCGGCGAATCGACCGATACAAACCTTGTGTTGGAGCGCGCCAAATCGGCAAGCGCGTTCACGATCGGCATCACAAACGAGAGCGAAAGCACGCTCGCCCGTCTGGCTGAACATACATTCCTGGTACGCGCCGGAAAAGAACGAAGCGTTGCAGCGACGAAGACGTATACCGGCCAGCTCATGTGCATGTACCTGCTTGCATACGCTCTCGGCGCGCGCCTCGAGTTGAAGGATTTGCGGCGTCTCTCCGACTGGAGCGAGTCGGCGCTGAAGTTGGAGCCGGCCATCCGCGAGCGCGCGGAGCGATATTGCTTCATGCGGCACGCTGTTTGTGTCGGCCGCGGGCTGAATTACTCGAACTCGTTTGAGTTTGCTCTCAAGTTAATGGAGACCTGCTACGTCGTGGCGGAACGATTCTCGTCGGCAGATCTGCTGCACGGCCCGATAGCCATGCTGGAAGCGTCATTCCCTGCGTTTCTATTCTGCCCGCCTGGCGTCACCTGGAAGCCGATGTGCGAATTGATTGGGAAGCTACGCTCTATACAAGCCGAAACGCTGCTGATCACGGACAGAAGCAATAAGGAGGCCGCTACACTGAAAGGGCTCACCCAAGAACCGCTCACGATTCCAGCGGCACTGGTGAAGAAGGATTCCGTTGCGGAGGAGCTTTATACTCCGATTCCGTATGTAATTCCGGCGCAGTTGTTTGCGGCCAGCCTGGCGGAAGTAAAGCAGCTCGATCCGGACCGACCCAGGACGCTTAACAAAGTAACTCAAACGCTGTAGAGCAAAGACGCTACTTCCGCGCGCCGCGCGTGGTTCCCTTGAGGGCCGATTGCCGGCGTTTGCGATCCCGCCGCTTGGGCTTTACGATTTTGAAGGTGCCGCTGCCGAGATATTCAGCCTGATAGATACTTTCCTTCTGCTGAATTTTCGAGGAAGCCGCATGCGGGACATGAATCGGGTTCTGATTTTCTTGGGCCATGAAACTCCTGAAGACGGTAAAGCTCTAGTGTATCGAACGTCACGCGCGAACCAAACGTTCGTGTTATTCTCAAGAATCTCCGATTCGGTTCCTCCCCCCAGTCGCCGTATGGAACGCGCCGCGCACGTCATTAAAAGCAGCAAAATCTCGCGAGGTATCCTCACAGAGGACGATTTGGCTCGCGCCATCTGGCCTGCGTCGGTCGGGAAAGCGATTGCGTCGCATACCGTGCGCGTAAGGGTCGTGCGTACGTTGTTGGTAGTGGAAATGGCAGATGCCACCTGGCAAAGACAGCTCTATCCGTTGACATCGCAGATTCTGGAACGCATCCGGAAACTGACCGGCAGCGAAGCCATTCAGGGTATCGAGTTTCGTGTTGCCATCCCTCGCCGCCAACCCCAAAGAGCCGATGCTCCGGACGGCGTAGCAAGCCATCTGGTCAGTTCCGCCGACGAGTCCGACCAAATCAGTGATCCTGTGCTCAGGCGCGTCTATCGCATCTCGCGCCGGAAAGCTACCGCGTAGGCGCGGGCGGGCATCGTGCGATCCTGAATTTTGAAGCTCACCGACACCGAAGTCCGCTATGTCGCCGATCTGGCAAATTTGCGGCTCTCCGATGAAGAGGTCTCCCGCATGTCTCATGATCTGGGCGAGATCCTCACGCACATCGAGCAACTGAACGAACTTGATACGACCAATATTGAGCCGATGGCTCAAGTTCTGTATCACGCTGACGAGACGGCTACATTACGCGAGGATTTCCCGCGAGCTCCTCTGACGAATCTCGAAGCAGTCGCGAACGCGCCGGCGAGCGGCGCTGGCTACTTCAAGGTACCCAGGGTGATCGAGCGATGAGCGCCGGGGCTGAGATCGCGACTCTGACTGTTCCCGAGATCCGCCAGGGATTGGTGGACAAGAGATTCTCGGCAAGCGAACTGGCGGAAGCGGCTCTCGCGCGCGCGCAAGCTGAGAATTCGAAGACGAACGCCTTCCTCACGTTTTCTCCCGAACGCGCGCGCGCCGCCGCGGCGCGGGTTGACCACGCGATCGCCACGAGCGAATATCTTGGTGCGCTAGCCGGAGTGCCGCTTGGCGTAAAGGACGTGATCGTCACGAAAGGCCTCCGGACGACGTGTGGTTCCCGGATCCTTGAAAATTACATTCCGCCTTACGATGCGACCGCGGTGTATCGCCTCGAAGAAGAAGGCGCAATGCTGATCGGGAAGTTGAACTGCGATGAGTTCGCCATGGGCTCGTCGAATGAGAATTCCGCCTATGGCCCGGTCCGGAACCCGAGGGCGCTGGATCGCGTGCCGGGCGGTTCCAGTGGCGGTTCGGCGGCAGCCGTGGCACAAGGCACGGCGGTCGTGACGATCGGCTCGGATACCGGTGGTTCTATCCGTCAGCCTGCGAGTTTTTGCGGTGTGGTTGGCGTCACACCAACCTACGGCCGTGTTTCGCGTTATGGCCTGGTCGCGTTCGCGAGTTCGCTCGACCATATTGGCTCGTTTGGCCGCACGGTGGAAGACGCCGCAACCGTTCTGCGAATTATGGCCGGAAGGGACGACATGGATTCGACCAGCGCCTTCGCCCCGGTTGATGATTACCATTCCCTCATGCGGCACCCGGTGCGCGGCCTGAAGCTAGGCCTTCCTAAAGAGTATTTCGATGGTTTGAACGCCGAGACGGGCGACGTGATCCATGCGGCCGTGGAGCAACTCGAGTCTCTCGGCTGCGAAATTCGCGAGGTCAGTTTGCCGCACACTAAGTACGCGCTGTCGTGCTACTACATCATCGCGACTGCGGAGGCCAGCTCAAACCTCGCGCGCTACGACGCCGTTCGCTATACCATTCGCGAGAACGGCACGACGCTCTCCGATATGTACCGGGACACCCGCGGCTGCGGTTTCGGTGCGGAAGTGAAGCGGCGCATCATGCTTGGAACATACGTGTTGAGCGCCGGTTACTACGATGCCTACTATCGGAAGGCGCAACAAGTCCGGACGCTCATCGCGCAGGATTTCAATAAGGCTTTTGAGGACGTGGATGCGCTGATCACGCCGGTATCGCCTTTCCCTGCCTTCAAGATCGGTGAGAAAGTGGACGACCCGTTGCAGATGTACCTTTCAGACGTCTACACACTTACAGGTGATCTCGCCGGCGTGCCGTGCATGTCCGTGCCTTGTGGTGTATCTCCGGACGGGCTGCCTATCGGGCTACAAATCTTCACGAAACATTTCGATGAGGCGACGATGTTTCGCATCGCCTATAACTACGAGCTGTCAACGAAATCTTGAAGCGGGACGAGCGCACAGGGCGATTTGGGGCCCGTTGTGCGCGATTAAGTAACGAGCGCACAGGGCGATGGGGCCCGGACTGGTTGGAAAGAATTGAGCACCTGAGCCGTGCGCGAGCTTTGATACCATCGGGCGCATGCGGGTCTCCGGAACTCTCTTTTATGCAACAGTGCTGGCGATTAGTCTGCCAGCAGCAGAGAAGCCGCTGCAGGTCTTCTTTGTGGACGTGGAGGGCGGTCAATCAACGCTGTTTGTAACGCCCGCCGGACAATCCATGCTTGTCGATACGGGCTGGGGCTACAACGCCTACCGCGACGCCGATCGCATTGCGGCGGCAGCGAAGCTAGCGCATATCAAGAAGATCGACTACGTTTTGATCACGCATTATCACAGTGATCATGTGGGGGGCGTGCCGCAGCTTGTGGAGAAGATACCGGTGGGTGCGTTTATCGATCACGGTCCCAACCGTGAGACCTCGAAAGCTGCGCAGACTCTCTACTCGGAATACGAGAAGGCCATCGGAGGCTCAAATCACATCATCGCCCGAGCCGGTGAGCGGTTGCCGGTGAGAGGCATGGATGTCACAGTCGTGAGCGCGGACGGCAACGTGATAGACAAGCCCCTGCCGGGTGCAGGGCAGCAGAATCAGGCCTGCTCCGGAGTCGAGCAAAAAGCTACGGACCCGAGCGAGAACGCGCGCTCAACCGGCGTCGTGATCACGTTCGGCAAGCTTCGAATTGTCGATATGGGAGACCTGACGTGGCAAAAGGAACTCGAGCTGATGTGCCCGAATAACAAGCTGGGCAGAGCCGATGTTTTTATCGTGTCCCATCATGGCCTCGATCAAAGCAACAGCCCGGCACTGGTTCACGGATTGCAGCCGCGCGTGGCGGTTATGAATAATGGCTCCAAGAAGGGCGGATCTCCGTCCGCCTGGGACATCATCAAATCGTCGCCGGGTATTCAGGACATCTGGCAATTGCATTTTGCCGACGCGGGAGGCAAGGATCACAACACCTCGGATCCGTTTATCGCAAACGTGACGGAAGCGGACACGGGCTTCTATTTGAAATTAACGGCAAACGAGGACGGCAGCTTCGAAATTTACAACCCGCGGGATAAGTTTGCAAAGCAGTATCCCGCGGTTTGGGTGCAGGGTTTGGATTCGGATAAGGGAAGGAAGTAGGCGGGAAACGCTAATGAAAGCGCGCGGCTCCTGCCCCCAGTTAAGCTGGCTCTGGGTGGTGCCCCTCGCCCTAACGCGCAATCAGCACGGCGAATCCTTCGGGAAGTGATGATCGCGTTCTGTGCGGGCCACGTTCCGAAGAGAAAATTCGTAGGACCCGCTCTAGGCTGGTCGCAACCCTAGTATGTTGTCACCACTACCCCGTCAAGAACGCTTGGACAGCTCCATGGTAGCGAGTTTCGGCCGCGCGGCGCACTGCAGAGAATTCAGGATTACCGCGCAGTGAGTCCAGCCAAGGATCACGAGCCATCGTTGGGAAGCATACATACCCTTGCCTGAGTGCCTCGTTCAGAAGCTCAATAGCTCGCGCAGGTTTGCCCATGAATGCGAACTGCCGTGCGAAGTAGTAGTAGCTTTCCGGATCTCGACAGCTGCGGATGAATGTCTCGCAGTCATGCACGCCGTCTTCCTGCCTACCCTCCAGGAGGGCGAGGACCGAACTTCCAATGCGGCGGATCACTGGAAGCGGCATTTCCTCTAGCAGATTCTTTCGTAGAAGTTCTATCGCATCCCGCTCCCGGCCCAAATGGGTCAGGGCCAGTGGAAGCACGCCAAGATAATCGCCCCCTGAACTGTCGGCGGCCACGGCGCTATATTCACCCAGCATAAAGCGTGTGTGGGCCACGCTAGTGCGAACCTGTGGATCCAGTCGCCGCGCCTGCTCATGTGCGGCAAGCGAGGCTTCGAGCAGCCCGCAGTACCGGCAAACCTGCGTGAGGCCAGCAAACAGTTCTGGATCATTGCTGCTCTGCTGACGCGAGCAAGCAAGCGCACCAGGGCATCCTGTGCACGCCCGAGATCGGATTCGAGCTGAGCATAGACGTGATGCGCCAATGGGAGATCAGGGCTAAGGTGGAGCGCCTGCTCAATGGCATCCTTGGCGCGCATCAAGTTCCCATCCGATTCGCCGCTCCATATTTCAGGACCGCTGCATCGAAGTAACAGTCCCCCTGATGCATGATTGCTGCAAGATCAAGTCTTGGTTATCACAGATAAATCATGCGCATGACTTTACTCGGTGTTGCGTATTTCCTTCGGGGCTTTGAAGGGTTTCGCAGGTTCGAACAGCGCGAAGGTAAACACATCCGTGGCCGACGCGATAGAGACGTACTGCTTGCCCTTAACCGAGTACGTTATTGGAGAAGCGGTCACGATCTGTCCCATGTTGTAATGCCATAGATCCGTTCCGGTAGCGGTATCCAACGCGACCAGTTCGCCCTGGTCGTCTCCGAAGAAAACCAGGCCTCCCGCAGTCGTCATCGATCCCGCCCACATATCGGTGCTGCCTGTCATCGCGTACTCCCAGCGCTTCGCTCCCGTCAGGGGGTCGATGGCGCGGAGATAGAACTTGCCGTTTTGTCCGTCAACCGGTCCGCCGCCGCCGGCCATCGATCCATGCATGGGTTCCGGATTGGCCATGCTGCTTACATATTGATCGCACTGCTCCAGCGCCGTCACGAACAGAAGTTTGGTGGCGGGATCCCAGGATGGCGACATCCAATTCGTTGCGCCTCGTGTGGAGGGGCAAACCACCCGCCCTCCCGGAGTCGGCTCCATGTCATGGACTTCGATGGGACGTCCGTTAGCGTCGATGCCGGTAGCCCAGCTCAGGAGATTGACGAAAGCGTGAGCGGTCAGGTACTGTCCCGTAACACGGTCCAAGACATAGAGGAAGCCGTTGCGATTCGGATGCAGCAGCAACTTGCGGGGTTTTCCCTCATACAATGCGTCTACAAGTACCGGAATCGATTCCGCGTCCCAATCATGCGTGTCGTGAGGAGTGAATTGGAAATACCACTTTAGTTTTCCCGTGGCCGCGTCGAGAGCAACGACCGAGTCGGTATACAGATTCGCGCCGCGGCGGCCACCACCGTAGTAGTCGGGCCAGGGGTTGCCGGTTGTCCAATAAGTAAGATTCAGCTCCGGATCGTAGGTGCCGGTCATCCAGGTAGCTCCGCCGCCCCACTGGGGATCGAACTCGCCCCAGGTTTCAGAACCGGGCTCTCCCTTTGCAGGAACCGTGTAGAACTTCCAAAGCTGTTCGCCGGTGGAAGGAGAATAGGCTGCGACGAAGCCGCGCATGCCGGAGTCACCGCCTGAGACACCCACAACGATACTGTCCTTTAACGCCAGCGGCGCGAGCGTGGAATAGTAACCCTGTTTTACGTCCGCGTACTGCTTATGCCAGAGGATGCCTCCGGTTGCGCGGTTCAGTGCGACCAGATAGCCGTCGGAAGTTACGAAGAACACCCGGTTGCTAAGAATTGCGACGCCTCGGTTGACGTCATTCCTGCCTGCCCGCTCATCCTGATACACCCAGATTTGCCGGCCACTGCGCGCGTCGACTGCATCCACCTCGTTGTTGTTCGTCACGTACATCACGCCATCGGCCACGATTGGAGTAGCCTCCAAGCGCGCTGCGCCCGTGACGTGATAAGTCCACTTGGGAACCAGGTTGCGCACCGTCTCGCGATTGATCTGAGCAAGGGGGCTATGACGTTGGCCGCGATAGCCGCCATGGTAAGTAAGCCAATTCTCCGCCGGACTTTTCAGTAAATCGCTGTATTGGATCTGCGCGACGGCACATCCCAAAGCGAGAAGCAGGATACTCAAGAAGCGGATCATCGCGTCGCCTGCACGGGGCGGCGCTTCCTGGTGCCCGGCCTCGCAACCTGCTGCGCCAGGAACGCCATAATGTTGTTAACACCGTCAGCGCCCAGGGTGCGGTTGTAGTCGTTCGGCATAAACGATTTGCCGTCGAAAACGATTTCCTTCAAATCCAATTTGTCGAACATGTGCAAGCGCCCGGTGGAATCGACAATCTGGATGGAGTAGTTGGAGTTATTTCTGGCCACTCCCTTGACCTCGCCCCCGTCCTTCTGGATGACAGTTACCTTCTCGAACCCGAAATGCGGCGCGGCATCCGGATTGACGATCGCTTGCCGTAGCTGCTTAGCGGTCATGCGCGCGCCGATATTGGTGAGATCGGATCCGAGGATGCCACCATAGCCACGAATGGCGTGGCATTCACTGCAGCGTGCCTGCCCGTAGTAGAGTTTCCGCCCGGCGTCCGGGTCTCCCTTGACCGGATTTTCAGAAATTGGATCGTTCAGACTTCTCAGGAAGGCGGCAACTTCCCAAGTGGCGTTATCCGGCAGGAACGAAGGCGGCATCGCGGTTCCGGGGATGCCCTCCTTAATGACGTGGAATAACCGGTCATCGGTCATACTTTGCAGGTCGGCATTTTCCGCTAGGTTCGGCCCGCGTCCGCCCTCGGCTTCCGGGCCATGGCAGGCCGTACAGGCCTGCTTGAAACGCTGTTCGCCTGCGTCGATCGCCTGTTTTTGCCCCGTGAATGGATTGGCGGGCTCGGCGTTAGCGCTAGCTTTTTGGCCTTGGTCCTGCGCAAAACACACACTCACGGTAAGCAGGACGGTTATGAATGTCCGCTTCATTACTGAACTTGGATGATCACGATCTGTCTCGCCGCCGGATGGCTCGCGGGGCGCTACGACCCGCTGCGAGGCATATACACGACTCTACAATATGACGTTGGCCGGAATCGCGACGTTGCACCGGGCACATTCCCTGAAAATGTTACCTTTGACAGGATGCAAAGTCTGCTTGTTCACAGGACTGTTTTCCAGATAGCGGCGCTGGTGCTATTGGGCGGCAGCGCCGTTTTCGCCCAGCAACCCGTGCCCGAAATTCCCTACGAGTCAGTGCCCAATTTTTTGAAGCTACCGGCGAATCTGTATCTGGGTGAGGCGGCCGGAGTGGCGGTGAATTCCAAAGGACATGTATTTGTGTTCTCGCGGGGCAGCACAACCGGACCGGCATACGGTGCGGCTGCAGCTCAATTACTGGAGTTCGGACCGGACGGAAAATTCCTGCGCGAGATCGGCAGAAACCTGTACGCCTGGTCTTACGCGCATGCCGTTCGGGTCGATCAGCGCAACAACATCTGGGTAGTTGATAAGGGATCGGACATGATCGTGGAGTTCGACCCTGAGGGCCGGGTTCAGATGGTGTTCGGACGGAAGAAGGAAGCCTCGGACGAGAATGACGGCCCTTGGACGCACGTGACGCCTCCGCGCCCCGCGGTCGACGGCGAGTTTCGGCAGCCGACGGATGTTACGTGGGATCCCGAAGGCAACATTTTTATCAGCGACGGTTACGTCAATTCGCGAGTCGCGAAGTTCGACAAGAACGGAGATTGGGTGAAGCAATGGGGGCAACCGGGAAAGGGGCCGGGTGAATTTAACACTCCGCACAGCATTGCAGCAGATGCCCAGGGAAATATTTATGTCGCCGATCGCGGCAACCGGCGCATCCAAGTGTTCGATCATGATGGAACCTTTCTGCGCGAGATCAAGATCGACGTGCCTGTGCCGGCGGATGCGCGACCCTGGATGGGACGCCGCCCGGGCCCTGATTCCTCGCCGACTATGCAGCCCGGCTCGCCGTGGGCTATCTGCATCACTCCGGGTCCAAAGCAATATTTGTATAGCGCCGATGCCTTCCCCGGACGAATCTACAAGCTGACGCTGGATGGGAAGGTGCTCGGGATGCTGGGCCGGACGGGCCATCAATTAAAGCAGTTTGGCTGGATTCACGAGCTGGCCTGCCCGTCTGAAAATGAGATCTACGCCGCGGAGCTGTTGAATTGGCGCGTGCAGAAGTTGATTCTGCATCCGGCGCGATAACTGCGTTTCGACGTTACTTTCTGATGCTGTGGGCGCTCAGGATTCTTCGGAGCGCCTCTTTCTGCATAAATTGAACGGATTCCGCGGACAGCCCGAGGTTGTTCATGCTGGTCATCTGCAGGTCGTCTGCGGCCCATTGACCTCGCATTAATCCTGCGCCGGCGTGACTCTGTTCGGGAAGGAGAAGGTGCGCGATCTCGTGCGCCATAACCCGCCCGAGCATCACGGGCAAGAGCCTCGTGTGAGTTCGCAGGGAAGCCACGCGGTCGTAGAAAATGAATGCAATTCCATAATCGTCGGATGAACCAGCAATACCGAGCGCATGTTCGCCGGCCTGAGGCAGAGCTTTCGCGACGATGCGCACGATTAGGTCCGCAGAAGTCCGGGAGGAGTCACAAGAGGGTGAAGGCGACCGTGACGTACAGGTAACCCAGATCAGCTCGATATCTACGGGGTGCAGCATGCGAGCGGCTTCGGTTTCGGCTCCTTGAAGCGCCCAAGCCGAAAGCGCCGGAAAACTGTATACGCGCACGGTAAGTTCGGGAACAGAGTCGTCAGCAAGAGAAGAGTCCGCTGGCGTGCGAGCGACAAGCGGAGCGGGCACGCTCAGAAACCCGGCAAGGGAAACAGAAAGAGTGACGGAAGCAAATGAGAATCTCTCGTGCCGCGGCCTGTAGTGGAGCACGTATCCACATACGGCTCAAGCTCCAGCAAGGCCCGCCGGACTATCTCAGCTTTGCCTAAAATCCTTCTAACTGCGATCTCAAAACGGGTAAGGGCACGGCAGTTAGATGACTTAGGTAGCTAACCAGTATGACTAGATTCGTAATAAAAATTGCTGACCTGGACCGCGGCGATGATCAGCGCGAGCCGCCTGAGGTCTCGACCGGTTCGCTTTGGGCGGCCAGTTTACGCCCGAAGAAGTCCGCTGCCGCCTGATAGGCTTCGAGCCAGTGCCGGTGCATCAAGAATCCGTGAATCTCATTCGGGATGATCAACTCCTCGAAGGGAACCTGTCGCTGCCGGAGCGCCTCTACCAACATGACAGTCTGGGAAAAGGGCACATTGCGGTCATCGTCGCCATGTATGAGCAGGACGGGAGATCGCCAGGTGTCGACCGACGCCATCGGCGATGATTCGAAGGCGATGCGAGCGGCCTCCTGCCTGTCCCTGATCTCGTTTGGATCGCCGCCCGGGGCGGAAAAAGGGCCGTCTCGAAGCGTACTCCAATCATGCACACCGTGGAAATCCACTCCGGCTGAAAACATGTCCGAAGCGCGGGCCAAGGCCAGCGCCGTCAGGTATCCGCCGTAAGAGCCGCCCCAAACACCGATTCGCCCGGGATCGACATCGGGCCGCGATCGCAGGTACAGTCCCGCCCCGATCACGTCGTTAAACTCGCTGGCGCCGCGCGATCCATAATGAATCGCCTCGCGGAAGTTGAGACCGTAGCCGATTCCGCTTCGATAGTTCACCGAGAGAACGATATATCCCTGGCTTGCAAAGTACTGATTCAGGGCATAGGCGTTCGAATAATAGTCCATGTAGTGGAAGCCGAGCAGCATCTGTCGGCGGGATCCGCCATGAAAGAAGACCAGAGCGGGATGCCGGGAACGGGTGTCGTCGCCGGGCGGGAGAAACAGCTGTCCGTGAATTTGCAACCCGTCGGCAGCTGTGATCAGGACGGGTTGCGGTTTCACCAGGCGACCGGCCGGAAAATCTACGGGGGTCGCTTCGGGCGCAAGCGGCTTCGCTTCGCTATTCCCGAACCGAACCACGGCGTGCGCCCGATCGTTGTAGCTCGATGCGAGAAAGGCAAGCGCATTGTTGCCAGCGACCGGAGCCGGCGACCATTCGATGCCCTCGCCGTGGGTGATTTCGACCGGCTTCTGACCGGCTGAGGCAGGTACGCTCCATATGTGCCTACGGTCGATATCGCCGATGTTTGTGGAATAAAACAACCGTTTTCCGTCATGCGAGAGGGCGACATGCTCCACTTCGCCCTCGCCGGGCGTTAATTCCACGGGAGTGCCATCGGATAGCGGTACCGCATACAGATGACACCAACCGGTCTTCTCCCACGGAAACGCAAGGCGATTACCGGCCGCCCAAAAGATCTGGTGAGCCGCATCGATTGCGTGGAACAGGCTCCCAGGACCCGGCTTCGCGTGAAAGATCTCGCGGGCATTGCCGGTATTGAGGTTGGTAACGCGAATCGACCAGGGCTGCCCCTCTCTGCGCGCTGAGAAAAACGCCTCATGCGCGACAGCGGGGCTACGAAGATAGACAATTTGCGCGCCATCAGGGGACCAAACGGGATCATGGTCCGTATCGACGCTGGGATCCAGGTAGCGCAGGCTCTTATCGGCAATCGTGTAGATGCCGATCAAGCTGTGATCCTGCCGTGCGCTCATAAAGGCCAGCATCGATCCGTCAGGAGACCACTGCAAATCGGCTTGCGTACCCTTCTGTTTGACTACATTCCGGATGTCCTGACCGGAGTGCTTCATCATCCAGATCTGGCCGGCACGCAGGAAAGCGACTAGATCACCTTTCGGCGATACCGCGGGAGCATGCCCTTCCGTCAGTTTTTTAGGCGCAAATCCGTCCATCGCGACAGACCAGATCGCCTGCTCGGGTTTTTCCGGACTGAGGTTCGGATCGGGATTATCCCCGCCCGTTTCGAAGTCGCCGCCGCGGGCGAACAGGATGTAACTGCCGTCCGGCGCCCAGGCGAGTTCCGCGACGTCCTGCCCATCATCCTGGTTAAAGTTCGTCAAACGGTGCCCTTTCCAGTCAGGCGCGCTCGCCGCCCATATGTTCCGACGCCCTTGCTCATTCATTAGCCACGCAACCCGGGCACCCGCCGGCGAGGCGAGAAGCTCGTTTGCGAAGGGGGCACTCATCACCTGGGCGATGCCGAACGATCTGTCCTCGGCATTGGTGTAAGGAACCAGCGCGAAAGAGACGATAAGACTCAGGAACGCGATAGGCGCTGTTTTCATAAGCGAATCCACCATTCTGTCATGTGAAGCGGAGCCCACAGTTACTGTTATGCTGGGGATCGAAGTGGGGTTGAGTATAGGGCAAACGGTAGGCGAATACCGCGTCATCGATGTCATCGGAGCGGGCGGGATGGGCACAGTCTACAAGGTGCAGCACCTCATTTCGGACCGCATCGAGGCCATGAAGGTCATCCTTCCGGAACTGATCGATTCATCTGAGCTTGCGGACCGGTTTGTCCGAGAGATCAAGGTGCAGGCCCGGCTGAGCCATCCGAACATAGCCTCCTTGCACAACGCTCTACGGGTCGATAACCGGTTCCTGATGGTGATGGAGTATATAGACGGCAGCAGCCTGCATGCGCGTCTGCGTCAAGGGATGATGAATCCTGCCGCGAGCGTCGACATCATTTTGCAAGTGCTGAGCGCGCTGGCTTATGCGCACGCCCAAGGGGTCGTTCATCGTGATATCAAACCCGCAAACATCATGTTCACCAGCGCCGGGGTCGCCAAGCTGATGGATTTCGGGATCGCCCGTTCGCTTACAGATCAGCACTTGACGCGGGCGGGCGCCGCAGTCGGCTCGGTGTATTACATGTCGCCCGAACAAGTGCAGGCAGCTGAAGTGGATGCGCGCTCCGATCTTTACTCAGTTGGAATCATGCTGTACGAGATGGTAACGGGCACGAGGCCAATCGCCGGAGATTCTTCCTGGGCGGTGATGAATGCGCATCTGCATCACGTTCCGCGGTCCCCGGGCGCCGTGAACCCTACTCTGCCGCCCGCGTTCTCGCTAGCGATACTTAAGGCTATAGAGAAGAATCCGGCGGACCGGTACCAGAGCGCGGTGGAGTTTTCGGATACCTTGAAGGTTGTACTCGGCCGCTTACCGGCGAACTACTCGCTTGATGCAAAACAGCCGTTAGGAGTACAAGCGACGGAGTTAGTCCGTCCACCACAGAATCCGCAGTATGCTCCAGGCCCGGCGCAACCCGTCACGCCGGTCCCTTCACCCTTGCCGTCCGGCGGTGAGGGCGCGGCCAGCCGCACGACGCGTTTCGATCCCGACGGCCTGGAACGCGTGACCCGCGAGCTGGCGGTGTACGTAGGTCCCATGGCCAAACTGCTTGTGACCCGGGCGGCCAAGAAGGCGGCTTCCTGGAAACAACTCTACGATCTCCTGGGCCCCGAAGTTCCGGAAGGCCAGGAGCGAAAGCGATTTTTGTCTAAGCGGCCCGTTTAAAGCCGGTCAGACGATCGAGCCCGGGCGAGGCATGCCTCGCCTCTACTCAGATTCGGATTCGAGCAGTTTCATGGCGCGCACGAGGCTGCGCTGCATTCTGTTGAACGATGCGGCAAGCACCGAAATCTCATCACGTCCTTTTACGGGAATATCTTCGACATCCGTTTTTCCCTGGCTGATCTCGTCGGCCACTCGCGAGAGTCTGGCTACTGGCCGGATCACTGTGGCTATGAGAACCGCGTCGAGCACGATGAGGGCGATCAAGGCAACGACCACCAGGTAAGCAATTAGGGTTTTCAAAGCGCGGTCGGCGATCTTAATGGGAAGCGCTTCGGGCACGGATACGATCTGCGCTCCGATGACTTCGTTCAACTTCCATCCGAAACCGTTATTCGGGCCGTACTGGCGAATCATGCTGCCAGGAGCAAGGGACGGAGTGCTATGGCATTCGAGGCATGCCGGTTCGGTCACACGCAGGGGATGTGCGAGAAACAGGGACTTCCCCACGGGGGTGTCCCTTTCACCGTGAATCTCCTTTTGACTCGGATTGGCGCGGAACTGGTTGACAACATCGGCTTCCCAATCGCTCGCGCGGTCGATGGGATTCGTGGGATTCAGGGTCGCTTCTTTATACGAGTAATCGGGGTTCTTCTTATGCAGATACGCGAAGACCTGCGTTGCGGAGTATGCAGGCACGGTCTGAGGCAGAAAAACAGAATCGTGAGCCTGGACCTTTTGCAGAAGCGGCTTGATCTGATCGGTGGTGTAAGCACGAGTAGCAAGCGTGGTTTCCATCATCAGGTTGGCTTGTGCCAGCACCTGTTGTTTGGCGTCGTTTCGCAGGAAGACGTAGGCGAGCCAAACGGCGATCAAGGTTCCTAGCCCGAAAATCACGATGAATACCAAATTAAAGCGCGCCAGCAGTTTCATAAAAGCTTATAGATTTTGAGCCAAGCTATTATCCTAAGCGAAAACTGCCGGCGTACTGCTTGGCGCGCATAGAAAAAGGGCCTGGCAGTTTTTGCCAGGCCCTTTTGTTCTACTTACTCGCCGTTTACTTCGGGCAGCCGAGGGCTTTCATCGTATCGTCCGGGAGCGGCCTTGCATTCTTGACCGCGGGAGGCATGCTGGTGCTGTTGTGAGGCACCAAGTAGACCTCTACACGGCGATTCTTGTCCGCTTCGGTGGTGGCCTGCCCCCTGCGTTCCTTGATATTCGAGGTTCCACAGAGACCCGGCTTCGATTCCGAAGTCTGATCCGTTCCCACCCAGTCAATCTTGATGCGGGATGGATCCACCTTCGCGCACGTTCCAGTGCCGCCGCTGAGTACTGCGGCAGCGTTCAGAGCGCGCGCTTCATCAAGCTCCCTGCCGGATAATGGCGGGGCTCTACGCCCGCGGCCCTTCGGAAGGTTCGCTTGTTCGTCGGTATCGCGATGTCCGACCAGCACGATGTCGTAATCGCCGCTGGCCACCTGCGGAGCGGCGTTGTCAATCAGGACACGCTTGCCGCAGTTGTTCACGCGAGCGTTGTTCTTGGCAAAGATCACGTCATCCAGCCGCGTGAATTGCGCCGGGCAGTTGACAGTGATGGTTGTGGTTTGCGAGGCAGTCTTACCGGCTTCATCCGTTACGGTCACGGTAGCCGTAACTGTCTTGGTTTGGGCCTGCGCGCCACCTTCGAAGCTCACGGTGCTCGAATCGAACGTGGCATTGGCACTGCTGTCGTTCGACACGCTGCCTTCCGTGACAGTCCACTTATAGCTCAGATTGCCGCCACAAGCGGAAGGCTGCGCGGTCACCGTCAGATTGGCGGTGTGCTGGCCGGCCTTATCAGCACCACAGCTCAGCGTCGTCGGAGTTGCCGTTACCCCACTGATAGTCGGCGCTGTTTCGCTGACTGTCAGGCTGGCAGTCGCGCTTACTGGAGCTGCCGGCGGAGGCGCGGGCGGCTGTACCCAGCAACGCACCGGGATGTCCTTCGGCCGCTCCATGGGCGGAGGCGGCGGAGTCGTATCGGTGACCGTAACCTGGATATTGAAGCTGCCAGTGTTGTTCGGCGTTAACGTCAGGTCAGCACTGTTGCCGCCCTGCGGCTGGCCGTTCACAGTCCAGGCGTAGGTCAAATTGTGACCGCTCGGGGCAGTAATGTTGGCGTGCAAAGTAACCGGTTTGCCCTGGCAGATCGTTCCTTCTCCGCCCGAGATGGTTGGAGTCGGAAGCGGCGGAGGCGGCGCGGGCGCCGGCGGCATCGGCGGGCATTTGGTTTGGCCGAGATAGAAGACCAAGCCCAGTGTGCCCTGGAAACCGTTTATCTTGTCCTTGGAAGGAATATAGATGCCGCCCGTAGGATAGTTCGGCAGTCCATAGGTAGGGTTCCGGGACCAGAATCCGCGCGCGTCCAGACGCAACCCAACATGTTCGCTCAAGTGAAACTTCACGCCGCCGCCGTAGTTCAGTCCAACCTGCAGGTTGTCATTCAGGTTCGCTGAACCATATATCGCGTTCACCGCTGGATCGCGAGCTTCGGCTTTGGCCCTGTTTGTCGGCGTGAATTGGATGCCATTGACGCCCACAGTCAGGTAAGGCTGAACTCTGGAGCCCCGAGGCTTCAAATTAAGCACGGGATTCAAGCCGAAGATCCAGTTTCGGGCCCCAAAGCTGTAGGGCGGTATGGGGGTGCCGGCTAACGGGGTCCCGGCCGGATACAGTCCAGGCGAAAGCAAGAATCGCACGTTTGCAACGTCGTACTCGCCCCAAAGTTCAATGCCTAAATACTTACTCGGATTGACTGCGAGGCGAAGGCCGCCCAAGCCGCCGTCGGCTAGCTTGGTGTTCAGTCCCCTCGCCACATTTCCCCAGATGCTGACACCACCGAAAGGATCGATTTCGACCAGGTCGGGGTGCTCATCCTCTCCACCCGATGTGTTTGCCTTAGCCGCTTGATTAGCGGGTTGATTCGCGGAAGTATTCGTAGCGGGGTTCGTGTCTTGAGCAAAGGCTCCGGTAGCAAAGCACAGAGCTGCGCCAAAGAGTATCGAACCGATCGGCTTCCAGCTTAGCCGAGATTTCATCCTGCTCCTCCAAAACGAGAGTTGTAACCCACAATGCAATTTGATGTTGCCTTCCCACCTTTTATTACGCATCTACTGAGAAACTCATATACATACGTAAGAAATTCAACAAAAAACAAGGCTAGTACTACTCGCCCTTTTATAGATGTACTACTACTCGCTTACCTTGGGCAACCAAGATCTTAGATTCCATCACCTCATAACTAGGTTTTAAATCTTCGCCGGAGTCATATCTGCGCAATTGGTTTGCCCGAGATAGAGCTTTTTCGGGCCTGTCATAGCGGGCTGTGGAAAACATAATAGGCTTGTGGAAAACTCTAATTGAGCAGCCAGAGCAGCGCGGACGGCACTGAGGGGATTCATTCGCGCACGATAATTCCAAGATCGCTGGTAAGTCCATAGAGACGGCCAGAGCTGGTATCCGGCATCCAAAGCTGACGGATTCGCAGATTCAGGATGGAGCTGGGAATTGCAGTCCAGGACGCACCCGAATCGGTTGTCTGGAACAAGCGTCCGTACTCGACCGCATAGGCGGTCTGATTTGCCCCCATATAGATGACGGCACTCACCGTCGAGGCAGGGATGCCGCCGAGGTTTGCGAACCATGTGGCGCCCCCATCCCTTGACAAATAGAGCCCCACGCGCGTGGCTACTAGCAAAGGAGCATTTTCAGCGGCAGGAATGGCGATATCGTTCACGTCCGAGGCGGGAAGGGGAAAGCGAATTTCCGTCCAGTGATCGCCGTAGTCTTTTGAGGCAAAGAGCCCGGCTGCGCCGCGGGCAATCATATAACCGTTGTAGTTCGGCGCGAAATATAAACCGCTGACACCGGCGGAACCGGGTACGGCGGTCTGATTCCAGCGCTCTCCCGCGTCGTCGCTGCGCAGCAGGCCGAGATCAGTCGCAGCGAACATGACTTCCCGCGTGCCGCTCGGGACGGAGTAAAGGGCAGACACTTCGGAAGGATTTATCTCGCGAATCTTGACGACCGGCTTGGCCGGCGGGCGGGTCCCTGCATGCGCGGACGCCTTGCTTCGCGCAGTCCGGCGGGCCGTTTCCTGTACATTTTTTGCGGGCGGCTGGGGTGGAGGCGGAATGACGAGTCGAACAGGGATCGGCTTCCAGGTCATGCCGGCATCAATGGACTTATAGAGCTGGCGTGAGCTTGCCGCAACGAGAATGCGGTCTTCGCTCCGCATACCTGCAATTGTTTTCAAGTGAACGCCCGCCAGGCCGCGTATACCGTGCAATTGCGACCATGTGTCGCCGTGGTCGGTGCTCAGGAAGACTCCGCTGGTTCCGTCATTCTGAGATTCAATAGCAACGAACTTATTACCCGACTGAGTAACAGCGCTGATGGCGCGATCTACAAACCCATGGTTAGCGAGGCTGATTTGATGGCCGCCGTTATAGCTCTTGCCGATGCCGTCGTATTCGAGGGCGAGATACATCTGGGCCGGGCTACGCGGGTCCAATACCATCGAGTTCACCTGGGTGTCTGTTAAGGTTTTCCAGCTCACCCCACGATCCACCGATTTGAACAACCCAGTAGTTGTACCAGCATAGAGAATGCTTTCGTTCGAAGGATCCTGGCGCACAACATGTGTTCGCCGCGATGTATTGGGAATGCCCATCAACTTGCGCCATGTGTCGCCGCGGTTGTCGCTCGAGTAGATCCCGCTGCAAGCGCTGGCGAGGACCGTGGCAGGATTTGCCGTGTCTACATAGATCGAGAACACGTCGGAGTCATCGATCATCCCTTCCCTGATCGAGCGCCATGTTTGGCCAGCGTCCACGGTCTTCCACGGCAGGTGAGAGGTGCCCGCATAGATAACGTTGGGATCCTTGATATCGACGGCAATGGCGCTGATCCCCTGCATTTCAAAGTTCTCAGGATCGGAAATACGGCGCCAGGTCTTGCCGGAATCGTCGCTCAGCCAGACCCCCTGGTGCGTTCCGGCTACGAATCGGGAGGGCTGACTTGCTGCCGCCGCAAGCGCCCTGACTCCGACGTTCCGGAAATTCGGGGCCGCACACCAAGTTTTGCCTCGATCGGTGCTTTCAAAGAGGCCGCCGCCCTCTGCCGACACGATGCTAATAAGGTAATGTTTGGAATCAGCCGGATCGATCAGGATCGAGCTGACTTCGCTCAAATGGAGCTTCGGGAGGTTCAGCAACTCCCAGTTCGCACCGGCATCCTGGCTACGAAACAGCAGCGAATTCATCCCACCGGCCAATACGAGGCTTGTGTTCCCCGGATCGAGGGTGACGGCAGTAGCAGTTCCGCCAAACGGTCCGGCGATCCGCCAATCGGGAATGGAGGCATTTCCGGCCCACGCCGCCAGACCGAGAGCGCCAGCAGCAACGGTAGCGGCGCACGGCAGGAAACCGCGTCTAATCATTTTCGGGGGCATCTGTTTAGGACAAACATTTATATTGTGAACTGTTCCGGCCAAGAAATCTCGTGTGACGTCATGGGATGCTGTTATTTGGCCGCCTTGATGACTTGAGGTGCTGCGGGCAGGAGTTTACTTCGTCGCGGTGACCTGCGGATTTGCGCGACCGTGGCCTGTCGGTTATCCTTAAAGTTTAATCAGGTAAGTAGGCTAATGGCAAATACAGTTTCCGCGTTGAAGCGCGTCCGCATGACCGAGCGCCGGACAGCAATCAACCGCATGCGCAAGTCCCGGCTGCGGCACCAGATCCGCGCTATACGCCGGCTGCTCGATCACAAAGATGCACAAGGCGCGAAAAAGTTGATACCCGAGACGTTCTCTCTGGTGGACCGCGCGGCAAAGTGGGGCATCATCAAGCAGAATACGGCTGCCCGGTATAAGAGCCGGCTGACGCTCAGGCTTCGGAAAATCGCTGCGGCGTAGAGACAAGCCACCAGCAGCAACAAATTATGCAGCCTAAGGCGGGTCCCAGCGGACTTGCGCGGACCAAGCGGTTCGCCCTACCAGATTACGGTTGTTAGACTGGCAAACATGCAGAGCCGGTATTGTGCGGGGCTATGCGCGTTAATTCTGTGTTGCACATACCCGCCGGAGGCACGGGCGAAGGAGCCTGTAACAGGCACCCATGGAATGGTGGTCGCGCAAGAGCCCATCGCCGCGGAGGTTGGGTTAGCCGTTCTTAAGAACGGCGGTAACGCGGTCGACGCGGCCGTTGCGGTAGGCTTCGCGCTCGCGGTAACGCATCCCTCGGCAGGTAATATCGGCGGCGGCGGTTTCATGCTGATGCGGCTGGCCGACGGGCGGACCCACTTTTTCGATTTCCGGGAATGCGCCCCCCAGAAGGCGAACCGGGACATGTATCTCGATTCCGATGGCGAGCCTACAAAAGATAGCATCTTCGGCTGGCGCTCGTTCGGAGTCCCGGGGTCCGTTTCAGGTTTTGCAGCAGCGCACAGGCAATTCGGGACCAAACCGTGGTCCGATCTGCTGGGACCCGCTGTCAAGCTGGCGCGCGACGGATTCGTCGTCTCGGAGTCGCTTGCCGCTTCCCTTAGATCGGAGCATCATCTGCAGCTCGATTCCGAATCGAAGCGGATCTTTCTTCGCAACGGCGACTATTACAAGCCCGGAGAGGTGCTCAAACAGGCTGAGCTCGCTGCCACACTGGAAAGGATCGCGCACGGCGGCGCGGAAGGATTCTATAGCGGCCCAACGGCGCAGCGCTTAGCCGCGGCCATGGCGGAACATGGCGGTCTGATCACCAGCGGCGATTTGAAGGCCTATAAAACGATCGAGCGCACACCGCTCACAGGCGAGTACAAAGGTTTCCACATCATCACTGCGCCTCCACCCAGCGCCGGCGGGATCGGCTTGCTGCAAATTATGGGCATGCTGAAGGGCACCAACTACGACAGTAACGGCCCGAACTCGATCAAGGCGGTTCACTACGAGGCAGAAGCCATGCGCCGCTTCTATGCCGATCGCAGCGAATACCTGGGCGACTCGGATTTTTACGTTGTTCCGGTAAAGCCGCTGCTCGAGCCGAGTTACCTGGCCAAGCGCCGCAGCAGCATCGATCCGAATTATGCTACTCCAAGCGAATTTGTAGAGCCCGGACTTCCGAAGGCCATGAATGCCGGGCTGCGCTGGTATGAGAGCAGCGAGACGACCCACTATAATGTCGTCGATTCGCGCGGAAATGCCGTTGCCGTGACGTACACCTTGAACAACTCCTACGGCAACGGAATCACTGTCCCGGGGCTTGGCTTTCTGTTGAATGACGAAATGGACGATTTCGTATCGAAGCCCGGGGCACCGAACATGTTTGGCATGGTCGGCGGAGACGCAAACGCCATTGAGCCGGGCAAGCGCCCACTTTCCTCTATGACGCCAACGATTATTACGAGAAACGGCAAACTCTTTATGGCGGTTGGGGCCCCGGGAGGCTCACGCATCACCACGGGCGTAACGGAAGTGATCCTGGACGTAATCGACTTTCACATGAATCCGCAGGATGCGGTGGATCTACCGCGTTTCCATGAACAATGGAAACCGGACATCCTTTACTTGCAAAACGGTTTCCCGCAGGCAAGCGGAGAGGCATTGAAGAAAATGGGTTACCAGATAAAGCCCACGCCCGGAGTGGCCAGAGTGGAAGCGATCGTTGTCAGGAACGGCAAGCTCGAGGGCGGGACCGAATCCCGCATGAGCGGCAAGGTGGCGGCATACTAGCACCTATGCAGCAGGTGCTATCGACACATCTATTCGTCCGCCATCGTTTGACAACAGTCTGGCTGGAGCGCGTTTGGGACGCCGGTTTTCCGGCTGTCGAGATTTTTTGCGCCCGGCAGCATATCGATTATCGGGACAAGGCGCAGATCAACGAACTGGGGCACTGGTTTCGCGATTCGCCGCTGACGATGCATTCACTGCATGCTCCGATGTACAGCGACGATGTCTGGGGACGCTCAGGACCGCAAGCCGTCATCGACATCACGGAGCCGGTCAAAGGGAAGCGCATGAACAGCGTGGACGAAATCAAGCGGGCGCTCGAAATTGCCGAGGTCGTTCCGTTCCGCTATCTAATCCAGCACGTGGGCGTGGCCGGCGAGGAGATCAACGAAAGGCGGTTCGACTCGGCTTTTTCATCTCTCGATGAGATCCGCGTATTCGCCGCCCAACGCGGTGTAGAAGTGCTCCTCGAAAATATTCCCAACGCCTTCTCGACCGCCGCCCGCCTGAACGAATTTCTGGTGCAGACACATATGAACATGAATTACTGTTTCGATGTGGGGCATGCGCATATGTCGAGCGGAGTTGAAGCCGAATTTGAATTGATGAAAGAGCGCATCCGCTCGACGCATTTGCACGACAACGACAGCAAGCAGGACCAGCACCTGTTTCCGAAGCAGGGGACGATCGACTGGGCACGCGCGATCGGGCTGCTTGCTTCGCGTCCGGGGCAGTATCCTCTTCTGCTGGAGTTGAAGGAGGTACCCGACAGGGAACAACCCGTGACCGACGCGCGACGCGCAATGGATGAGCTGATCGAGCTAGCTACAAAGCATGACGAGTGAATCCGCACGCAATGTGGACGCGAAGACGATTCGCATCAGTGAAGCTCGCAAGCACGACGGCGAGCAGGTAACCATTGAAGGCTGGCTGTACAACCTGAGGAAATCGGGAAAGATCGTTTTTCCGATC
>DATBHS010000026.1:0-6472 GCA_036557345.1 Bryobacteraceae bacterium
CACCTGCGTCAAGATGCTTCTTCACCTCGTCCACCCGACAAGCGGGCACGCGCAAATCATGGGGCGCCCGCCCGGAGATCGAGGAATACGGTCCAGAGTGGGTTTTCTCCCGGAACATTTCCGGTTCTATGAGTGGCTGACGGCAACTGAACTCCTTCATCTGCACGGCCGTCTCTACGGCATTCCGGCTGTGAAACTGCGCTGCCGCGTAGACGCCATGCTCGATACCGTGGGATTAACGCAACATCGCAATAAGCAGTTGCGGTATTTCTCGAAGGGAATGATGCAGCGTATCGGGCTGGCTCAGGCGCTGATCAACGAACCCGATCTCTTATTCCTGGATGAGCCCACGTCCGGCCTCGACCCAGTCGGCCGTCGGCTCGTTCGCGACATCATCAAAGCAGAGCGAGACCGGGGCGCGACAATTTTTCTCAATTCTCATCTGTTGAGCGAAGTAGAAGTGACCTGCGATCGGGTCGCCTTTATAAAGGCTGGAGAAGTGATCGAAATCCGGGAGATGAGCAGCTTCGAAGAAAACGGGAAAAGAATCTTTGTGCGAGCGGATGGCGTGAAGACCGAAATGCTCGACGGCCTGTGCGCTTGGGCCTCTCACGTGTCTCGTGACCTCGACCGTATCGTCATTCATCTGAAATCGCCGGAATTTGCTCCCCAAGTTCTGCGATACCTCGTGGGCCGCGGAGTTGAGGTCTTCGAGTTCACTCCCCAGCGGCTTTCCCTCGAGGACCGATTCCTGGAAATACTCGGAACGGATCAGGGGCAGTGAATGCGCGCCTGGATTATAGCCGCCGTAACCTTTCGCGAAGCCGCTCGAAAGAAAATCCTCTGGATGGCCCTCTTTGCTGGGGTCGCATTCCTGCTGCTCTTCGGAACCGGTCTTCACTTTCAGGTCACCGCGTTCGAGGAGCAGCACCTGACTGCTTTCATTCGTAAACAGACATTTAGCGGCATTCTCATGGTGGGGATGTATGCCATCGACCTTCTTGTTGTTGTCATGACGGTATTAACGTCCGTCGACACTCTGTCGGGTGAAATAGCGTCCGGCACCATTCAGGCCGTGGCAGCGAAGCCCGTTCGCCGGTGGGAGTTGCTTTGCGGCAAGTGGCTGGGGCTTGCCGGAATGCTGACCCTTTACATCCTCATCATGGTGGTCGGCCTGAATGAACTGACTCGTCTGATGACCGGTGTTACCGCTCGTCATATTGTTCAGGGTTTCGGCCTGATCTGGCTGGAGAGCATGCTTCTGCTTTCCCTGGCGTTGTTCTTCGGCACGTCATTTTCAACGCTCACAAACGGTGTCCTTGTGCTCGGCCTCCATGGACTGGCGTTCCTGGGTGGCTGGATCGAGCAAGCAGGAGCATTGACGAAGACGCCGAAGGTCGTAGACATCGGCATCATTGCCAGCATCGTAATGCCGAGCGAAGCTCTATGGCGCAGAGCGGTATTCGAAATGCAAGCTCCGTTGACCACTGCGCTGAGCTTTTCGCCCTTCAGCGGAATCTCAGTCCCGAGCCCGGTTATGATTTGCTATGCGGCTCTGTATACAGGCGTCTTCCTCGCTCTCGCAGTCTGGCGCTTAAACCAGCGCGACCTCTAAACGCTGAACGGCTAATCTAGATCAAACGGCCGCTTCGGCGGTGCGCCGGATTTGTCTTCCTTGGCCTGTTTCAGCAGTTCTTCAAACTTCCGCTCCCGGACTTTTTCACTGCTCAAGTGCGACGCGAAGCTCTTTTCGAAAATGTCGTTGCGCCGGTCGGCCTCGCCCTGGAGTTGCTGAACGGCCACGTGAAGATCTTCGATGAGCGGCTTTTTTTCCGGCTCGCGGTGCTGGATGATGACCTGCATCTCGCCATCGATCTGGAGGGTTGCTCCGCAACACGGGCATTTCACCTCGAATACGGAGCTGTTGGACTGCGCCATATCGGAATCGTAGCGCAGCAGAGATCACGAGAGATCGTGCGCTATCCTTCGACTGCCGCATGGATTCGATCTTCGCCTGGCTCGCACAGTATGGCTACGCAGGTCTTTTTTTTCTGCTCATGCTCGGCATTGTTGGCCTGCCCATTCCGGATGAGACGTTGCTCGTCTTTTGCGGCTATCTCATCTGGCGCGGCCAGCTGCACTTCGGCCTGACGTTCCTGTCGGGTTTCCTCGGAAGCGGCTGTGGTATCTCGCTAAGCTACCTCATAGGGCGGAATTTCGGCAAGAAAGCGATTGATCGCTACGGCAAATATATTCGCCTCACTCCGGAACGAGCTCTTCACGTAACCGGACTGTTCAACCGCATCGGCGCGTGGGTCCTTATGATCGGCTACTTCGTTCCCGGCCTGCGCCATTTCACCGCGCTTATGGGAGGAATGTCGCACCTGACCTACTGGAGATTCGCGCGCTTCGCCTACTCTGGTGCCGCCATATGGGTCGCGACGTTTCTAACTCTCGGCTATTTCGTCGGCGAGGGCTGGGAGCATGCGTCCGCGGTTGTGCACCGCGACCTTCTGATCGGGTCTGCGATCTGCGTCGTGCTCGCTCTGATCATCTGGTGGCTCCGCAAGCGGCGCATCAAACGCGCCGTTATTGGTCAGCATCAGCGCACGCCCGGCTCCTGAGTCGAAATTCTGTGGGCAGACGATCGGGTTCTGTCCTTTTGCCTGCGGATTCCGGAGGTCGGAGTGCACGCATTGTATCGAGTCATCAAAATAGGTGCGGTCCGGTTCGTGCAAACCTTCAATGGAAGGTACACCTGTATTGGGTCTAACTGTCGCGGCATTCCGGCATAAAATCACCGCGCAGGCAGTCCGCGATCTTGCCGGCATCGATGCGATCGTTCTTCTTCTTAGCTGCTGTAATGGCACGCAGCATGACCGGATGTGCCACCTTCACCTGTGCCGCATGCGGAAGCAGGTGGCTGTAGATCCAGCCGGTGAAGATCGTCGCTTCCATTGCCACTGCCCAGGGCTGTGGAAGATACCGCATCCTCAGAGATCTCACGCAAAAGCGTCGCCGCTTTGATTGCGAAGGTTATTGCTTGGCCTGAACCTTTTTTCGAGGAGTAACATCGGTGTGAGTAACCTGAATACAACTGGCGATAAGCCAGCCTTCCTTTGAAACGAGATTGTGGCAGGATGGCTCGCTATCCGAACTTAGAGATGAACTGTTCGGGTCGAGTCTTTCGGATAGTTCCCTTATACGCTGAATTCCGGCTCCTCGACCGGCCAATCAAGTAAACTGGGAACCTTGCGGAATCGAGCATCCGGAGTGGAACATGCTTCATCTGTTATTTCCCAACCGGTTGTGGGGCATCTCACGCGTGCCGCGATCTTTCTCGTCACTACGGTAAATCCCGGACAGGAGTCCTGTGCTATTGTGCGGTCCCTTTGTGGTGACCTGTCCGTCCTTGTGCGTGCCGTGGGCTTCCGTGATCTCGACGGCGCGTTGTCCTGCGTCATGGCGTTTGGCTCGGATGCCTGGGACCGGCTTTTCGGAGCGCCTCGACCGAAAGACTTGCATCCATTTCGCGAGATCCGCGGCCGGCATTATGCGGTCTCGACTCCAGGCGACGTCCTCTTCCATATCCGCGCCAAGCGTATGGACCTGTGTTTCGAGTTGGCGATGCAGATCATGTCCCAGCTCGGCAGCGCGGTCTGCGCCGTCGACGAGGTGCACGGCTTTACCTATTTCGACGACCGCGACCTGATCGGTTTCGTAGATGGGACGGAGAGTCCTTCCGGACAGGCCGCGCTCGAGGCCACGATTATCGGCGACGAAGACGCGGCCTTTGCCGGTGGAAGCTACGTATTCGTGCAGAAGTATCTGCATGACCTGAATGGCTGGAACGCGCTTCCCGTCGAGCAGCAAGAGAGAATCATCGGGAGAACCAAACTCTCCGACATCGAACTGAACGATGCCGTGAAACCGAGCTCGGCACACAACGCCTTGACCACAATAATCGAAGACGGGAAGCAGTTGGAGATCGTGCGTGACAACATGCCCTTCGGAGACCTTGGCAAAGGGGAATTCGGCACCTATTTCATCGGTTATGCTCGCTCTCCGCAAAGGATCGAGCAGATGCTCGTCAAACCGTTTGTAGGTCGGCCCCCGGGCAACTACGACCGGCTGCTGGACTTCAGTCGCCCGGTCACCGGAACATTATTTTTCGTACCCTCCGCGACGTTCCTGGAGAATGTTCCAGCCAACGACAGCGATCCAGCCGTGGACAAACCGGAGACCGAAGCCGCATCCGGATCGGCACAATCGCCGCCGGAAGGTTCGCTCGGGATCGGCTCGCTGAAAGGAGAAACTGAATATGAATAATCTACATCGGGAACTCGCCCCGATCTCGGCTCCGGCATGGGCACAGATTGACGAGGAAGCATCGCGCACTCTCAAGCGTCATCTGGCGGCACGGCGCGTGGTAGACGTGGTGGGACCGAAGGGTCTCGAATCATCGGCGATTGGCACCGGCCATCTCCGGCAGACTGAACCGCCGGCCGAGGGGATCCAAGCCGCGCAACGCGAAGTGAAGGCGCTCGTGGAACTGCGCGTTCCGTTCGAACTGACACGCCAGGCGATTGATGATGTGGAACGCGGCGCGAACGATTCAGACTGGTCGCCGCTGAAAGAGGCAGCGCGCCAAATCGCTTTCGCCGAGGATCGAACGGTGTTCGAGGGTACGCGGCCGCCGGAATCCAGGGTGTTCGCCAAAGCACCAGCAACTCGGTATTGACGCTCCCTGCCGACGTGAAGAGTTATCCCGGCGTAGTGGCGCAGGCGATGAGCCAGTTGCGCCTCGCCGGTGTCAACGGTCCGTATACACTTTTATTGGGCGAGAAGCCGTACACCACTGTCAGCGGAGCCAGTGACGATGGGTACCCGGTCTTGCAGCACATTCAACATCTTCTAGACGGCAAGATTATCTGGGCCCCGGCTATCGGCGGAGGCTTGCTGCTGACTACTCGTGGCGGCGACTTTGAGTTACACATCGGCCAGGACATCTCGATCGGCTATTTGAGCCATACCGAAACCGCCGTCCGGCTGTATCTTCAGGAGACGTTCACCTTCCTGCCGCTGACAGCGGAAGCTTCCGTAGTTCTGGCGCCTCCTGAAAAGTAGCGAGTGGCCGAGGGTCAGTCGCCAACACGTCGCAATGCTTTACGTTTGTGCAGCGCGATGTGATCGGTCTTGTCGCTCTTAATCTCGTACTGCGGATCTTCCTCGCTCGCGTGATGGACGTAGCCTTTGTAGTTCACATCGGTCGTGTGCACGCGAATAATACGGCCCCTGACCCGGCCCGCTTCGGAATTCCAAGTGACGTGATCGCCGACTTTGAATGCTGTCGCCATGGTGTTATTGTTGTAGCGCCAAAGAGCGTTCCTTGCAGGAATAGGATCTCACGGCCACACGCCTTCCAGGAGCTGCACGGATTCGGCAGCTTACGGCTGAGCGGACCGGGCGACGAATTCCCGAGCGGCAAACGGTTCTGTGGATTCCCCATTCAGTTCTGCAAGCCGCGCAAGCAGTCACGGCTCAGGCTGTCCGAAGCTCGGCCGCCGGACCGCGACGGGCGACGATTTGAGCTGGGCTCATGGCTGACAGGATCCTGTGCGTACCACGTGTGCTGGTTGGCCGATGCCGACCCATGACCGTAATGGAATGGCACGAACACTTCCCCTTGCCGCACCGTATCGACCACCATCGCTGCTCCTTCCCATCGGCCGTTCAGGGACGTAATCTCAACCAGGTCGCCAAGCCCGATCCCCAGACGAGCTGCGTCTCTGGGATGAATCTCGACTTAAGGATGCGGCGCCCGTTCGTTGAGCACGGTGGATCGGCCCGTCTTCGTGCGGGTGTGAAAGTGATAGACGACCCGCCCCGTGATGAGCGTAAACGGGTAATCGTCGGAAACCGGATTTTGGCATTCGACGCCAGTGCACGGGTTTCAGAAACGCTTTGCCCTTGGGGTCGATTCGCTCGTAGTCGCTGCGTGTATTCTTGTTGCCGGTCAGCCGCGCTCCTTTTTCGCGGCAAGCATGCGTTCCCACACGACAGTCTGCGCCTCCGTGACATTATGGCCGTAGACGCACAGCAGATCGATACGCTCTTCTCAAAACGACGCTCCTTTTTTCTGGCAAGAAAAATTTTCCCGGAGCCCTATCACAGGCTCCGGTCGAGTCGTTCCCTTTTCTACGATCTTTCGGACATCTTCTCAGTGACACTTGACGCAAAAAATTCTTTCGCTGCCGTTTTAATACTTTGGGCCCGAAATTTCAGTCAACGCGCGATATGGCCATTACGCTTGGTAGGAAGGTTTATGTCTACTGAGGCTCAAATTGCTGCGAATCGCGCGAACGCGCAACTCTCGAAGGGTCCGAAGACGAAAGAAGGCAAAGCTGTTTCGTCGAACAACAACTTTCGCCACGGCTTTACCGGCGCTTTCATGATTCTTTCTTGGGAGAGA
>DATBHS010000027.1:0-31746 GCA_036557345.1 Bryobacteraceae bacterium
GTGAATCCAGCCGTGACAAACTTGTTTGCCGAAAGGTCGCGCAGCTTGTCGATCAGTGCCTGGACTGTCCCGGGATCCATCGTCTTGCCGTTCATCTTCCAGTCCGTACCGCTCCTGGTAAGAACCTTGCCGCTGGAGCCCTGGACGTCAATCTTGGTCGGATCGCTAAAACCGAAGTCGAAGATCTTCTTGTTTCGAAAATCGTCCAGCGGCTTCTCCACCTCTTTCCCGAGGTCGGAAGAGACTTTGTAGGCGCCTTTTACGACGCTGCTCTGTGCGTAATAGTCGTCCTTGTTTTTGCGGACATCGAGGGTTTGCGTGCCACTTGCATCTGTGACTTTGACCGTTGCCACCGGGTGGGCCGACGCAAAGGCGGAACCCGTCTTCTTTGCATCGTCTGCGCTGCTCGAGAGGTCCATCTTGGCATCGGTCAGTTTTCGCAGGAGTTCCTCCACCTGGAAGCTGTCGGCACGATAGGGCTGCGGCTTCAGGATCTGCCAGTCGCCCTGATTATTCTTGCCGAATTCGATATCGGACTTGCCGGCGACCAAGTCAGCGCGGGTGAGCTTGTTCGAGTCGAACGTAAGCAGGCGCTTATCGCGCAGATCGTTGATGCCTTTGTCGAAGGACGTCTTCACGGACGATGACACGGCGTATACTTTCGGGCTGGAATCCATCCGTGCATAGACAAGCGAGCCCGCGGGAACATCATCGCCAAACAGGATCTCTGCCGTTTTGCCTCCTTTTTCGTGCACGGTAACGGTAAGGCTGGGCGTTTTCAGGCCGTACTTGCCAGGATCCGTGGGGTTGTCCTCGACGACGCTGTCGGCCGTAACCGCGGTGAGCGACGAAGCAACGCTCGAGGCGGCATCCTGATCGGCGGCGTACGATTCCGGCGCGGTGATGACCCATTTGCCACCCTGCCGCTGAAGATTCACCGCGGCGGCATCTCGCTTTTTCAAATCGATGGATTGAATCTGTGCATCGGGAATATCGGCTAGCTTCGGGCTGGTCGTCGAGCTCGCGCTCGTCGAATTCGCCTGAGGATGTTTCTTCGCCCACCACACCACGCCGCTGAGAGCAGCGAGAAGGACGGCTGCAATCAAGAGGTTCCGCGGCTTCATGCTATCTCCGCTTCAGGAAGATCGCCACTCCGGCCACGATAATGATCAGCGGAATCGCGATCAGATTCGTATAAGCGAACACGCTCATCTGCCGCTGATTCACGTTCAGGCGTCGGTCTTCCGGTTCCTTCGGGCGAATCGAAATCAGGTCTTCGTCGGAGGAAAGCCAGTTGACTGCATTAAGAGCCAGGTCGCGGTTGGACTGGAAACCGATCATCGCATTGTCCATAAAACCAGCGCTGCCGATCACCACAAAACGGCCCTGGTTATTCTGCTTTCCGGTGTTGTAAGTGCCAGCCGCTCCGAGGGTAAATGGCCCCTTCTTGTTGGAGGGGCTATTCGGATTCACCTCGTTGCTCGTGAGATTGGTCGTGGCGATTGCGCGGTCGGAGGTCGAGAACAGCTTGTCGACCGTGGTCTTGTCTGTATTCTTGATCTGCATCGACCGAGATACGGGGAAGCCCGTCATGCTGTTCTTGAGATCGTTGACAATCGGCTGCGATCCATAGCTGCTCACCAGAGGGATCTCGGGGCCGAAGCCAAAGAGTTGACCAACCGGGTTCTGTTCGAGAACCAGGTCATTATCAAGGGTTACACCCCAGCTCTGAAGCACGTCCTTCAGCCCGGCGTTTTCAGCGATGTGTTCTCGACCAAAATCAAGCGGCGGATCCATCAGAAACATCACGCGCCCGCCGTTCTCGACGTAGTTCTTGATGGCCGTTACCATATTCGGCGTGTAATTGGTCTGTGGTCCGGCAATGACGAGAACATTGCAGTCATTGGGTACTGCGGTCTTATCGATCAGGGTGACGGACTGAGACTGATAGTTGTCCCGGTCAAGCAGAGTCTTGAATTGAGAAAGGCCGTTGCTGTCGGTTTCATCGAGGGCGTGCTCCTGGCTGCCGCTAACAATGCAAACCTTGCGAACCCCTTTCAGGTCTTTCAGGAATGCGCCCGTGATGCCTTCTTCGGTCAACGACTTGGCTTCTTCGCGCCGGGGACCGATCTCGACATAAGCTGTTCCCCCGAAGCGGAGGCCGTAGGCTTTCGCGATGGTCGGCTGCTTCTGATAATCGATGTACTGAATGTGAACTTTCGATGAGAGATTCTTGTATCGATCGAGCATGCCTCTTGCCTGTTCAAAGCCGCTCGTCTTGTCGAAATAGCTAATCGTGGCGTCCTGCTTCAGCCCTTTGACGATTTTCTGCGTTTCCTGCGATAGCGTGAACCGCTTGTTGCTGGTGGTGTCGACGGTCTTGTTGTAGCGATTGCCCAACCAGTTCACAAGCGCGAGAATAGCGATGACGACAACGGTGTAAAGAGTAGCCGTTGTTCCAAAACGCGCCTGGCGCCCGCCAAGCCTTTGCTTGATTGTTTTTACTTCCTTTTCTTCCATCAACTCCGGCATTATGCCCTCCACCGCAGCGATTCGAGTGAGCGCGCTGTTAAAAACAGGCCTAGGAAGATCATCGAGAGGTAATATATGAGATCTTTGGTGTCGATCACGCCACGAGAGAAGCTGTCCATATGACTAACGATTGACAGGTAATTCAGAATCTGGACCGTGGCAGAGTTGCCGAACGACGTCGTCCAATTCAAGATCCACAGGACCAGCGCGAGCGCGAATCCGATTGCGCCCGCCACAATCTGGTTGCGGGTGAGCGTTGAAATGAAGGCTCCAAACGAGAGCAGGCAAGCCCCCTGGAGCACGATCCCGAGAAACCCGGTCGCAACCGGCTTCCAGTCGGGATTTCCATACAGAAACAAGAACGAATAGTCGGCGGCGAGCACCGCGAGCAGCGCGCAATACATGATCAAAGAAGCAAGCCATTTGCCGATAATCATTTCCAGATCATGGACCGGAGAGGTGATCAACAATTCGATCGTGCCCTGCCGCTTCTCCTCTGCGAACAGGCGCATACTGATCAGCGGGATGAGGAACAACCCGACGACGGCGATGTTCGAGAACAGCGGCGCAATCACTTGCTCGTTGATATTCATGGGCGTGGATTGACCGCTCATTTGCCCTTCCAGGGAGAAGCGCACAAAGCTCGACGTAATGATGTAGGTAAAGACACCGCTGAGGAACGCGAATATCGTGAGCAGAACCCAGGCGATGGGTGAAACGAAGTAGGCGTAAAGCTCCCGGCGGCAGATTGTCCAGATATTTCTCATTGCAGCCCTCCGGAAACCACTTCGGACATGGCCTCGGCGGGAATCGGCGCCGAGACCACTTGCTGGCCGTGCGCGCCGGTCAGCTCGAGGAATATTTCTTCGAGCGTAAGCGTAGCCGATTTCAGTTCGAGCAGATTCCAGCCGGCGTTGACTATGGCGCGCGCCACGTCGGGCCTCGGATTTTGTCCCTGCAGGCTTTCGATTTCGTAAACGAACCGATCGCCGGAAGTAACCTTCTCGAGAACCTTGCTCACGCCCGCAACCTGTTCGAGCCGTTGGCGAACTGCAAACGCGTCCGCTGCGCCAGAAGTATCCACCTGGACTTGAACGGCAGTGCCGACACTGCCGCGTGCCTTCAGGCGTTCGACCGAGTCCGTCGCAACGAGCCTGCCCTTATCAATAATGATGACTTTCTGGCAAACCGCTTCGACTTCCGGCAGAATATGCGTGCTGAGGATGATGGTGTGCTCGCCCGACAGACTCTTGATCAGCTCGCGTGTCTCATTGATCTGCTTGGGGTCGAGACCCGACGTGGGTTCGTCGAGTATCAGCACATCGGGGTTGTGGATGATGGCTTGGGCCAGACCGACGCGCTGCCGGTAGCCTTTCGACAGTTTCGAAATGAGCCTGTCCTTGACATCGGTTACGGCGCAGCGCTCCATCACCTGTTCCGTCCGATTGCCGATTTCAGCGCGAGGCATATTCTTCAAGCGGGCGACAAACGTCAGATAGTCCTTGACGTTCATCTCCGGATAAAGCGGGGGCGCTTCGGGCAGATAGCCGATATGCTTCTTCACCTCGTAGGGCTGCTCGAACACATCAAGGCCAGCTACTGTTACCTTGCCCGAAGTCGGCGGCAGGAAGCACGTGAGAATACGCATAGTAGTCGTCTTGCCGGCGCCATTCGGCCCGAGGAAGCCGACGATGTCGCCCTTGTCGACCGAGAACGATATGTTGTTCACGGCAACGTGATGCGCGTATCTCTTGGATAAACCTTCAACCTGAATCATATGATTAACAAAGAAGACTAGGGTCAACAGAGTAGCTGAGCCCGTCTTTCACCTGTATCGCTTGAAAACAACAGAATAGAGACTAAGAAAATCGCTGTCAATTATGACGTGCGACCACCCGGGCTGTTAGCAAACCGGCAACTTACGAATTGCTGCTAATCTGCTGAGCTCAGCCCAATAATTTGAAATCCAGCATCGACAAATAATACATTTCCGGTAACTCCCCGGCCCAGATCGCTGGCCAGAAAAACAGCCGCATCAGCAACTTCTGCAGGATCCGTGTTCCGGCGAAGCGGAGCGACATTCGCAGCTTCGAGCATTTTTGAAAAATCTTTGACCGCGCGCGCAGAAGCCGTTTTGATGGGCCCGGCCGAAATCGCGTTCACCCTGATCTTCGCCGGTCCAAGGTCGTTTGCCAGATAGCGCATCGAGGCTTCGAGGGCTGCCTTGGCTACTCCCATTACATTGTAGTTCTGGACGACACGCGTCGATCCCAGGTAAGTAAGAGTGGTTATGGAGCCGCCCACGGTCATAAGTGGCGAGACAGCGCGCGAAACCGCGACGAGCGAGTAGGCACTTACTTCCTGGGCAAGCAGGTAACCGTCACGGCCAGTCTCCACGAATGGCCGGCTCAGATCGTCACGATTGGCAAAGGCAATGCTATGCACGACAGCATGAAGAGGAGTGTGCTGCTTCAACGCGGAAACCAGAGTATCGAGTTCCTCCTGCTTCGTGACGTCACAGTTGAGGACACGGGTGGCCTTCAGTTCGGCGCCAAGCTCTTCGACGGTTTGGCGCTGTCTCTCGCCCTGGTAGGTGAGCACGAGCGACGCGCGCTCGCGGACAAATGCCTGAGCAATGAAATACGCGATGCTCCACTTATTGGCCACGCCAAGCACGAGCGCCGTCCTGCCGGCAAGCAACTGTGACATGAACTGCCCATTGTAACGTGCAGCAGCATGGCGCACCCTCTGATCGATATCGGCTGGAAAGGCAAAAACACTCGAAAACACCAACAAAAACCTTTGTTTTGCATGCTAATGTGAAGTGAGTGTCATCGCCGCTGCAGTTCCACCTCGAGCAGTACGAGGGGCCGCTTGACCTGCTGTTAGACCTGATCCGGAAGCAGCAGATCAATGTTTACGACATCCCGATCGCGAAGATCACCGCGCAATATCTGGAATACATGCAGAAGGCGATGGAGTTGGACATCGAGCTGAGCTCGGAGTTCGTCTACATGGCAGCCACCCTGATCCACATCAAGAGCAAGCTGCTGCTGCCAACCGATCCGGAGCTTGAGAAGATCGCGCCGGAAGAGGATCCGCGAAAAGAACTCGTGGAGCGGCTGATTGAGCACGAGCGGTTCAAGAACGCGGCGGAGATGCTGCAACAGAAACGGGTCATCGAGGAAGCAATCTGGTCGAACCCGCAGATGGCGACTTTCCTGGCGGAAGGCGACGGCCCCGCGCTGGCAGTCAGCATCTTCGATCTCGTCAAGACATTCCAGGATGTGCTGGAACGAGCCAAGGACCGGCCCCTCTACGAAGTCGGGGAAGAAACAGTCGGCGTTCCGGAGATGATTGAATTTTTGCGGCATCAGCTTGCCCGGTCACGGCGGCAGGACGCTCTTTCGGCAGCGACGCTCTTCGAGCGGCAGCGCAGCCAGCGGGCGATGATCTGCCTGTTTCTGGCAATTCTCGAGCTGGTGAAGTGCCAGGCGGTCGAACTCACGCAGGGTGAGGCGTTCGGCGACATCGGCCTGCGCCGCGGACCCGAGTTTGACTCCCAGCCTGAGCAAGCCGAAGCTCTCGCTGCCGTAGAACGGGAATATCACTGACATAGAGCATGGACCAAGTAGAACAGGTTCTCGAGGGAACCACGGCTGAGCCGAGGGAGGCTGAGCCAGGCGACGAGGACGCAATCATTGCAGAAGCGTTTACCGAGCCCGTTTCGCCGGTTGAGAGCGCTGCTGCTCTGAAGGCAGTCATCGAGGCAGCTATTTACATCACGGACGACCCGCTAACCGCCGAGCAGATTGCATCGGCAGTAGAACAACCGCTGGAGCGAGTGCAAAAAATCCTGGCGCAATTGGTGACAGAATACGGCGCTCCGGATCGCGGCTTGTCGATTCGAGAACTCGCGGGCGGCTTCAAGATGGCAACAAAGCCTGAGCATCACGAAGCGATCCGTCGTTTTGTCAAGAATCTGCAGCCGCCGCTGAAGCTTTCACTCGCAGCGCTGGAAACCCTCGCCGTCATCGCATACAAACAGCCGGTTACCGCTCCTGAGATTCTCGACATCCGGGGCGTTCAGGGGGCGGGGGTATTGAAGACGCTGCTCGATCGGAAACTGATTGCGGCTGCTGGAAGGAAGAATGTTCTCGGCAAGCCGATCATGTATAAAACCACGCGGGAGTTCCTCGTTCAGTTCGGGTTGAATTCGCTGGCCGAGCTGCCGACGCTCAAGGAGTTCGAAGAGCTTGGACGGCTGGCGCTGACCGACGCAGAGGAGCCGCGGCCGGAGGAAGCGCCGCAGGAAGCCACGCCGAACGGCGGTGAACGTTCTCCAGAAGAGCTATCGCTCGCGCCCGAACAGCTATTGATCGAAGATCAACCAGCCGGGGGCGAGAAATCGCGGGAAAGCGATGCCTGAGGAGCGGCTGCAAAAAATCCTGGCGCATGCCGGGATCGCAAGCCGGCGCAAAGCGGAAGAACTCATCACCGCCGGCCGTGTTTCGGTCAACGGAGAAACCGTGACGCAGCTCGGCTCGAAAGCGGATCTGGATACCGACAGAGTAAAGGTGGACGGCCGGGTACTGACTTCGCCGAAGCACCACTTATATATCGCCCTAAATAAGCCCAAAAATTGCGTCACGACAGTGCATGACCCGCAGGGCCGGCAGACCGTGATGTCCTTCTTCAAAGGAGCGCGAGATCGAATCTATCCCGTGGGACGCCTGGATTATGCGAGCGAGGGTCTCTTGCTGCTGACCAACGACGGCGATTTCGCGAACCGCCTGATGTCGCCGGCCAGCCATGTTGCCAAGACGTATCTTGTGAAGGTCACCGGCGCGCTCACGCCGGAACAGGAGGAGCAGTTCCGCCGCGGCATTCCGATGCATGGACGGCGGACGGCGCCGGCGGGTCTTAAGCTAATCCGCGATACCGAAAATCCCTGGTACGAGGTCCGCCTGGTGGAGGGCCGCCAGAACCAGATTCGCATCATGTTCAAGCATTTCGGCCGCCTAGTCGAGAAACTGAAGCGAGTAAAAATCGGCTTTCTGGATCTGGGCGACTTGAAACCGGGCTCTTATCGTACGCTGACCCGTATGGAAGTGGCGAAATTTCGGAAGCTCATGCACCTGGAAGAATCGGCTCGGGAGGGCACGAGAATAAAGCCGTGATGAGCGATCGGGAAATCACCGAGATTCTGCGCTCTGCGAAAACGATCGCAGTAGTAGGGCTCTCAAGCAAACCGGGGCGTGCGAGCTTCGGAGTCTCGCGCTTTTTACAGCGCCAGGGATTTCGCGTGATTCCTGTGAATCCGAACGAGAAAGAGGTCCTGGGGGAACACGCCTATCCCTCACTTACGCAGGTTCCGGTTCCGATTGACATCGTGAACATCTTCCGGCGTCCGGCGAGAGTGCCGGGGGTAGTGGAAGATGCTCTGCAGAAGGGCGCCCGGTGCATCTGGATGCAGGAAGGCGTGATTAATGAGGAAGCGGCGCGCAGGGCTGAAGCTGCCGGTATTCCGGTAGTGATGGATCGCTGTATTCTGAAAGAATCCGCACGACTTTTGCCTTAGCTTTCACATGCATGCGTCCCCGCGGCGGCTGATCGCTGCTGCCGTATTTGCTTTTCCGATTCTGGCGTTGACCGGATGCGGAACAGACTCGCCACAGGCTCTGGGCCGGGCATACGTGGCTCCGGCGACACTGAACTTGCGCGGGCAACTGGCACAGAAGAACAGCACTGTGGAAGTGCTGAAGCACGGGGAGCGGGTCAATATCATCGATGTCCGCCGCCGGTTCGTCAAAGTTCGAACAGAAAAGGGCGTCACTGGCTGGGTGGATTCCCTGGAGTTACTGAGCCCGGAGGAAATGGCGCAAATCCGCGAAGAGCGTGAAAAAGCGCTGATGCTTCCTTCGGAAGGCCAAGCGACGCCCTACGAGACACTCAACATTCACCTCGGGACCAGCCGGAAATCGCCGGCTTTCGCTCAGATTCCGGACGGCGCCCCGGTCACTGTGCTGGCACACAAAATCGCACCGAAAGTGAGCGGCCCCGTCAAACCTTCTTTGAACTTCGATCGTCCACAACCGCCTGTACGGCGGTCGCGAGCACCGCGTCCATCATCGCGGACAAGTTCCAGGTTACCGGCGCCGCCGCCGCCGCCCAAGCCTCCGACCAACTGGCAAGAGCTCTCGGCCGAGCGCATCGACGGCACCGAGAGTACGGCTGATCTAAAGGCAAGGAAAGACGAACAGGCCGCCGAGAAGAAGGCGGAAGAGGCGAAAAAGCCCGCCATCCTGGAGGACTGGACCCTGGTTCGAACCAAAAGTAATCAGGTCGGATGGGTACTCTCTCGAAACTTAATGATGTCTATACCGGATGAGGTGGCGCAATATGCCGAAGGCAAGCACATCACATCCTATTTCTCGCTCGGGGACGTCAATGACGAGGAGAAAGGCCTGAAGCACAACTGGCTGTGGACCACATCATCGGGAGCCCTGCCTTACGACTTCGATGGATGGCGGGTGTTCCTGTGGAACAAGCGCCGACACAGGTACGAAACATCCTATCGTCAGCGGGAGGTAGAGGGCTACTTTCCCGTTCACGTGGATGCGCTCGATGCTACCGCGGCTAGCCGCACGTTCCAGCTGATTACGAAGGATGACGACGGAGCGCTTCGCCGACGCGCGTACCTGTTCGACGGCGTCCGGGTTCACCTGACAGCCACGGAAAACTACAATCCCGAAGCCGCAAGCGAAAGCGAAGCAGGCGGAATCGATACCGCGAAGCTGCAGAAGAAAGCATCGAAGCCAGGCTGGTTTGCACGGCATTGGGAGGCGCTGAAGCAACGGTTTTCCGGACGCGGGCAGTAGGGAGATAGGCGCGCGTCTCAGTCGTCCCGGTGCATATGGTTCGATCCCTACGATTGGCCTCGTACCGCGATCACCTGAAGGTACTCCGCATCGACCCTGGTCGTTCCGTCAGTAGCCCGATTGTGACGGGACCACAGATCCGTCAGCTCGTCACGAAGCTGCTGTTGTGCCTCTTCTCCGATTGATGCGAACGCGCGCGTCATCGGCCCATAGTTCGCGCGGAAGAACTCGACTACATCCGCCGGCGAAAACGGATAACTGAGCTCGTAGAGATGGCGTGAGCATTCGAGACTCGCGACCCCGCTCCTCAGCCGTCCGCGAACGGTCGGCTCATCGCCCCATAACAGCGGCGAAGGCATACCCGAGGGCGCGATATGTTTGGCAATGGCCTTAAACATCTGCCCAACAAACCCAGGGCCCGTCCAGTTGGCCATTGCGATTATCCCCCCGGGCCGGCAGACGCGGGTAAGCTCGGCCGCGACCAGTTCCGGACGAGGCGCGAACATAGCGCTGATCAGGGTCACCACGGCATCGAACGTGGCGTTTTCGTAAGGCAGCGCTTCCGCGTCGCCTTCTTCGAACACGACTGTCAGCCCCTCCGCGGCCGCGCTTCGACGCGCTTGGGCCAGCCAGTTGGCTGCGATGTCGCACCCCGTCACACGCGCCCCGGCTCTCGCCGCAATCAGCGACAATTGCCCCGCGCCGCATCCTACATCGAGCAACTGCGCGCCCAACTTGATGGGCAGGCGGCGGTAGAACGCCTCGGCATCGCGTTCCATATAGCGACTGAATCGGCCATAATCGCCTGTCATCCAGGTATTGCGCAAGCGAGTCTTTAATTCGTCCAGTCCGGCCTGTTTCTCTACAACAGTCATGGGTGTTGCCTCCTGGCTCTACTATGCGGCGGAGTGGATTCCAATACTTGCTCGATCATTCCGCATTTTTGCCGAAAACGTCCAAATCGAGCGAAGCTGGAGCCATGGACGCCCTCTCCGAGGTGCTAAAAATCGTCAAGCTCAGAGGAGCCTTGTTTTTCAACGCTGAGTTTTCCGCTCCCTGGTGCCTGGCGTCGTCTCAATCGAGCCAGGTCGCTCCGCTGCTCTGCCCCGGAGCGGTTCACGTGATTATCTACCACTACCTGGCCGATGGCCGCGCCTATGCGCAATTGCCCAACGAGAGCCGGCGCGATCTGGGGCCAGGCGACGTGGTGATCTTCCCTCACGGAGATGCGCACATACTGGGAAACGGCGCGGGCAAGCCCGTCGATTCGCTAAAGACCTTCACTAACAATTTGAACCGTGGGCTCAAAGTCGCTCGCTATGGCGGTGGAGGGGAACTTACGAAGTTCGTGTGCGGCTATATGGCCTGCGATCCGAGTTTGAGTGAAGTCGTACTTGCGGGGTTGCCCTCGATGTTCGTCGTCAATATCGCGAATGATTCTGCGGGACAATGGCTGGCGAATTCGATACAGTTCTCAGTGCGTGAAGCCGGAGGGCCAGGAACCGGCAGCGATGTGGTTCTTGCAAAGTTATCTGAAGTTCTCTTTATCGAGACGCTGCGGCGTTTCATCCAGGACCTGCCGGATGAGCAGAAGGGATGGCTCGCCGGAGCGCGCGATCCGCTGATCGGCGAAGCGCTAGCGCTGCTGCATAAGAATCCGTCGCACCCTTGGACCATCGCGAAGCTCGCCCACCAGATCGGAGTTTCGCGCACGCGATTCGCTGAGCGCTTTCGTCACTTTCTGGGCGAGCCTCCCATGGCATATCTCGCACGCTGGCGACTCAAGCTAGCTGCGGAAATTCTTTTGTCTTCAGACGCGAACGTCGGCGAGATCGCCGCCGAGGTCGGATATGCATCGGAAGCGGCGTTCAACCGCGTGTTCAAGCGGGAATTTGGATGTCCGCCCGCGCAGTTTCGCCGGTCCCGTAATGGGCAAAACAAACCAAGTAGTCGCTGGAGACATCTCGGGGAGCGATGACCGAAACAGCCAGCTCACGTACTTCGCACTGAATACCAAGTCACGCGGAAGTACAGGGTAGCTCCGCCTTGACCGGCGTCAGCTTCCGCCGCTTCGGCAAGTCACTCGCCTGCAGCAGCTTTATCGGAATCGTTTTCTCGACCGCGCATTCGTCGAGGCGACCCGATGACATCATGAACATACCACGTTGTGTGGAACAGAAAACGATTAACGACCCATAAACGCCATTCGAGTCACTCCATTTTCTGAATCGCCGACCTCACTTTGGTTTCCATTCCCGCTTTACGGTGTCCAAGATGTTGCTGATAAACTCAACCGACTCCTGTATACTGCCCCAAGCTGGGACGCGGAAATGAGATACTGTCCGGCCTTTACGCACTCGGGCGGTATGGAGAGCGGCGTTACATTGTCCCCACAGAGAGGTGTTAACAATGAAAAAATTCCTTCCGTGCCTATTGCTGATCGCCGGAGCAGGCGTGACGCGAGCGAGCATTGTCGAATCGATCAGTTTTGATCTATCGGACCTACATCCCGGCTCAGCACTTTCAGGTACGTTCACCCTGCCCGACTCGCCTGTGCCCGGGGATACGGCACCCGTCCTGCTGTCGTTCAGCGATCCACAGAACTACAGCCCAAGCTCAGTAAGCTCAACGATCACGATTGGAAATGGCACGTTTCTCGCGTTCACTGTGGGCTTCTCAGACATAGTATTCACGAATCCCAGCGGCAACATGTTTACTAAGAACAATAATCTGATGCCGCGAGGCATGGCTCAATGTGCGTCGTTTCCGTGCATGGCGACCGGAGGGTTCCAAGACAACGACCCGCCAGCGTTTACATCCACGTACACGATCACGCCCGCTTCGGTTCCCGAGCCTGCTTACAGCCTACTACTCCCGGCATTGCTTGCCGGCTTCATTCTCGGAAGGCGAGCCGTTGCAGCGAAGTAATACCTTGTGTTCTCGATCGCTGCGAAACACGTACTCAAACGAAGCGTGCCCTTCTGGCCAATTGAGGTTTCACGGCGAGTCAGGAACGGGCGCGTGCCGTTCTGCAACTCGCTAGTCATCGCGGAGCAGCCATCGCCACTCCGCCTCAGGCTCTCGCGAAAACGGTGAGCCGTTTTCGCGTAGCATCTTCTATGTACTGTTAGCCGCTGTCACGTGGCCAAATTACAGGCTCCTGTGCAGCAGCCATTCTCAGATCCGGGCAGGTGATTAGGATGATGATCAATCGCAAGGCGCTCGCGGCACTCTTTGCGGGTTTCATTTCAGTGTTTTCCGGTGGAACTTTATACGCTGACACCGTTACCGTCCCGGTCGATCTTTCCGCCAATGTGATTGAGTCCGTTCTGCCGGGCGGCACAGTCTTTCATGACTCCAAGCCCTTGTTCGGTACCACGATCGACCCTCTACAGAGCGCCGAACTTCTGCACGTTTCGGATATAGGCGTCAACGCCTCGGGGCGCTCGACCAACATTTCCGGCGCTTTCGCATCGTCACTCGCGGAGTCGGACGGCAATGGGGGTGTGGGCGTCAGCCAGCTGATCTTCGGCACGCCAGGTGGCTCACGCCAGGACACCGTCAGGCAATTGGTCGCGCAATCTTTATGGACGCACACCTTCGTCTACAATGGCCCCGCGGCACACGATCTGTTGCATCTGAACATTCCGACGCTGCAGGTTGGGCTGTTAGGAGTGCCTCCGAGACGCAGCGGGCCCAGCAGAACCGAAACGGCCGAGGCCAGGGCCGAGGTGGACGCAGTCATCACGCATCCGGATGGCAGCATGGTACAGGGCATCTTCGAATACGGCTTGCGTGAATTTGAGAAGCAAATCCCCTCCGGCAAAGACCTCCTGAATTTGGCTGACAAGCAAATCCTCGAGCATCCAAATCCGTTGCTCTTCACCCCCAGGTTGAGGTTCAACGGCGATGACTTCAACCCGAGTTATACGCTTGATCCCGTGGCGCTGGACCTCGATCTCGGTGTGATCCAGCCGGGTGACACAATGTCCTGGGTATATACCCTCACGGCACAAGGCACGACACATGGTTTCGAACGGGGCTACTATGCCTTCTTAGGCGACCCGTTCGGCGCGGAGCGCATCACCGGCAATTTGACCGAAACAATCGGCGCTTCCACCGTGCCCGAGGCGACCACGTCGTCCTTCATGCTCCTGGGACTCACTGCGCTGCTCCTGTGGCATTGGCACAAGGTGCTCTCCCTCCGTTCCCATTTCAGACATTAGGAACGGCTGACCTGGGCGCCGCCAATAAGTGGGAAGTAGTGATGTCGCATCAGCATTGCTTCCGGATTGCTGCTAGATTATGAGCAATCCGGAAGTTGAGCGGACAGATTAGTCTCGAAGATTCCCGTTTGCCAGGATTTCGTGCTGGGACTCGTCGAGCTGGGGCAGCCTGCTCCTCTACACCTCAACAATTTGGCCGGAGATTTCTACTTTGTCCATCGCGAGGAATTGCTTTACGTGCGGATGATCGCATTTTTCGAGATCGGACACCGGGCCAAAGTAAATTTCTTCACCTTTGTAAAGAAACACGACGGAATCGGCAACTTTGCGCATGAGATCCAAGTCGTGGGTGACAACCACGCTGGTGAGCCCGAGCTGTTTTTTGAGGCGGAGCATGAGGTTGCCGAGGTCGTCAGACATGATCGGATCCACCATGGTGGTGGGCTCGTCGTACAAAATGCATTCGGGCTGTGCTGCCAAAGCACGCGCGATCGCAACGGCTCGCTTATAGCCAGTGGAAAGATCCGCCGGGTAGAGGTCCTTTACGTGGCCCAGATCTACTAGTTTCAAGAGGCCGGTGACCACATCCTCCTTATTCTGCTCGTTGTAATCCTCACGGAGCTCCAGCGCAAACGAGATATTTTCGCCTACCGTCAGCGAATCAAACAGGGCGCCGGATTGGAAAACCATGGTGACCTTTCGACGAATGGCGCGCAATTCCGCTTCCGTCATGCGGGTGATGTCGGTATGCGCCACAATGATCTCGCCCGCATCCGCCCTAAGAAAGCCCATGATGAGATTCAGGCTGACCGATTTGCCGACGCCGCTGCGGCCGATGATGGCAAGTGTCTTGCCCGTATCGACATAGAAGCTGACATCCTGGAGCACCGGATGGTCAAAGGATTTATCGACGTGCCGGAATTCGAGGTAGTGGGGGAATGCGTCCTGGATCATCTAGAGGGTTGTCCAAACCCGCCATTCTTCGGGGGTGTTCACATTATGAAGCGGCGCAGCGATCCTCACGATTTCAGCATCGAGCGCAGAGAGCAGATCCAGCAATTTCAGGCGGTGGGCCGCTACCGCCTTCCTAACGACCGGCAGACACTCCCTGCGATACACGGCACAGAGCGGATGAAGCACTCCGGTCACGTCCTTGACGGCGACACAGAGATTTGTGGACCGTCCGGCAGCCACCAAGAGCTGGTCAAGCCATTCGCTAGCCAGTCCGGGCATGTCGCAAGCCACAATCAGATTCAAATCCGCTTTGGCCGCTGCAAGCGCAGTTTCAATGCCCGCCAGGGGTCCCAGGCCGGGATGAAGGTCTCGAATGCACTCGAACGGCAGATCGGCGTAGAGGGCCGGGTCGCCGATCAAAGCAACATTTCCAGCGACTTTAGCAACCTTACCGGCCACATCTTCTACGAGCAGATGCGAACCGAGAGGCAAACGCGCCTTGTCACGGCCCATACGCGAACTTTGTCCGCCTACGAGCACGTAGCCTGCCGCTCGCATGCCCAGATGGTAGCACCGGTTTGCTCTTTTTCCGGATATAATCAAGGACAAACCTCCGCTTTTTCATATGTTTGGTCGGGAGGAGCAGTTTATTTGCGAGCTCGCTAAATTGCCTGCCATGCTCCGTGCTCACCGGCGCGCTGGTCTTTGCGCGGCCGTGATTCTGGCTCCGTGTCTCGTTCAGGTGGCGGCAGCACAATCTCGAGTCGATGCGATTCGATTCTGGTCTTTTGGCGACGTCACCCGTATTGCGATTGAAACCGAGGGCGAATACAAGCTGGCTTCAGATCAGATTCCAAATCCATACCGGCTCTATTTCGACCTGAACGGACTTCGTCCGCCCTCCAGCGCTCATCGCGGGATGCAGACGATAGCCGTGAACGACCGGAGAGTCAAAGAGATCAGGGTGGCCGAAGTCAGCCCTGGCAAAACCCGTATCGTATTTGACCTAGAGGGTCCAGTCGACGTAGTTTCCTCACAGTTAGTTAACCCGGACCGGCTCATGATTGAGATTCGGCCCAAGGGCGGAGACGTACCGGCGCTTTCGCTCGGACACAGCGCAACAGGATCCCAAAAGGTTGATCTCTCTTGCGCCGAACCCGCGAAGGCCGCTTGCAGCGCTCCTGATACCGGGAAAGCAGCCGATCCGCTGATGTCCCATCCGGGGACGCATCCGTTACCCAATCCGGAACCGAGTTCCGTGACACCAGCGTTGCCCCCCATCATTGCGGTTCCTGCTCCGGATGACCATTCCAAACCGGACCCGGCAGAAACTAATCCCGGCGATGCACCTGCGGGATCGCATGAGAACGCCGTAACTACGGTTGAGACCAGGGGGATCGGAGCAGCGGCTCCGGCCAAGAGCGATAGTAGCGGCGATCGCTCGCTGGTACGCGTCTTCGGCCTGAAATTCGACCGGGTGGTGATCGATGCCGGACATGGAGGACACGATACGGGGACCATTGGACCAAACGGCCTCATGGAGAAGGACCTGGTTCTGGACGTGGCGCTTCGGCTGGGCAAGCTTATTCGCAAGACGCTGGGGGCGGATGTGGTGTATACGCGTTCAAGCGATGTTTTTGTTCCTCTCGAAGACCGCACGAAGATCGCCAACAACGAGAAAGCGGACCTTTTCATTTCGATCCACGCCAACTCCTCTCCAGAAAAGAGTGCTACCGGTGTTGAGACCTACTACTTCAACCTCACGTCGGACAAGAGGGGCCTCGACCTGGCCAGCCGTGAGAACGCAACTTCGGTCAGCTCCATTTCCGACCTCAACGATCTGCTGCACAAGGCGGTGCTCCAGACCAAGCTGGAGGAGTCCCGGGAATTCGCGCAGAGGGTGCAGACCTCGCTGTGGACAGCATCGCTCCGGCTGAATAACCGGTCGAAGGACCGCGGCGTCAGGCAAGCCCCGTTCGTGGTGCTGATCGGCGCGACCATGCCCTCCATTCTGGCTGAAGTCGGGTTCGTCTCGAATCCCCACGATGCCCGGCTCCTGAAGAGAAGCGATCAACGCCAGAGAATTGCCGAGGCTCTTTTCAAAGGCATCTCACAGTACGCAAATACGCTAAGCCACACGCAGCTTGCGCGCGCAACTTCCGGGAGCACCAAGGCGAGCGCTCGAGGCGCACCCTAACCGCTATATCAATCCTGCTTTCCTCTTTCTGTGCTCTCGCGGCAGATGCCGCGCTTACTCGCTCGTATGAAGTTCACCAATTCCCGGGCATGGGGTCCGCCAAGGGATGTTTCGATGCGTAGGAGCGCCGCTTCCTGTTTCAGGCCCGAGCGGTACAGGAGCCTGTAAGCCGCTTTGAGAGTTCTGATCTCCTCGAGCGAGAAAGCCGCGCGTTTCAACCCGACCATGTTGAGTCCCTTCGCAGCCACGTTGAAATCCGAATAGAGGAAAAAAGGCGGAAGATCGCTATTCACGCGCGTGTTGCCGCCGATCATCGCCAACCGTCCGATTTTGGAATATTGATGAATCACGACGCCGCCAGAGATAAACGCCTGGCTTTGCACTTCCACGTAGCCTGCGATTAACGCACAGCTCGCGACCACGATATTGTCGCCGAGCACGCAGTTATGGGCAATATGGCCCGACGTCATGATGTAATTTCCATCACCGATCCGCGTTTCCGATTCGGGCTGGGTCCCACGCGAGATAGTGTAGTGCTCGCGGATGATGTTGCGGTGGCCGATCACAAGATAGCTTCGCTCGCCGGTGAAGCCTTTGTCGAGAGGATCCGTGCCGAGCACGGTACCTGCCGAGATTTCGTTCTCGTCGCCCATCGTAGTCCAACGCTTCACGTATACATAGGGCTCCAATACGCAGTGGTGGCCGATCGTTACATCGGACTCGATTACACAGAATTCGCCAATACGCGTACCTGCGCCGACGATGGCATCGGGGTGAATGCGGGCAGTCGGCGCAATATTCGCCGAAAGATCAACAGGCATCAATGCTAATTACAGCAAGTTAGCTGTCGATGCTTTGCCCGCAAGAAGCGCTCCTCAGCGCCTTCCCATTTCCTGAAGCATGCGCTCGCGCAGGATCTCGTTGATGCGCGTCAGGTGACCGTGGCCTTTCGAGCGAAGCCAGGCGAGCACGTCGGCGTCGATACGGACGGTGGTCTGCTTCTTAATGGGCCGGAAGAACTCATCGCGGCGCATCGCGTTTGCCCATTTGCCGGGAGGTAGCGGCCGGCTCTCGGGATCTTCGTCGAGGCGCTTGTCGCGCTGTTCGTAGAGCCGCTTGGTGCGCTCGCTGATTTTGATCCCTTTTCTAGAACTGATCGGAGTACGCGCTTTGCTCATAGTCGTCTGCCTTTCTTGCGGAAATGGATGATCTCTTGTTCATCGGTGGATCGGTCCACAAACGCGACGGTCAACAAGACCTGTGGCTTCTCGCCGTAACCGATCGCGTGGTAGCGCATTTCGCCGCGTTCGTCTTCACAATCCTCAACAACGATCAGATACGGATCAGCGAACACGTGTCTAGCTGCCTCGAAGGAAATGCCGTGCTTTGCCAGATTGCGCTTCGCTTTGCCCGGTTCCAGGTGAACCTGATCCCCATCTTTTGTATTGTAACTACATATCTGTCGCTACGCGAGTTATGCGCTTCGAGCGCCCTGTCGCCGACCTCCGTGGTTATTCGGAATCTCCGTCCTTCCCTTGGCGGCCTAATGCTAAGTATGTAGGATGTCTCTTACTGTGGCCGAGCTTGCTCGCATTTGCGGGGGCACAGCGGAAGGGGAGACCGCGCGCCCCATCTCAGGAGCAAGCGCGCTCGAAAGCGCGATGCCGAACGACGTGGCCTTTGTCTCGGGAAAGAAGGCAATGGAAAGTGCGGCGACATCGCAGGCGGGGTGCCTGCTTGTCCCGCCCGAATTCGATCTCCGCGCCACGCAAACGCTCATTCGCGTGAGCCAGCCGCGCGCGGCGTTCGGTCGTGCCATTTTGGCGCTGTATCCACCTAAGCGCTTTTCCGGTTTCATTCACCCGTCCGCCGTCATCGCCGGAAGCGCGAAGATTTCCGCAGATGCGTTTGTCGGAGCTCATACAGTCATCGGCGCGGAGAGCGAAATTGGGACCGGCACGTACATTGGGAGCGGTTGTTCAATTGGTGACCGCGTTCACATCGGACCGGAATCTGTCATTCACCCGAACGTAACTATCTACGATGCGGTGCGGGCGGGCGCGCGTGCGATCGTTCACTCCGGTAGCGTCATCGGCGCTGACGGTTTCGGGTTCACCCTCTCAGGCGATTGCTACGAGAAATTTCCACAGATTGGCACGGTCGAGATCGGCGACGACGTGGAGATTGGCGCGAACTGCTGCATCGATCGTGCGGCGCTGGGAGTTACCCGCATCGGCAATGGCACGAAATTCGACAACCTCGTGCACGTGGGTCACAACTGCACGATCGGAAACCACGTTGTCGTAGCGGCTCAGACAGGTTTTTCCGGCGGCGTGTCCGTCGGCGATTACGCCGTTATCGGAGGGCAGGCGGGAATCGGCGAAAAGGCCCGAATTGAAGCGCGCGCCGTAATCGGCGGGAAGGCCGGTGTCCTCACGTCGCAAAGAGTTCGCGCGGGCGAGCCAGTCTGGGGAATACCCGCCCGCCCACTTCGCAAACACCTGAAGAATCTGGCTTATATAAACAGACTCGCTGAATTCAGAGAAGAAGTGGAAGAACTCAAACGGAAACTGTCTGCCTTAGAGAGATCTCAGCAGCTTACGAAATCCTGAGCGTGGGCGGACAGCGCTCTACCGGCCTTGGCGCTCTGCTCGAGTATTCGATTTGCCTGCACGACCATTGCGCGAATCCGCTTGATCTGGGCGCATGCCTGCTTATCAATGGACGTCAACTCCAGAAAATAGGCAAGCGAATCGATCGTACCGAGGGGCTGGCGGATATCGTGAATCAGTTCCTCAAGGACAGCCGGGTCTACGCCTGCCGTCACACTTTGACGAGCCCTTATTTCGCCATGAGCAAGAGAGGCTTCTTGCTGAGGAACAGTGAACTGGGAACCGACTTCGTTCATTGTCTCACCGTGGAGATTTTCAGACTATCACTTGGAAGAAACGCGGACGGTTTCTGCCGACCGTCTGATTGTGCGCCTTGACTGGTACGCGAGTCAATAGCCTTCGAAAGAAAACTTCAGATACTTTTTTTCGATTGAAAACGAAGGTCGGTCCTGGTACTTCGATATGGTATTCTCATGACGTAAAATGTGAGGAATGGGCCTGTGGCGCAGTTGGGAGCGCGCTTCCATGGCATGGAAGAGGTCGAGAGTTCGAATCTCTCCAGGTCCACCAAACTCTCCCACTACGGCAACGAACTGAGTGTCAGCTTCTTCGCTAATGCATCAACATCGAAAGCTTCTGCATAGTTGAAGCCGGCCAGCGCGCCACGCATCCGAACGAGTGACGTGTAGTAATCAAAGTAGGGAAAAGGCGAAATGCCTCCGCGCATGAGCTGATATTCTTTCAGGGCTTTCTTCCAGTCCTCGACGCCATCGGTCACATCTATGTAGACGTAGGGCTGAAAATCATGAGGGTCCTCCCAGTTCTCCGCGTAATAGACGGTGCGAACGCCACCGTACGGTGGGTGCGCGCTCTTCACCGCTGCAAGGCCTGCGAGTAACACCGCATCGACGGCGATGTCATGCGTGTTCTTGTGGTCCTTGTGAGTGCTGTTCTTCCAGTGAGTGATTATGCATGTAGGCTTAACCTGTCTGATCACATCCGCGACATAAATGCGAGCGCCTTCGTCGTTGGGCAGCATGGCATCGCGATAAGGACCGAAGATTACGTCTGCCCCAGGTCCTTTGCCGCAGCGAGGGCCTCATTACGTTTCTGTATGCCGTATTGGTCCGGTGAAAGGTTCGGATTCCCTGCCTCACCCAGCGTCATGTGCAGGATCACTACGCGATCTCCAAGTTTCCGCTGATGCGCCAGCGTGGCACCGCACATATTCTCCACATCGGCTGCGTGAGCGCCGATTGAAAGTATGGTTCGCTGCTGCGCGGACAGAGGGAGGGCGAGCAGCACGGCTGTTAGAATCGATCTCGTCTTCATTGAAATGATTTTCTCCAGCGTCGGACGAATGCTCCATCGAAAATCATTCATTCCGAACTGGGGTCGCTTACGGTTCCGGCTCCGCGTGGACAGCAGTTTGATTTTCATCGGTCTTCTTTCCGTTGCGTCGGCGCTGGCAACGGTCCGGAATGCACGATCCGAAGATGCGTTCTATCCCGCCGCTGTGTGGTACGGAGGTGGCAAGGCACGCGCGCCGATGCTCGAGCCGCTCGATTCCACCAGCCGCGAACGCTGGGGCAAAGACTTGGACGCAATCAAGGCAACCGGTTTCAATACGGTCAAGACATGGGTAGACTGGGCCACCGCCGAGCCCAAACCGGGCGACTACTCATTCGCAAACCTGGATCTTCTACTGAAGCTGGCACAAGAGCGTACGATGCGGGTGATCGTTCAGATCTACCTGGACTCCGCGCCCGACTGGGTAGGACAGCAAATTCCCGACGCGCGTTTTGTGGACCGGAGCGGCGCCGTGATCGATTCACAATCCGCGCCCGGATACTGCATCGACAACGCCAGGCTGCACAAACAAATCGTGAATTTCCTGAGCGCTCTTTCACGTGAGGCAAATCGCTATCAGGCGCTCTATGGCTGGGATGTCTGGAGCGAGCCGCATGTCATTAACTGGGCCGAGTTCCCCTATCTGCGAAATCCCGAATTCTGCTTCTGCGAGAGCAGTCAGGAACGCTTTCGCGAGTGGCTGAAAACGAAATACAAGACCCTGGACGCTGTCAATGCCGCGTGGTATCGGAAATTCCAAAGTTGGAATGAAATCGAACCGCCGCGCTATCCGACGATTCTCTCTTACACCGACTATCTCGATTGGCGAAGCTTTATCGACGATAAGCTCGCGGAAGATCTGAAGACACGGGTCGACGCAATTCGCAGCGCCGACAACCTTCATCCCATAACCAGCCATGCTGCCGCGCCCGGCCTTTTCACGTCGCCTACCGACGGCTATGGGGCTCCCGATGATTGGAAAATGTCGGCTAATGCGGATTTCTTCGGCACATCGCTTTACCCGAAGCACTCCGAGTCGACCCAGCCATGGTCTTACGGCAAGCTGGCCGCCGGACTGGACTTCACGCGATCGGCGGGACACAGTTTCGGCAAAGGCTTCTGGATCGGCGAGTTGCAAGCCGGTCAGGGAGCGACAGGCATGCGGATTGCGGATCCCGTGACGCCGCAGGACGAGCAATTTTGGATGTGGCAGGCCATCGCGCATGGCGCCCGCGAACTGGCCATCTACGCCTGGTATCCGATGAGCTCTGGATTCGAGTCGAACGGTTACGGTCTCATCAATCTGGACGGGAGCATTACAGAGCGCGCGCGAGCGGCCGGTGAGATCGCAAAGATCGTGAACCGGCATGCATCGGAGATTCTCAATTCGCAGCCCGCGCCCGCACAGGTTGCCATTCTCTACAACCGGCTCTCATACATGGTGGGCGGCTCGCAGCCTTCTCTTTCCAAGCTGGGAAACGCGGAGCCCGATTCGCTGATGGGCTTATATCGAGCTTTCTTTGAGCAGCAAATCCCCGTGGATTTCGTGTCTGCGGAAGATGTAGCCGAAGGAAAGCTAGGCCAGTACAAGATTCTGTTTCTGCCCTTTCCGGTCATGCTCTCGAAGACGGTGGCAGACGGTGTGAAGAGCTACGTCGCCAACGGAGGGACGGCTGTCGCGGAGGCCCGTCTGGCCTGGAATAACGAGCGCGGGTTCGCGAGTAATGTTATACCGGGCTTTGGTTTGGACCAGGTCTTTGGCGCACGAGAAAAGATCATACGACCTGCCGAGCATCCAATGCTTGCGATTCGGGACTCGGCAGCATTACCAGGCATGACCCAGGGCCAGACCGTTCCAGGAACGGCCTACGAGGAAGAGCTGGAAGCTCTGGGCCATGCGACAGTCCTGGCGCGCTTCTCGAATGGACAGCCGGCGATGACAATCAATTCGTGGGGAAAAGGGAAAGCGATACTCATCGGCTCATTTCCGGCTCTGGGTTATTACAAACAGCCTGACCGGTCCGCGAAGCAATTGTTCCTCTCGCTAGCTCACGCTGCCGGTGTATCGGAGGAGATCGGAGTAGCAGGCAGAGGCACCGAAAGCCTGGAGGTGCGCCGCCTGCTCGGCAATCGAGAGCAACTGTTATTCGTGTTCAATCATTCCAGTCAAACGGCCGATTCGACGATATCTATCGCCCTTCCCTGGCCACTGCGACAAGCTCAAAATCTCACGGACGCCCGCCGTATCCCGCTTGAAACCAACAACGGAAAAGCATTGCTGCGAAGCAAGATGGCACCGAATGAGACTTGGGTAGTCCGTCTCGCAAGCGAAGCGCCGCGATGACCAAAGAGAAAAAGGTGATCGCTGTCGATCTGGGCGGTACCAAACTCAGCGTTGCGCTGGTAGATGCGAACGGAAGCATTTCTAATCGCAGGAAGATTCTTTTTGAGCGCCGAGACATATCCGGTTGTGTGGAGAAGATAGTACAAAGCATTCGCGAGCTCGTAGACGCGGACGCACTGGGTCTGATCGTACCCGGTATCTACTTTGCCGAATCGGGACATGTCTGGGCGCCGAACCTGTGGGGTGATGAACAAGTGCCGCTGCGCGCGGAACTGGAGCGGTTCGTGACGGTACCGATTATCATCGATAGCGATCGCGCAGGCTACATACTTGGCGAGCACTGGCTGGGCGCGGCTCAGGGATTGAAGCACGTTGTGTTTCTATCCATAGGAACAGGCATCGGAGCGGGCATTCTTGCGGATGGCCGTCTTGTGCGGGGGTCGGGAGATATCGCAGGCGCGGTAGGCTGGTTTGCGTTCACATCTCACGAGCAGGATCGTTACATGCAGGTTGGATGCTGGGAGGCGGAAGCGGCGGGACCCGCGCTCGCGCGCCGGGGTCGGTCCGGATCGGCCGAGGAGGTCGTGGCAGCAGCACGCCAGGGAGATCCCGCCGCGAAAGCGGCGGTTGCCGAGACGGCCGAATACATAGCCATGGGCATCGCGAACATCGTGAGCATTCTGAATCCCGAGATGATCGTTTTGGGTGGCGGCCTGATGCAGGCCGGAGACCTGTTCCTGGACAAGATCAAGAGCCGAATTGGCACCTGGGCGCAACCGCTTGCGGCACGGCAAGTGCGCATTGAGCTTACACGGCTGGGCGAAGATGCGGGCCTCCTGGGGGCTGCCAGTCTGGCTCTGAATTACTCTGGCCTTTAATCCCAAATCGACACATATGTCTGCAACCATTTACTACGAAAAAATCTGTGAGCTACTGGACACGATTCACTCGACACAGAAGACACAGATCGAAAATGCTGGCCAACTCATTGCGTCGGCCATCGGGGCAGGGAAACGCGTATACCTGTTTGGAAGCGGCCACTCCGTCATTCCGGTTATGGACGTCTTCCCGCGCTACGGCAGCTTCGTCGGCTTTTTTCCTTTGTATGATCCGCGCTTGATGTGGTCGAACGTCATTGGTCCCGGCGGCGCGCGGGAACTATTGTGGCTGGAGCAGAAGGAGGGCTATATCGAAACGTTCCTGCAAAGCTATCCTTTTGAAACGGGCGACGTGATGATTGTGTTCTCGCATGGCGGGCTCAACGCCGCGCCCATAGAAGCAGCGCGCTATGCGAAAGATAGAGGAGCGAGTGTGATCACGGTGTCTTCTCTCAAGAACGCGCACATATCCAAGGCGAAGCACTCGACGGGCGCCAAACTATCCGATCTGGCAGACATCGCGCTCGATAACAGCGTCGAGCCTGAAGATGCGCAGGTGGATGTGGGACAGCCTGCAAAGGTAGCTGCCGGTTCGACGATAGCGGCGGTATTTATCGCGATGTCTCTGGTCGCCGAAACCGGCGCGCGGCTCGCCTCTCTGGGAGCGGTGCCGCCGACCTTTGTTTCGCCGAACGTTCCCGGCATAGCGAAAGACCACAACCAAAAGGTATTTGAACGATTCACCCACGCCTGGTATTCACGTAATCACCAGTGAGCGGGCCGGACACCAAACCGCACGTTCGTGCCGGCTGGCTGAACGCTTCGGCGTACACCGGGATGTTCGGGTTCGGCGTCGTCATGGCTCTGTTGGGCTCCGTCTTGCCACTGCTCTCGGCTCGCCTGCACTTCGATCTGGCGCAAGCCGGAAACCTGTTCTTTGCGATGAACGCAGCCATGCTGGCGACGACTCTGGCCCTGGGCCCATGCCTGGACCGCTTTGGGCACAAATGGCCGCTCGCCGGCGCGCCTCTATTCGTCTCCGGAGCGCTGGCCTTAATTGCAAATGCAAATCAACTCGAGGGTGTAGTGGCGGCCGTAGTCTTGCTCGGCATCGGCGGCGGCGCACTGAATCAAACGACCAACACACTGGTTGCCGATCTATCCGAAGGAGCGCATGGAAAGAGCGTTGCGCTAAACCTGCTGGGTGTCTTCTTCGGCTTTGGGGCTCTTTTCGTGCCGTTCACGATGGGGTCACTAGTGCGCGCACTTGGGCTCGCGAACATCTTGTACATGGCCGCGGGAGTAAGCCTCGTTCCCACCGTGTTGAGCATCCGGCTTTCCTTCCCGCATCCGCAGCAGCGCGGAGGAGTACCGCTCGCCAGCATCTTGCTGCTTCTGCGCCAGCCGCTGGTTCTGATTTTTTCGTTCCTCTTGTTCTTTGAATCCGGAAGTGAGTTCATTCTCGGCGGATACATCACCACGTACCTCACGCGCAACCTGGGCGCAACGGTCTCCAGCGCGTCCTATTTGTTAGCCGGGTACTGGGGCGCTCTGATGGTTGCGCGGATTGTTTTGAGCCGGACATTTCTTCGCCAAGGCGGCGGCAAACTCATTGTGGGAAGCGCATTGGGAGTCGCGCTGAGTATGGTCTTGTTGCTTACGGCGCGCTCAGTGTCTTTGGCAGGCGCGGCCATTCTTCTCCTCGGCTTCAGCATTGCGACGATTTTTCCGACAGTATTGGGACTCGCTGGTGCTTCGTATGCCGGGCATGCGGGAACTGTATTCGGAATTCTGATCGGTATCGCGCTGTCGGGCGGCATGACAATGCCATGGCTGACAGGCAAACTTTCTGAAGAATACGGCATTCGAAGAGGATTGCTAATCGTGATCGCAAATGCACTGGCTGTGTTCGCGCTCCAGTTAGGAGCGGGCCGCGTGATGAAGTCACCCCCGCACTTCGGCGATCGATTCTAAATCTGCCTCACACTCGCCTGAGCCACACGCTCTCGACCGCATGGCTCTGTGCCTTTTCCAGAATCAGATGAGCGCGCTCGCGGGTTGGGCGGATATTCTCTTGCAGATTCACCAGGTTGATTTCTCTCCAGATCGCCTTCGCCGTCCCCACCGCCTCGTCTTCCGACAGCGACGCATAGCGATGAAAGTAGCTCGCTTCGTTTTGAAACACCGTCTCGCGCAGTCGCAGGAACCGCTCCACGTACCAGCGTTCCACGGTTGCTTCTGTGGCGTCGAGGTAAATCGAAAAATCAAAGAAATCCGAGACAAAGACTCGGGTGGCGTCCCGGACGGAATGGGGCGATTGGAGCACGTTCAGGCCTTCGAGGATAAGGATGTCCGGCTGCTCCACCGTTTGCACCGCGTTGGGAACAATGTCGTAGTACAAGTGCGAGTAGATCGGCGCGGAAACGACTTCTACACCTGCTTTAATATCGGCGAGAAAGCGAAGCAGAAGCCGCTGATCGTAGCTCTCGGGAAAGCCCTTGCGGCGCATCAATCCGCGCGCCTCAAGTACGCGATTGGGATGAAGAAATCCGTCCGTAGTGACCAGATCCACTCTGGAGTGGTCCGGCCACCTGGCAAGGCAAGCGCGGAGCACACGCGAAAATGTGCTCTTGCCGACCGCCACACTGCCGGCGATTCCGATGATATAGGGAACCTTTTGCGGCGCCGGGGCTCCCATGAATTCCTGGCGCGCCTCGTACAGGTGCTGAACAGCGGCCACGTGAAGATTCAGGAGTCGTGAAAGCGGTATGTAGATCTCCTCCACTTCTCGGAGGTCTACTTGCTCATTGATGCCGCGCAAGGCAGCGAGCTCGTCTTCGCTTAGCAGTAGCGGTGTGTTGGCACGAAGGGCCTTCCAACTATCGCGGTTAAAGCTTATGTAGCGGCTGATCGGGATGGGCGGTGCGAGAGTGGTTGGCTCCAAATTGGCCTCGCACCATTAGGGTACTCGGTGGAAAAAGATAATGTGCTGCCAAGGCAGCGTGTCCACGACCTTGTCGAATACATAGCCCTCAGGAGTCACCTCCGCTCGCACTTCTTCGACGCTCATCTTATGTTCAGGCCGGATCGGTACTGCGGGATCCTCCTTACGGAATTCGAGCAAGATGAGGCGGCCGTCCGGCTTCAGGCACTCGCGGATTCCGTCCAGCATCCGTTGCGGTCGAGAGAACTCGTGGTACACATCCACCAGCACAACCAAATCGAGTTTCCCAACCGGGAGCTTGGGATCCGAATCGGTTCCGAGCACGGTAGCGATATTCGTCACCTGCTGCGCCGCGGCGTTCGCCCGTAATCTCTCCAGCATCCCCGGCTGAATATCGTTCGCGTAGACGATACCGCCGGGCGCTACGCACTTGGCCAGCCGAATGCTATAGAAACCAGTCCCGGCTCCGACGTCGCCCACCATCATCCCAGGTTTAAGATGAAATTCAGCGATGGCTTTTTCCGGCTGCTCTTCCATTTCGCGTTCTTCCCTGTCGAGCCAGTCGGCTCCGCTCAGGCTCATTACGGGCGCAATTCGCCTGCCTGTAATGGGGTGAACGGATTGCGCCTGCACCACGACGGATGGCAAGCCCCAAAGCAGTGATAGGCAAAATCCCGCCCGCAAGAGCCGGGATTTGACCGGAATATGATGTCTGTTCGAGTTCAAACCTCTATTGCCCTGGCTGGCCTGAGGAATCGGCGGCCTTACCACGTTTTCTGTCCGACCCGCTACGATTTCGTTGCACGTCATCAACCACTCGTTGCTGTAGTGGCGGCGTCGCTCCTGTTTCTCTTCTGCTCGCCGCGGAAGTGTTTTGGGGAAGACAACGGTCTGGCCATATTAGGGGCCGGGGTGCAGCAGTCCGAGGACGGCCCCTTTGTTGCAGATGACTATCAGTTTCTGCCGGGAGACTTCGTTTATTTCACGTTTCAAATCGCGGGATATCGAGTCAAATCGAATGAACAGGACGAGAGCCGAAAGATTTCCTTGACCTACGAGCTCACGCCCGAGGACGGACATGGTGTCGCGCTTGCCGCTCCTGATAAGGGAACGATTGCAACCACTTTGAACCCGGAGGACAAGCACTGGACCCCGAAGCGCAGGGCCTCATTCCTCATCCCTTCATTTGTCGCTGCCGGGCAATTTCACGTTCGAGTGGTAGTGAAGGATTTGTTCGCGGCAAGCGAAATCTCCCGCGATTTTCCTTTTCAGATTGGCGGGGTCCAGATCCGGTCTTCGCCTACCGTTACCGTGGAAAACTTTGGGTTCCTGCGCAGCCAAAGCGACCAGAAGGCGCTTCAGGTCCCGGCCTTCAGCCCTGGCGATACGGTGTTCGGACGCTTCGATATCGTTGGCTTTCATTACGCGCCGGAAAACCAGTATCACATCGCATACGGGCTCACGGTCCTGCGGCCCGATGGAAAACCCTTCCTGGACCAACCCAAAGCAGCGGAAGTGCGCGAGGCCGGCTTCTACCCTGCGCAATTCGTCCCCGGCAATATCAACGTCATAACTCCGCCGGACAGCATGAAGGGCCAGTATGTCCTCACCCTGACTGTTCACGACCTTGTTTCCAATCAGAGTTTTGAGACGAAACAGGCATTCAGCATCGAGTAATCTCTGACGACCTGGTTATTTTGACTGTTCCAGGACCACAACTTCGCCTTCGCCTACGCGCAGCCTCTCTACTTCGTGGAAGTTCACAGCCCGAAAGTACGAATCCGCATCTGTCCGCCACTTGAGGTTTACATAGGGATGAATCGCGAGTATGACCCGTCGATGAAAGAAATTCAAGCATTCGTAACGATCAAGCTGTGGTTGAAATGGCGCGAAGAGTTCTTTCGAGAGCCCTTCGCTAAGGAAAACAACGCACGAATCGGCAGTTAGCCTCTGCGAAATTGCCGTGGTTTCCTTCTGCAAGTCGTCCCTATGAGAAACCAGATACTCAGCAATCGACGGGATAGAACATACCATCAAAAGAATAGCCAGGCCGGAACCCACAGTTCGCTGCACTCTGTTCGTCGAAAACCACTCAAGGGCGGCAAAGAAGGCAAGGATCAAGCCCGGCGCAGCCCAAAGCATCTGCCCGGTTGCAATCGTGCTGACGACTCCACCAGAGGCACAAAACAGGAAGATTCGTTTCGATGGATTCCGGTCCATGACACGGAAGGTCGTCCAAACTGCCACCAGAAATCCCGCAATGAGCAAGACCGCCAAGCCGTACACGCCCAAATCGCGCGCTTGGGTAGCGTGTACGGAGATCCAGTTTGAGCTGGTTTGCGAGCGAGCCCAGAGATAGTAGGGCAGAAACACGAAGGGCGGCACCGCCGTAGCGGGTAGAGCAAACCACACGGCGCGCCTTTCGTGCGCGCGGCCGATGAACCTGAGCAGAAACAGGAACTGCCCGATGGCCGGCAGAAACGAATACGGTTCCGTGTAAAGGCAGAGAGTCAACACGATTCCATACAGCACCGAAGGCTTCAGCGTTGGTGTGCGGATCAGATGAAAGAATATTAGCGTTTGCAGGACCGTCAGAAACAGAGCCTGCTCAAAACCTCGCGCACTTGTAGCGGCCTGAAAATGGAAAGGCAGCAGCGTGAAAGCCGCAACCGCAAGATATCCCCGCTTGATCGGAATCTCTTTGAAGAGATAGAACAAAAGAATGCTGGCGGCAATGGCGAAGATCAGCGAAGGAAAACGCGCCGCAAGGCGTCCGTAAGGCCATATCAGCAGAAAAGGAAGCTGCGCGAAGTAGCTTAAAGGCGCCGAACCGGGCGTTTGCGCTATCCATCCGATAAACCGGCTCCAGGAAAAGTGTCGCGCCCCCAACGCCCGCAAAATCTCCGGCACGCGCAGCGGCAGAACCAAATCTGCCGCGAGCAGCAGCAGGCTATAACAGGACAGGCAGAGCACGCCCTTCGGGAGCGGGCGCGTCATGCTAGCGCAGCCAGCCGCACGATCCTGGAGACTCCCTCTTCAAAAACACTTTCGGGAGTAATCAGGCTAACGACGACGTACGGTTCAGAAGGCATATCGAAGAAATATCCCGGCTGAACGATAACATTTTCTTTTTCCAGGAGCTGGCTGATCCACATCTCCTCCGACTGAGTATTGGGGAGGCGCAAAATCGCGGACCATCCGCCCTCGCAATGCAGCACGTGCACAGGTCGATCTGCCAGCACAGTTCTTAATGTGCTCAGATTCCTTTCAATCCTCAAGTTGAGATTGCGCCTGTTTTGCGCTCCGATTCTGAGCAGATTGCGTAGCGCAGCCTGAACAGGCATGCTCACAGATAAGTACGTGTCGAGCACGAGCTCGAGACGTCCGCGCGCCGTGTCTCTCTCTTTCGCCGGACCGCTTATCACGATCCAGCCCAGTTTCATTTGCGGCATCGCGGCCATCTTCGATAACCCATTCAGGGAGAATGCCAGCGCGGACTCCGTGCCGGCTAGTTTTGACACACAGACGGTCTCATTCGCGAAGCGGTAGTCTACGAACACCTCGTCCGAAATCACGGGCATGCCCCGCTCTCGCGCAATGTCGAGGAGCGTGTCCACTTCGAAGGTTTTCAAAAACGAGCCCGTGGGATTGTTGGGATTCACAACGACCACCGCCCGTGATCGCGATGAGAGTCGCTTGCGTAGATCCGCAAAGTCGATAAACCAGGCGCCATCATATACCAGCCGGTATGGGACCGTCCGCACGCATTCCAATGCCGCGAGATATTCGAAGAGGGGATAAGACGGGACCGGAACCAGAACTTCGTCGTCGGGATCGCAAAGGAGCTTGAAAAGACACCCGTAGGCTTCGCTGGTGCTCGCAGTGAGCGCGATCTGATCGAGAGTTAAATGAATTCCGCGTTCCCGGTATAGACTTGCAATCTCATTTCTCGCTTCATCGGAGCCGAACGGATGCGGCTGATAACTCCAATCGGGGATGGATGCGCAGGCGTTTGCGATCTGCGCGTGAGGATAACCCGGCAGCACATCGGTTGGATTCGAGGAAGCGAGATCGAGAAGTGGCGCACCGGTGCGGCGCCGTTCTTCGATGAGACGAGTAAAGACGTTTGGAGAAATAGATCCGGGCAGCCGCCGAGAGTACAAGCACAAGAATACTCCCAGTCGACCACCCGGCTTCCGCGCAGCATGGGGAGGCATCACACGAAAAAACAGAGTTCAGGAGAGGCGCATCGCCGCCCAATAGCGATACGCCTCTATCCGGCACTGGAATGCCCAATTCCAGCACCGCCCACATTCGCCGTACATCGCGGCAGCTCACTGCCGGCCAGTGCATGTCCAACACCGGCCGGTTCGCGTTTGCCAGAACGCTCAGGAGGTTTGTCCGCTAGCGAACGTGGAAATTCAAAGACTGAGCTCGTGCCGCTGACTTCGGCACGGAAGTAAATACTGTTCGCTCTACACAAGACCCACTATCGAGTACGAGTGCAGGTTCCAGAACCTGGCTCTCGAATTTTTCTAACTGATCTGCCGACAGGATCGGCTTCAATGTCGACATCAATTGCTGACCCGAAATCGCGGCGAGGGCCGCTCCCGTTATCAGCCCAGCCGGGACTTTGTAGCGCGACGAACTGACGACCGCAAGCACGCCCGAAACGGAGTTCAGCACAACGCTAAAAATGGTAGCCGCGCTACGATTCTGATTTCGCAGGATGGCGGCGAGCATAATCTGACGCCCAACAGGCTGAAGTGCCGGGTTCGCTTGCGCCAGCGCCTGATAAATCTGGCTGCTGACGATTGACTGCTTCCCG
>DATBHS010000028.1:0-23999 GCA_036557345.1 Bryobacteraceae bacterium
GCGAATTTCGTCGTGTAGAACAACATGACCGTATAGCCGTCGATATCGACCTGTTTTCTGTGAAACCTCCACCGCTATCGCAGATTCGCTATATTCGCATAACATCGACAGACGAACTGGATTACAAAAGCTTTGCGGTCATACAGCCGCAGAATCTTCGTGTAACCGCCGGGTCTATTAGGGTTCGCGTCTACGGCCTTCGTGAAGAAGCACCGCCCATACCATCGGCACTCCGGGTTCCAGAAGGTCGCACTGAAGACGATCAAGTCGCGATTACGACCGAAAAATACGCCTGATTCCGCTCATGAATGCTGAGTCGCTCACTGGACTCATGGGATTTGCCGGGACGTATCTAGCTTACAGTTTCGGGCCGCCATCACCCCGCTCACAGGATAATCAGTCGGAGGGATAGAAGGCAGCCGAAGATGCAGCTCAGCAGAAGTATCGTGATCGACAAGGCCAAAGAGGAGGTCTGGAAGTTCCTGGCTGAACCGCAGAATATTTCGAAGTGGGACCGCGGTGTTAGAGCCGTTGAAGCCGGGCAGACAGGTGTCTTACCAATCCAGGGCTTTGAATTTACCACGATTGGTTACGATGCCGCCTCGCAACATGGCCGCATGACTTACAGAATCGGCCAAACTGACCCCAATGCCGGTTGTCGTGTTGACCTTATCAGCTGCGACGGCAACGCCCGATACTTCAAATCGGCTTACTGGCTGTTTCGTGTCGCCGAACTGCCAGACGATAGGGCGACCAGGAGATCGCGGGTCGAATGCCTGGTCCATTTCGACATGCGCCTTCGGTATGTTTGGCTGGCACTCATCCTGTTCTTGATGAGATCGGCACTCCAACGCGATTTAATCGGGTTGAAGCGTGTCCTTGAAAGTGCATAGTTGCGGGCTGCTGTTGTCGGCTCCCGCTTCGGTGCGCGGCGGCGTTCTGGACTGTTTGTGCGTCAAACACCGAAATGCCCGAAGTGAAGCTGAGTTGCGAGCTAAATCTATCGTCGAATTCCAGACTGCGGATAACGTCTCGGGAGCGGATCACCAAGTATCCGTTCCAGAGCCATGGACCAAGTGATCCTCAGGCCGTGACAAAGCATTCTATCTGTTTTGCCGTGGGCCCCCGAAAAGGTAGGCAGCTGCTGCTCCGGCCGAGAGTAGGGCGACAGCGGCCAGCAACGTGAACGCACCGGTCCAACCCCATCGTACGGAGACGCCAGCAATCATCGAGCCCGCGAGCACAGCGCCCAGATAACCTGCGGTATCGATCAGCCCCGACGCAGTGGCGCTGCCTTGTTTCCCGCCGAAGTCGAGCGACATGGCGCCGGCGAGATAAGAATAGGGCCCGATGAGGACAAAGCCGATCAGGCTCACAAGCACAACTGGAATCACGCTGGAGGCCCGGAAGTGCACGAAAGCGACAACGGCTGTAGTCGCCGCAGTGAATAGCGTCCCATAAAAAAGAACACTGGCGCGACCGGTTCTGCCGAGCCGATCGCTCAGGCAGCCCGCCAGGATCACCGAAAAACCGCCGAAGAGCGGAAAGAGCGCACTATTCTGGGCTGCCCGCGCGGGGCTCATCCCCAACGCTTGCGTGAAGTAAGTTGGCGTCCAGAGATTGAACGTCTCGCGAAGGATCGTAAGACCGAGCGACAGCACGCACGCTAGGAGGAAAGCAGGGCTGCGCAGGAGCGTGCCGACCAAGTGGCCCATGCTCCAAGCCTGGCCAGATTCAGGATCGGCTCTAAACAGGTTTTCGGAAGAAGCCGGCGGTTCTGGCAAACCAAGCGTTAACGGTGTCTCGCGTAGAAAAAGAAGATTGATCAGAAATAAGACGCCAACTACTACGGCGGCGGCGAAGAAGAGACTGCGCCAGCCAAATCCTGCGGAAATGAGCCCCGCGAGAAACGCGCGAGAAGCGGCATCACCGAAGAGGAAGCTGAGGCTGATGATGCCCATGACGGTGCCGTACCTCGAGTAAGAAACCCACTTGGAAGTAATTTTGACCATCCCGGCCCAGCCGAGCGACTGGACGAAGCGATTGCCGATCCAGGCGAGTGTGAAGATCGGGAGTCCGCCCCCGATGCCGAAGAGAACCGTAAAGAAAATCGCGCCGCCCATTCCGAAAAGGAAGTTGCGGCGCCCCCCTAGTGAATCGGCCAACCAGCCGCTCGGGACTTTGGCGACAGCGTAGGCCAGGACGCCGAGCGAGGCAATACCTCCGAGTTGGACCTTCGCAACAGAGGGCAATAATCCCCGCGCGGCCAAGTCACTGATGAGCAGAGGCATGGCCACAGAGAGATCGGAGCGGCACAAATAATAGCCGGCGTAACCAGTCAGCATCAGTGTCACAGTTGCGAACTGCCAATTCTGTAAACGCTTGTCGCGAGTAGCGACCGGCTCGGTTTGAGTGGGCACGTCTAATCCCTATCGTGGGGTCTCTCGCCGCCAGTGATGCGAATCGAAATCTGTTCCAGCACGGGGATGCAGTCGGCGACCGATTCGGCAATATAGTGAGCTCCGGCATTCCACAATCGTTGGGCTGCAGCTTGAAGTACGGCAGCGCGCTCGGACGGAGGCAGAGCAGACCACTCGCTTTCGGTGAGGCCGGATTCGTTACCCGTGCGACTGATGCCGATCGTCCACATGCCCGCGTTCACGCCCTCCGCAATGTCGCTTGGCGTGTCGCCGATTTTCACCATTTGCGAAAGTGGAAAAGCCTGCAGATCGATGGCACTGCGATAGCACATATAAGGAAGCGGGCGGCCACCACCCGGGACATCGTCCGGGCACAGAGCGAGATCGGGCGCGCAACCCTGTTCGCGGGCGCGAGAAACAAGGAAATCGAGCATGGGCCGCGTGTAACCGGTCGTTGAGCCAATTTTTACTCCGGCCCTGCGCAACTGTTCGAAGGTAGCGGGCACGCCCAAAATAACGCCCGAGAATTCACCGAGACATTCGAGTTGTTTGGGTTCGAAGTCGGCATACAGGCGGTTCAGGTCGTCTTCTCCAGGAGCATGGCCGTGTTGTTTAGACCAGGCTCTATTGACGCGTTCGATAGCGAGAATTTCACGAATGTGGGACCTCTTGGCGATGCCCATCGAGCGGCGCGCTTCCTCGACGGTGATGGGAACGCCTGCAGCGTGAAACACATTTTGCAAAGTGGCGACGGGAGCGCGGCTTCCGTGATCTACCAGCGTGCCGGCCCAATCGAAGATGACGGCTTTGATGTTCATGCGAAAAGAGACTTTTGTGTGCGTTCTGCCAAGCCGAAGGAGAGCGTCATACCCGATCCTCCAACTCCGTTCAAGATACGGAGACCCGGTGCTGGGCTGGCAGTAAAAAAGTGTAGTTCCGGATGCAGGGCGTACACGCCATGCCAGTGTTCGGCGATGCTCCAGGAGGGTAGCCGTAGGAAGGTTCTGGCTTCATCTAGAATCAGGCGATCCACTTCGGCTTTGTCGAAGATGTCTAAAGAATCGCCGTACTCGTGCGAGTCCCCCAAAGTTATAGCTCCATCGGCGGTTTGAGTGACGAGGATGTGGATGGCCCAGCGATCGTATTCCGGTTTTTCCATCGCGATGCGCGCTTTCAGCGTTTCGATCGTAGAGCAAAGGCGGAACGCTTTGTAGAAACGCAGCGTGAGACCGGCTGCAAGAGCAGGGCCGAGCTCCCAGCCGTTCTGCCGAGCAGTTCGCATCATTTGCAGTTTGCAGCGCGTGAGCCCGCTATCGGCGAAGACGTCGGGGTACAGCGTCTGGAAGTCGGCTCCAGAACAAATGATTGCGGTCTCGGCGCGATACTTGCCGCGAGTTGTCTCTATGGTGGGCAGGTTGATAGAGCGAACCATCTCGCCGTAGTAGAGGTCGACCCCTGATTCCTTGAGGAACTTGGGCAGGCAGAGCAGAATTTGACGCGGATCCACAGTCAATTCGGCGCCGCTCCAGAGGGAACCTTTGAGGCCTTGGGGAACCACTGCACGACTGCGTTCGAGGGTCTCAGCGGAGTTGAGCCATTCGCACGCATAACCCGCGCCTGGTCCAATATCGGCAAACTCCTGCAGCACGGTCGCTTCATCGGCATGGTAGGCGAGGTGGAGAGAACCCGTGTTGCGGAAGGGCAACTTCGCTTGCGCGAGCATATCGAGCCAGATTTCGCGGCTGCGGAGAGCAAGGTCATGCATCTCACCGGCCGGCTGACCAATGGGCCAGACCATACCGAAGTTGCGCACCGAGGCCCCGGACGCGCGGGGCTCGCGTTCGAAGACAGCAACTCGTTTGGGACTCCTGGCGAGCACGTACGCATGCGCCAAGCCAAGGATGCCGCCCCCTATGACGGCGACGTCATACAACTGATCCATTCAGTTCAGGGTACTCGGTGCTTCTCGGAAGGAAATAGAAACTATGTTTGGAGCGAAGCTTGCTGGATCAAATCGCGATAGCTTTCAAGACCCACAGTTTCAAGGCCGGGTATCTTGGCTGCATCATCCCACTTCCTGAGCCTTACGGCGTCAGAAAAATATTGGTTTTTCTCGAAAGCGACGACCTCACTCTCCGACATCGGTCCACCCTGGAGATGAAGGCTTTGAATGGAGGCAGGACTGAGGAGAGACATGTAGCCGCGATCGGTCGCACAAAGGTAGCGCTTTGCCGCGACGTGCAAGTAAACCGGTCCGTAGACCTCAGGGCCGAACCGGCGCGACAGCCACCGCTCGCCGATCTCCTCGTGCCTGGCATCCACGCCGAGGTCCGCGATGTTCTCCGGCGCGTCCGCCACTAGGTGACCCATGTCGTGAACCAGCGATGCGATCACCAGGTGATCCGGTGCATCTTCCTGACGTGCAAAATGTGCCGCCTGCAGCGCGTGCTCGAGTTGCGAAACTGGCTCGCCGAAATAGCTCGATTGGCCCTTGTCTGAAAATATGGCGAAAACTTCATCAGCGATTGGCATCCGTTACTCCCGTTCCGAGGCAGTTCTAGAACAGAATAGCTTTTTTCGCTGTCGACAGCGGTGGAAAAGATTGATACCTCCTCGCCATACAGCTGTAACAAAGACGCGCTAACCAGCAAATGGGCTTAATGTTTCGACTTCTGCGCCGCAGCATTGCGAAGCTTCTGCGTGCGACTGAGAGCCTGGCAACCGCCTGGCGCAATGGCGAGATTCGCGCCCATATAAGAAGCGACGTTCCGACGCCAAGCCTCATACCTGGCGCACACGTCCCGATCCCTACAAAGAGGTCTGGCCCGTACTGCAGCAATGACTGAACGAAAAGCCTCACACGCCGCCAAGGGCCTGTTCCGGCGAGTCGTCAATACCTTTTTGGTGCCCGCCTTCGTGTAAGGCGGTAAAAAAGGTTGACATTCTGAAATGGTCGCCGCACAATTTGACGGGGTTTACATTTATGCCGACGAAATTGAAGGTGTACGCGAATGAAGACGATGCACTTCTGTTCTGGGGTATCTCCAAACCGATCAAGGAATGCCGCGGGTTCGCGATTGAGCGCAAGATCACTCGCCACGGAAATGTGGCCGAAACCAGCGATTTTTTGATGAACCGCACTGGTTTTGCCGGCAAAACCATTCCCACACCCAAGGATGGGCGGCCGGTCATAAGGCCGTCAACCGAATGGCCTTTCCAGCGATTCAATTGGACTGATCATGATGCCAATACGGGGGATATTGTGTCCTACCGTATCGTTCCAATAATTCGAAACTCTGCGGGTGATCTAGAGCAATTGGAAGCCGAAGCTAGCGCCTTCTCCGATCCGCGAACACTGGGCGTCGAAGCGATTAGGACATTTCAGCCTTTTTTCAACCGCGGCTTTGTAATGTCGCAGTTCATGTCGCGTTTTCTTACCGAAAACAAGCTGACTTTGAAGCAGTTCAAGAATCGTATTAGCGACGAGACGGACAAAACGATCCGGCTGTTCTTGTCGGGGGACCTTCGCAAGGCTTTGCTAGCGCAACTGGAAACCGCGACAACGGAAGGGACAGAGATCCATGCCGCGCTGTTCGAGTTGAGCGACGCTGAATTGGTTGCCGCTCTGGTCAAACTGGGCAAGAAGGCTCACTTGGTGCTGTCCAACGGTTCGATCACCGCGAAGAAAGGAGAAGGCGTCGCGGCCGCGCGCAAGCGCGATGAGAACGCGGATGCGCGAAAGAAGCTTCTCAAGGCCAAAGTGGACGTTGTGTTAACGGACCGGTTCCTCTCGCCGGGAGCCCTTGGCCATAACAAGTTTCTCGTTCGGATGGATAAGAAGGGCAAGCCCGCCATTGCATGGACTGGCAGCACGAATTGGGCGCCTACAGGGCTTTGCACCCAAGTAAATAATGGATTGCTGATTAATGATCCTAAGATCGCGAAGATCTACTTCGACCAATGGAATCTACTCAGGAGTGCTAAGAGTGGCTTCCCAAAAAACCTGGTGACCTCCAATACCAAGGCTAAGACGGTGAGTAGCGATGTGACCGTGTGGTTCTCTCGCACTAGCCAAAAAACGGATCTCGCGGCACTTGATGAAGCAGTTCAAGGGGCGAAGGAAGGCGTCCTGTTCCTGATGTTTATGCCCGGGGCGACGGGGCTTTTCAGTACTGTGGCGAAGATGTCCGGCGATCCGAAACTGTTTGTTCGCGGCGTAGTCAGCACACTTCCGAACGGCACGGGAGATGAAAGCGCAGTCGATGTGAACCTGATTAACAACGGTACGCATACGCCTCTGCACCTCGACATCATTCAGCCTCAGGGTGCCAAGCATCCATTCGCCAATTTCGCGGCCGAAGTCACCAGGAACCAGTTTCTCAGCCAAGTAGGACACGCTATCATTCATAGCAAAGTTGTGGTGGTGGACCCGTTCTCGGAAAGGCCTACGGTGATCACCGGTAGTCACAACTTTTCCGCAAGCGCAAGCAGCAAGAACGACGAAAACTTTATCATCATCAAGGGCGATAAAGCCCTCGCCGAAGCGTACGCCGTGAACGTCGAGGGAGCGTACGAACACTACGTCTACCGCGCGTTTCTCGACAAGACCGACAAGCCGTTTAATGGGCTGAAAGACAACGACAGTTGGCAGGCGCCCAAGCTGGCGGCCGCCAAGCAAGAACTGCAGTTCTGGGGAGTCTGACGGCACGCGCGATCACCGCGTAGTATCCTTCCAACGCTCCTAATAGCGGATCACGATCTCGTATCGCCGGAAATTCAGATGTCAGTGCCTTCAATCGCTAAGGGGCTGTGTATCCGTCTATCGATCCCATATATATGGTCCGGAAATTCGTCGGTCCATGTCTTCAACCACCTAGGCAGGCGTTAACTGCGATGTTAAGCGGATGCTGTGAGTTATCATCCGCAATAATTCGATCGGGAGATCACGCCGCCTCGGCCGCCGGACCGGCAGCGTATGCTCGTGATGGCTGGCGATGGATTAGCGATGCGCATGTGGAAACACACTTTGGAAAAAGCACCACCAGAGTGCACACACTGGTCAACGCGGTCGACGGCGGAAGTGGCCGCCATGTCGCAGTCAGCCGTAAGTCGCATCTGGCGCGCCTTCTCTCTACAGCCACACCGCGTCGAAAATTTCAAATTGTCTTCTGCTCCCTTCTTCGTCTTTTCGCGTATGGACTCCGAACTCTTACGGCTCGTGCGAGGTAATATCCCGCGCTATCAATTGAAACGCCCCTTCATCGAAAGTTGTCCCCCGCTGGCCGCGCTTAACGCTTGAGGCTGCATCTCCTAGAAAGAGATGCTTACAGGATGCACATTTCGCAATTTTGGAGGCGATCCTTAGAATCAGGAGCGAGCAACGTCACCATTTCGAGTTTTGCCGTCCAGTTTCCCGCATTTCGCTCGGACCTGGACGATCCGGCCGCCGCCACTTTGCTGCATCAATCCTTTGACTGCATGGGCATTGACGAAATCAAGTCACAACCTCAAGGAGAGGGACTGGCTCCTACAGACGGCGGCTGCATCCAGCGTCGGGAAGTTTGTTCTTCAATTGGCGGAGCAGTATCGATTCAAGACAATCAACGTCATCCGGCGACGCGAGCAGGAAAAGATCATACGCAGCCTCGGCGGCAATTAGGCAATCTGCACAGACGACGAGGACCTGAGAGCACGCCTGGAGCAATTGACGGCAGGCAAAGGCGTTGAAGAGCGATTGACTGCGTTGCCGGGGAACTTGGCGCTGAGATCGCCCGCAATCTCGCTCCTGCTGGAACCATGCTTGTCTATGGAGCCCTCTCCAGTCACCGACAAACGGACCCCGCGAAATTCATCATGCCGCTCGTCGCTCCGCGTTTAATTTATTCGACAGCGACGGTTCGCGGATGGTGGCTTCCGCGATGGGTGCATTCCCAGCCCCTCGCCGAGATGCGGGCGGCGACGAGCGATCTGCTCACCATGTTGTCGAACGGAGCACTTATGCCGCCGGCGATTGTGCGGTATTCATTGAAGGACTTCCAAGAGGCAGTACGTCTGGCCGATGGTGAGGCAGGACAGGAAAAAGTCTTGCTGGACTTCTCCGAAAGGGCACCATAAAGGTGGAGTCTCATGGCGGGCGTCGCGAACCAGGCCGTACCGTTTGACAAATCCATGTCGGACGGCTTGTCACGATATCGGAGAAATGAACCGACCGATTAGCCGCTTGTGGTCGCGATCTGTACTTAGCTGTATTTCGCGATGTGCGACAAATGGTGCCCAGTCTCCGCGCAGCCCGTTGTGCGGGTCCACCTCCATAGAACCGAACTTGAAGAAACACCTGATTAGGGTTCACCTTTTCGCATACGCCGTGAAAATGTAATCCTTTGATGCCGCTAGCGTGTGACATGCGGCGCCGCACTTGGCGTCGTGCCCCTGCGGCCGCTTACCAGCCGAAGTGGCCGGCGTGAACGTACCGGATGCAGCGTCATAGTCGAACATGGCATATCCCCATCCATGCGTGTCCGAGAATCTTTTACCGTTTTTCTCAATGAACTCGACTTCAGTAAGGTCGCCAGGCACCGTATCTGGTGCGTTCGCGGAAAAAGGAGGATCGGTTAACTTTTTCGGCTTCCACTCAATTTTCGCAATCTTGGAGCCGTCTGGGAAGGACTTGCCATTGCCGGGAATACCTTCCTTGTATGCGTCGATCATCACGGGATTCGCAACGATAAGTCTGATCACGTGTGCGGCGTCGGTCAGACTCGGGCCAACAGCCTGCCAATCTTCGTATCCCTTGAACTCAGAGAACGCGAGTCCGCCCGGCACCTTCAGACCGTACTTGTCCTGCTTGTCCTGCGCGGCGAGGGTCCAGCCGCCCACGACTGCGAGCAGCCCCGTAATCGCCGAAATCATCGACATCCTTTTGCGTTTCATCACGCACATCCTTGTATTAGGTTTAGAGTTTCCATTTCGGCCGTTGCCATCCCTGAGCGATTGCGCGTCGACGTTTTCCAACCGGCGTCCACGGACTCACACAACTTGGAATCGCGGGTGCGCTGGGCTACCGAGGCTTACGCCTATTTCTCGCGAGGGTCGTCACGCTCCCTCAGTTCGTGTGCGTACCACTTGGCTCCCCCGAACAAACTCCGCGTGCTCATATCGACGCCGCGACTGCGGGTTCGCCCTTCGCGAGGCGAAACCTTTGGCATCCATTCAGGATGGAATCCAGCCATGCCTCCTGTGTCCGTCCAGCAACTCATCAGATGATCATCCGTCACAACCCAATGAGCCGCCATAGCTGACATCCACTCCTTCAGGAGCCATTATTTCGCATTTCCGCGGATAGGTCCGCTGTGGTCGCGGCGGCAGCAAACTGATCGGGGTTGGTTACATCAAGAGCTAACGGAACGAGGCGGAATCGCCATCTTTCAGCAGCTCGGCGAGCGAGGCGGCATCGCTTGCGGCAATGTAGGATTTTGGCAGCGCCCGCTTCAGCAAATCGGTAACGAAAGCGCGGCCAATGACTCCATTGGCGCCAGTGACGAGAGCGATAGAATCGGGATGTTCATGATGATATTCCTTTCCCTTAAATGGAGCTCGCGCTAACGCGGGCCCTGCGTTGTCAGTTGGCGTTGAATTTGTCGGCGTGGAGCTTGGCAAACTCGCCGACGGTCATCGGACGGCGACCCGTGAGCTGCTCGACGTTGTTATCTGCGCCCGCCATGTGCCCGTGTTGATAGTCGAGCATTGTGCCGCCGAAATGTTGAACAAGATAGGCTCGCAAGCCCATCTGGGTAAGCGAGGCCGTGTACTCTCCGATCGGCAAATCCTGATACGCGATCTTGCGCCCTAGTGCTTCGCTCAATTCCGCAGCCATCTGCTCATAGTCCATCTCGACCGGCCCAGAGAGGTCGATGGCTGTGCCGATACGCTTTTCTGGGTTCTTCAGCAGCGCCGCAATGGCGCGGCCTTGGTCATCGGCGGCAATCGGAGAATGGCGGCCTTTGCCACCTGGCATGCGCAGGACGCCGTGCTGCAGATAGGGGAGTTGCCACGGATAGAGCAGCCATTCGAGAAAGTTGGTTGGGCGCAGATGGATGACCGGCACACCCGACCAATTGAACACCTGTTCCGCGATATAGGTATCGCGGCTGGAATCGCTCGTCGAATAGCGGTTCTGTGAGCGCTGCAGCGGTTGAATTAAGTTTGGTTGACGATCCCTGTTTAAGGCACGGCCAGCGTGACGTGTGCGATCGGTCTACTGGCAATGTATCTGGTAACAAAAAGCCGGAAAGCAGTGCTACTCTGTTCAGACTGATATGTCCTAAGCTCCTCATTCTGCGGCACGGACGTGAACTATGATGAGCTGTAGACGCACTTTTAATGCGGTGGTCGCGGGTTCGAGTCCCGCCCGGCTCACCATGGTTTTTAACACCTCCAGAAAACCATTAGTTTACGTAGCTTCCCGTTCTCCACGACGCCATTCGCAGACATTCGGCCAGCTTACGCAGCCCCACTAAAATTCCGGGCGACACGTAAGTTCTGTGGGGGAGACTACCCTTGAATCCGGATCGCAATCGGCTGATATTTTCTTGACTTTTTTCGTTCAAATCGCCGAGGTGCATAAACGCGCAAAGGCGCATCTCTCAAAGTATTCTGCGCATCACACAGGAATGGATAAGCCCGCAGGCTTCAGCGAGGCAGGATGCAAAACATGGGGCAATGCGTATGAGCATGTCTAGTGCGGCGGTGCAGGTGCAGTCGGAGGACTTTGCCACTATCCGATACGAGTCGTTAATTCGACTGGCCGAATCGATACGCGCCCAGCGTGACCCCGATGGGTTGTTCGATGTTCTCGTGCACGAACTCAAGAATGTTGTTCAGTTCGACGGCATCGCTCAGTTCGACGAAGCCGCGAACAAGGTCAATTGGCATTTCTGTGAACCTTGCAAGCAACCCAGCGTTTCTCCCGCGGATGTGCCGAAGGACCAAAACATGGCCTGGTGGGTCTATGAGCACCAACGTCCACTGGTCATCGCGGAGGTACGCCAAGAGACTCGCTTTCCCCTGTGTACCGAATGCCTCGAAGAGACTGGACTCCGTTCCTTGTGCGCCTTACCGCTCAGCACGGCCCATCGACGGCTGGGAAGTCTCATTGTTGCGAGCCGGAGGCGCAGCGCCTACCTGGATGAGGACGTTCGTTTTCTGTCGCTGGTAGCAGGCCACATCGCGCTTGCGATGGACGACACCATTAATTTCCGTGCTTCGCAGCGCGCGCAGCAACGGCTGGCGCTTTTACTCGGCCTGACAAACCGCGTCGTCTCCAACCTTAACCTGCGCGACTTGCTTCGCGAAATCTCGGCGAGCATCCGGCGCGTGATGGAGTGCGAAGGGGTTGGCGTGGCATTGCCGGATCCGAAAGACGGCCGCTTGCGGATCTACGCACTCGACTTTCCGGACAACGACGGACACATTCGAGAGGGGTTCGAGCCACCGGCCGAGGAAGAATCCACTCCGATCAAAGTCTTTCGCAGCGGCGAGCCTCTCATCCTCAGTGCCGTCGAATTAGCGCGCGACCCGGTTGCGGTTAAAGAAGGCGCTAAGTCTGTGTGTCACCTGCCGCTGATCAGCCGGAACCGCGTGCTGGGTACGTTGAGCCTGGGAAGTGTGCGGGAGAACGCATTCTCTGAAGATGATGTAACATTCCTGAGCCAAGTTGCCAGCCAGGTTGCAATCGCTGTCGATAACGCGCTCGCCTATCGTCAGATTTCGGAACTGAAGGACCGGCTTGCACAGGAGAAACTGTACCTCGAGGATGAGATTCGGAGCGAGCTGAATTTTGAGGAGATTGTCGGCAAGAGCGAGGCGCTCCGCCGCGTTCTGAAGCAGGTGGAGACTGTGGCGCCGACGGACTCGACTGTGCTGATTTATGGAGAAACCGGAACAGGCAAAGAGCTGATCGCGCGCGCGCTGCACAATCTGAGCGCTCGCAACGCGGGCGCCTTCGTCAAACTGAACTGCGCCGCCATACCCACGGGACTGCTCGAGAGCGAGCTTTTCGGACACGAAAAAGGCGCGTTCACGGGGGCCATTGCGCAGCGGATCGGTCGGTTTGAGCTGGCCCATCGTGGGACTGTTTTCCTGGATGAGGTCGGCGAGATCCCGCTAGAGCTGCAGCCAAAGCTCCTGCGCGTCCTGCAAGAACGCGAGTTTGAGCGGCTGGGGAGCCCGCGCACACTACGAACCGATGCGCGATTGATCGCAGCGACCAATCGCGATCTGTCTGCAATGGTGGATGAGCAGACGTTCCGGTCCGATCTGTATTACCGCTTGAATGTTTTCCCTATTCGTGTTCCAGCGCTGCGTGAGCGTCCGGAAGATATTCCCCTGCTGGTCCGGCATTTCGTGCAGCAGTTCAGCCGGCGCATAGGCAAGCATATCGACGCGATCCCTGCAGAAACCATGAGCGCCCTTTCTGCCTACCATTGGCCCGGCAATATTCGTGAACTCCAGAACGTGATCGAAAGAGCAGTGATCCTCTCGGCAGGTCCGGTGCTGAAAGTGCCAACCGACGAGCTTCGTGCTTCCGGCCCAGCGGCGCCAGCTATGCCGGCAAACGGCAAAAGCATGCGGGTTGTTCTCGATGAAACCGAGCGCCAGCAGATCCTGAATGCGCTAGAGAAGGCAAACTGGGTAGTTGCCGGCCCGAACGGCGCAGCCGAGCGCTTGGGCATGAAGCGATCCACACTGCAGTCGCGGATGCAGAAGCTAGGGATCCGCATTGCGCGAACCGCTAATTAGCGAGTCTCGCGTGCTGCCGAAAAGTCGGTAACACACCAGTCTCTCGGCATCGGCACTTCGGCACCTGCTCACCTTCCAATTCCGTTTGCCTTGATTTCGCAGCATGTTGCCGATCACACGTGGATGGTCTTGCAAATGCACTCGCACGAGAGAAGGCGAGACCGAATGTTGAAGATCGAAAACTCAGGCACGGCCACTGAGCAGCGATGGACCTTATGCGGGCAGTTGGCCGGACCGTGGGTAGCGGAGCTTCGATCGAATTGGGAGCAAACGCGTTCCGCAGTAGAGGATCGTAAACGTCTAGTCGATCTGACAGATGTCACTTTCGTCGACGAGCGTGGAGTGCAACTACTGCAACAGATGCGTAATGAGGGTGCTGAGTTCACCGCAAGCGGCGTAGATACGAAGGACCTTCTCGAAAATCTCAACGCGGCCGGGAAGCTTCCGCTTCGCAGATTTCTTGCGCATCTGGAGAACGGATGCGGTTCATCTCACAATCGGGCTTAAACAGGGGAGAAGAATGAGCACTTTATTCAATACAAAATTGAAGATCTGGTCTGCGGCTCTTTTAATTGCAGCGGCACTTACAACGGCAAGCTGCACAAAGGCGACTTCGGCCGCTGGTCCGCCACCGCCACCCGATATCCAGGTGGCTGCGGTAGAGCAGAGAGACGTTCCTATCTATCACGAATGGATCGGCACGCTCGACGGACTGGTAAACGCGGCCATCCGGGCTCAGGTGACCGGCTATCTGCTTGCGCAAAGATACTCAGAAGGCTCTTTCGTCAAAAAGGGGCAGTTACTGTTTGAAATCGATCCCCGGCCGTTTCAGGCGGGGGTCGATCAGGCGCGCGGCCAGCTCGCCCAAGCCAACGGACAACTGGCGCAGGCGAAGGCTCAGTTCTTGCAATCCCAGGCCCAGCTTGCCAGCGCCGAAGCCAATCAACACAGAACGCAACTCGATGAGGAGCGCTACATTCCTCTTGCAAAACAGCAGGCCATCACGCAGCAGGACCTGGATAACGCTACCCAAAACAACCTGGCCTCGAAGGCGCAGGTAGAGGCAGCCAAGGCGCAGGTCGAAACGGCGAAGGCCCAAATTCAGGCGTCAAGCGCCGCGGTCGAGGCTGCGAAAGCAGCACTTGAAACCGCCCAAGTGAATCTCGGTTTTACGCGGTTGACGTCTCCAATCGATGGCGTGGCGGGTGTCGCGCAAACCCAGGTCGGTAATCTTGTCAGCCCTGCTGCCAACGCGGTCACCACTGTTTCAACGCTCGATCCTATTAAGGTCAACTTTACTGTGAGCGAACAGGAGTACCTCAACTTCACCAGACGGGACACTCCGATGAAGCAGCTCGAGCTCGAATTGATCCTGGGTGATGGGGGCGTCTATCCACACAGGGGGAAGTTCGCCTTCGCAGATCGCGAGGTAAACCAAGGCACCGGGGCGATTCAGCTAACCGGGCTGTTTCCGAATCCTGGAAACGTACTGCGGCCTGGCCAGTATGGCAAAGTCCGTGCCTCGGTTGGAAGCATTCAGGGAGCCCTGCTCATTCCGCAGCGTGCGGTTAGCGAGCTGCAAGGCAATTATCAGGTAGCCACTGTGGACAACAACGACAAGGTTAGTGTCGAGGCGGTGAAGGTCGGTGATCGAATCGGCTCGATGTGGGTGATCAGTGACGGCCTGAAGCCGGGCCAGCGTGTGGTTGCTGAAGGCGTCCAGAAGGTTATGCCGGGCATGCAGGTGAACCCCAAGCCATTCAACGAGCAGAAACCGACAACGGGAGGTAAGTGAATTGTCAAGGTTTTTCATTAACCGGCCGATTGTGGCCATGGTCATCTCGATTCTGCTGGTCATTGTGGGGGCGGTCACAATCGCAACTCTGCCTGTATCGCAATTCCCGAGCATCGCGCCCCCTGAAGTCCAGATTCAGGCCAACTATGTTGGCGCGGATGCGCAAACGGTAGAACAGTCGGTCGCCACGCCCATCGAGCAGCAACTGAGTGGCGTCGACAACCTGAATTACATGTATTCGCTGAACGCTGCGAACGGGCAGATGACATCCATCGTGGACTTCGATGTGAAGACGGACCCGAACACAGATCTGATTCTTACCCAGATGCGAGAAACCCAAGCGGCTTCCCAGTTGCCGGTAGACGTTACCAATTACGGCGTTACGGTCCAGAAATCGGTAACAGCGCCTCTTATGGTGATCGGGCTATATTCTCCGCATGGCACGTACGATGCGAAGTTCCTGGCCAATTACGCGTATATCAACCTGAACGACCAACTTACGCGCGTCCGCGGCATCGGCAACGTGCAAGTATTCGGAGCGGGTCAGTACGCGATGCGGCTGTGGGTCAAGCCGGATCAGTTGGCGAAGCTGGGAATCACCGTGCCTGAAGTGATTGCCGCAATTCAGACGCAAAATACCGTCAATCCCGCCGGCCAGGTAGGTGCGGCGCCCGCGCCTAAGGGTCAGGAATACACATACTCGGTGCGCGCGCAGGGCCGCTTGACTTCGCCGGAAGAGTTCGGGCAGATCATCGTACGCGAGAGGCCCGATGGAGGAACGGTGCGGGTCAAGGATGTAGCTCGTGTTGAACTGGGCGCCCAGGATTACAGCATTGTGGGCCGCCTGAACGGCAAACCCAGCGCGATTCTCGCCGTTTATCAATTGCCGGGCACGAATGCGGTTGATGCAGCCAACGGCGTGAAAAAACTGATGTCGGAGGTCAAGAAGCGCTTTCCGCAGGATATGGATTACGTCGTATCGCTCGATACCACGCGCTCCGTGACCGAAGGTATAAGGGACATCGTTCTCACGCTGGCGATCGCGATTGCGCTCGTAACCATCGTGGTCTACATCTTCCTGCAAGGTTGGCGCGCCACGCTTATTCCACTGCTCGCCGTGCCGGTCTCGCTGATAGGAACGTTCGTCTTCTTCCCGGCGTTTGGGTTCTCTATCAATACGCTCTCGCTATTCGGCCTGGTGCTGGCAATTGGCTTGGTCGTCGATGACGCCATTGTGGTCGTGGAGGCGGTTGAACGTCACATCGAGGAGGGTCTCTCGCCCAAACAGGCCGCACTTCAGGCGATGCGCGAAATCTCCGGACCGGTCATCGGCATCGCACTCGTGCTCTCAGCAGTATTTGTTCCTACTGCCTTCATCCCCGGTATTACGGGACGGCTGTATCAGCAGTTCGCAGTCACGATCGCGATTTCCGTGATTCTGTCTGCCTTCAATGCGCTGACGCTTAGCCCGGCGCTTGCGGCACTCTTACTCAAGCCGAAGGAGGAAGGATACGGCCCGCTGAGGAGATTTTTCGATTGGTTCAATCGCGTTTTTGGCCGAGCCACCAACGGGTACGTGCGCTGGTCTGGAACTCTCATCCGAAAGAGCGGCATTGCATTGGTCATGCTCGTTATTTTCGGCTTGGCGGCCGGATTGATCGGCAAACGGCTTCCTTCGAGTTTTCTGCCCGATGAGGATCAGGGCTACATTTTCCTGCATCTGCAACTCCCCAATGCGGCCTCGCTACAGCGCACGGAGGAGGTCAGCAGGAAGGTCGAGAAAATTCTGGCGGAGACGCCAGGCGTGAAATACACCACCACGGTTGCCGGTTTCAGCCTGCTGAGTTTCGTGCGAACGACTTACAACGGTTTCTTTTTTGTCACCTTGAAAGACTGGAGTGAACGTAAGAGCAAGGAAGAGCAATATCAGCAGATCCTGCAGCACGTCAATCGCGAATTGGCCAAGCTTCCGGACGGATTTGCATTCAGCTTCTCGCCGCCGGCCATTCCCGGAGTCGGCACGTCCGGCGGGTTCACTTTCGTTCTGGAAGATCGCGCGGGCAAGGACGTCCAATTCCTTGCCGATAACTTGAACAAGTTTCTCTCGGCTGCACGAAAACGCCCGGAGATCGCGAACCTGGTGAGCACCTTCTTGCCCGGAGTGCCGCAGCAGTTCGCCAATGTCGATCGCGACAAGGTGCTGAAGCAGGGAGTACCGCTCAACGACGTTTACAAGACCATTCAGGCCTATATGGGCGGCGTGTTTATCAACTACTTTAATCGCTTCGGGCGGCAGTGGCAAGTTTACGTAGAAGCGGAAGGCGATTACCGCAACAACCTTACTGATATCGGGCAGTTTTACGTCCGCAACAACAAAGGCGAGATGGTACCGCTCTCTGCTCTGGTGAGGTTCGAGCCGCGGCCAGGGCCTGAATTCACCATGCGCTACAACCTGTATCGCTCCGCTCAAATTGTCGGCAGTGCCGCGCCGGGCTATAGCTCCGCCCAAGCGATGAAAGCCCTGGAAGAAACATTCGATCAAACCATGCCGCGCGAAATGGGTTACGACTACATGGGCATGTCGTTTCAGGAGAAGAAAGCGCAGCAGGGTTTGCCTTCTTGGGTAATCTTCGCTTTTTCCTTGTTGTTTGTGTTCCTGATTCTGGCGGCTCTGTATGAAAGTTGGTCGCTGCCGCTTAGCGTGCTGTTGAGTACGCCGGTCGCGGTATTCGGAGCCTTCGGAATTTTGTGGCTACGGCGCGCGGTTCTTGGCTACTTCTTTCCGCCTTACATGGTGCAAATCGAGGACGATGTGTACTCGCAGATCGGGCTCGTGATGTTGATTGGCCTTGCCGCCAAAAATGCCATTTTGATCGTTGAATTCGCGAAGGACAAGTATGAGCAGGGAATGGGACTGGTTGACGCTGCGCTTGAAGGCGCCAGGCTCCGCTTGCGTCCCATTCTGATGACCTCCTTCGCGTTCATTCTGGGATGCGTACCGCTATGGACCGCGTCCGGCGCCGGTGCGGTTGGCCGCCAGATTATGGGCACCACGGTCATTGGCGGAATGCTCGCTGCCAGCGCCATCGGCATTTTCTTCATTCCGGCAATTTTCTATCTGGTCGAAAAACTTTCGGGCGCCGCCCGGCGGCGCGCGGACCTTTCGGAGCTGATGCCGTCGGCCGTAGAGGGGGACTGATATGAACTATCGTGCACTTACTGTCTTGATTGCGGCGGGTTGGCTGACGGGATGCGCTGTCGGACCGAATTATCACCGGCCCACGGTGCAAATACCACAAACCTTTCGCGCTCCGGAGCCGCTGCCGGCCCCGCAGGCAAATTCTTTCGCAGATCTCAAATGGTGGGAAGTCTTCAAAGATGAAGAACTGCAACAGTTGGTGAAAGCAGCCCTTGCTCAGAACTATGACCTGCGCGATGCGGTTGCCAGGGTCGAAGCGGCGCGCGCGAATCTCGGCATCACCCGCTCAAACCAATTCCCGCAATTGGATGCAAGCGGAAATGTGCAGTTCACCCGGTTTTCCAGAGACGGGTCGTTGCCGCTGCCAACTTCCTTTGTCAAGTCCCAGAATCGTACGTGGGGCGAGGCCTCACTCAATCTGCTCTCTTTCGAAGTCGACCTGTGGGGGCGCTTGCGCCGTTCGACAGAAGCGGCGCGTGCGAATCTTCTGAGCGCTGAAGAGAATCGCAAGGCTGTCGTCGTTACGCTTGTCAGCGATGTTGCGACAGCCTACTTCACTCTCCGCGAACTGGACTATGAGCTGGAGATCTCCAGACGAACCCTCGATACGCGGCGTGAGTCACTTGAGCTTGTTCAAACGCGGCAGGGCGGGGGAGTGGCTACGCTACTGGATCGGAGGCAGGCCGAACAGTTGGTGGATACCGCTGCCCAAACCATCCCCACTCTGCAGGAGCAAATCGAGCAGACAGAAAACCAGATCAACCTGCTAATGGGAAAGAATCCGGCAACGGTGATTCGTCAGGGCAGCTTCAACGAGAGGGTTGTACCGCCTGAAGTGCCGGCCGGCTTGCCATCCGCGTTACTCGAGAGGCGTTCGGACATTCAAGCGGCCGAACAGAACCTGATCGCGGCGAATGCTCAGATTGGCGTTGCCAAAGCGGAATATTTTCCGCAGTTAAGCTTGACCGCCGCTGTGGGCGGGCAGAGCACACAACTGGCAACGCTTTTCAGCGGTCCCAATAGGGCATGGAGCTTCGTCCCACAGCTCACGCAGCCGATATTCACGGCCGGACGCATCCGGTCAAATGTCAGATTGGCTGAAGCGCAGAGAGACGGCGCATTGAACCAATACGAAAAGGCCATTCAGACCGCCTTCACGGAAGTTTCGAACGCCTTGATCGCTCATCAGCGCGTAAGAGAAAGCCGGGTGCAGCAAGAGGCGTTGGTCGCCGCGCTGCAGGATCGCAAGCGCCTGGCATATGTTCGTTACCGCGGCGGTGTGGATACCCAGCTCAATGCCTTGGATGCGGATCGGGATCTTTTCAACGCCGAGCTGAATCTGAGGCAGATCAAGTTGAGCGAGCTGCTTAGTGTCGTCCAGCTATACAAAACGCTGGGTGGGGGATGGCAGTCGTGAATGCGGCGCGCGCGACAGGATCACTTCTACTCTTGGTTGCTTCCATCGCGAACGCGGCGGAGCTGCAGAAAGAGACGCTTAGGGCATGGGACGAATATGTTCAGACCACGATTGACGGTATGCAGGAGCGGCTCCGTCCTGGCGGACATTTTCTGTGGACCAATGAGCGACCGGAGCGAGGCATGAAAGTCCGCAACGGAGAAATCCTCGTTTCCGCCGGCCAGCATAACCCGAAGAGAGTAACATGCGGACTGATCCATCATTGGATCGCCGCTGCATTCATCCCGAACACGTCCATTCGCGATGTACTCGCAGTGACTCGCGATTACGCCCGCTACAAGGATTTCTACAGCCCGGCAGTGATCAGCTCGAAGCCTGTTCGAAGGGAGGGTCCCGATGACCGGTTTTCCATGCTGCTAATGAATAAGGCGTTCCTTCTGAAAGCGGCTCTCGATGGTGAGTACGAATCTACATATTTTCCGGTAGATACTCGCCGTTGCTACAGCATCACACGCAGCGTTCGCGTGCAGGAGATACAAGGTTATGGCGGACCGGACGAACACAAACTTGTACAGGACCAGGGCAGCGGCTTCATTTGGCGGCTTGCGAGCATCTCCCGTTTTGAGGAACGCGACGGCGGCGTGTATATCGAATTGGAAGCGATGGGCCTGAGCAGAGACATTCCTGTTTCGCTCCGCTGGCTGGTAGATCCGATTGTCCGTCGCGTATCGCGGGATTCACTAACTATCTCTCTTCGACAGACCGGAAACGCGGTCCGCTCGTCAACAGAGCTTGCGATGAGTGCGGAACGGCACCGTGCTGAGCAGCGCGGCCAATGAAATTCGAAGATTGTTAAAGGCGCACGCCGAGCCCGCCGATACGTCAGGTAGCACCTATGCAAAGTACCGGAAACCCATTTCTGGCAAATGAGATCAAGGAAACGGAAATAGCAAAGCCTGGCGCAAAGGTTCTCTCATTCGAGGGGCGCGATTTGCGCGACTCGGTGCCCGTGTCTGCCGATCCAAGCCCAAACGAATGTTATGACCTTATCTGCATAGATAACCTTGTTGAAAAAATACGAAACGGCAAAGCGAGCGAGCTGCTGGCGCTGTTATTTTCCGGGCTGAATCCGGGAGGGCGGTTGCTGGTCGGCAGCGGAGCAGAGGCTGAAGGGCATGAGCTGGACGTACAGGATGTTGAAGCTATTAGTCAACTCAGCGCGAGCATTCCTGACCGTGAGATCGGAGGGCAAACGGTCTTCAAGGATCAAGCTGGTGGTATCGTTTTTCTGGAAGTCTATCGAAAAGTAGCTTGACCCCAGGTAGCGTTCGCGACTTTCGCCAGCCTCATCGGCGACCTGTACGCGTTAATTGATCTCGGAACAAATTGGCATATCCTTGCCAGGCAGGTGAGCGGAGATCCTCGATTTTGGCCTTCATTTTGCGCTGCCAGTTCGGGTACTGAGCCGTGCTGCCGGGCAAATTCTGCTGCTCGGTCTCTTTCGTGAAGTCTTCCTGGTTCAGCAGCAGGATCATCGAAGGCACCTGCGCGAGAAATCCGATCACCGCGTTGTGCAAGTCGCCATCCAGTTCTGGAATATCCTCAGTGCTGCGCGGGTAGTGCGGCGGTAACAGGTTTTCCGAGTGGAGGATGTCGAGCATACGTTGTTTCTCGCGTTTGCGATCTTCAAGCTGGTTCCGGTAACCCGCGTCATCAACTAGGCCCGCAGCCCGGCGCGCCTCAATGTCACGGGACAACCAGAAGCCCGCGAGAGTCGGCAAATCATGAGTAGTCGAAGATACAAGGGCCCGTTCCGGATACTCGTAGCTGTGCTTGAATGCGCTGTTTTGCGTATCTTTTTCGAAGTACAGGAGCCGGTAGCTCAGGATTCCAAAGCTTCCGAGCATATTGCGGATTTCATCGGTAACGGTGCCGAGGTCCTCTCCAATCACTACACTCTTGCTCAGGACACTTTCGAGAGCCAGGATGCGCATCAAATCTGTAGCGTGGTCTCGCACATAAGTGCCCTGCCAGGGCTCCATTCCCTCCGGTATCCAAAACAGCCGGAACAGCCGCATCACATGGTCGATACGGAGCGCGCCTCCGTGTTCGACAATCTTACGGATGCTTTCTCGATAGAGCCTGTACCCGCTCTCGCGATGAGCTTCCGCGTCGGGCGGCGGGAAGCCCCAGTCCTGTCCCTTGGGTGAGAAATCGTCAGGCGGCGCTCCCACCCGGCAGCCGTTGACATAGAAGCGCCGGTGCGCCCACAGATCCGATCCGCACCGGTCAGTGGCTACGGCTAAGTCATGATAGAGCCCGATGGGCATGCCGATTTGTTTCCCGTAGGCTTGCGCCGCTGAAAGCTGTTCGTCAATTAAGAACTGTATGTATTTATGAAATTCGATGCTCCGCGGGTGTTCCCGCGCAAACTGGCGGGCCTCTTCCGTGTCCGGAGATTGATATTCGGCCGGCCATTCACGCCAGGTCCAGCGCTTCCGGTCTTGCCTGTGCAGCGCTTCATCCAGTGTTCGATACAGGGCGTATTTCTGCAGCAGATCACCTTCGCGCTCGCAATATTCGGCAAAGAGGCGGTTTCGTTGACCGCCGTCGCTCTTTTGCCGCCGGAATTCGCGATACAACGTTTTGAGAAATCTCCGTTTCAGGCAGTCTACTTCGGAATACTGAACGAATTCTGCTTCTCGCAGCTCGCGTATCGTTCGCTGCACGCGTACGGATTCTAAGAGGCATTGCGCTCTTCGTGAGTTTCTGAATTCCGGAACTGCTTCAATATCCAGGTAAATCGGATTTCTGTAATAAATAGACAACGGAAGGTACGGACTGGTGTTAAATGGCGCGCGATTGTGCAAGGCGTGCAGCGGATTCAACCCGACAAAGCTGAAACCAACCTCGTGCCGCGCCCACTCCAGCATCGCTTTAAGATCTGTAAAGTCGCCGCAGCCCCAATTCCGATTCGAACGAAGTCCGTAAAGCGCGATGTTCAGACCGGCGGTGCGCCCGTTCTGCGCCAAACCGTCTGGAATGTAAGCACGATCGGGACACACGATTACGCGGCTTTTTCCCGCGGACCTTCCATTGATGGTCAGCTTCAGGGAGTGATACCCGAGCGGAACTTCGGTCGGAAGGTCAAGAGCGTATGTCACCCACTGCTCATCGGCGTTGAAAATACAGTGTATGATGCGCAACTGCCGCGTTTCCAGCGACCCCGCGATCCTTTGGCCATCCTCAAGGAGCATCTCGAAACAGAGCGATGCCGTTTCACGCGCTGGGAGCGTTACGGGAGCCGACTTCTGCATTTCGCTCAATACGAGGGTTGCAGGAACGATGCTGGTCAAGTTTACTTGAAACCGGCGCTTTCGCTCGCGCTCGATGGCCTCATGTGTTGCTGTATCCCACCCAAGCGCCTGCAGAATGCGGCGCTGCGTCTCTGAAGACGTCTCGTGGCGTTTATGGAAAATGTCCCAGTATTCGCAATCAATGCCGCATTCACCAGCGGCGCGAGATAACGCTTCTTCATAGCTGCCAGAGGGCTCGAATCGGATTTCGGGAACGGACATCGTCATTTCGATTCTAGGCTGTGCCCGGGAACCGTTCGATTGCGATTAACCGAGGCGGTAAATAAAGACCCTAAATGGGATAATCGAGCTATGGGTGACGCGGAGAAATATGTGATCAGCCAGCCGCCTGAGCTGTTTGCGCGGATCGACCAGGACGAAACTGCCCTGATTCGTGATAGCGTGATCACCACAACTCTTGACAATGCGCTCAATTGGGCTCGTAAAAATTCCCTATGGCCTATGACTTTCGGCCTGGCATGTTGCGCGATCGAGATGATGTCAATGATGGCCTCCCGCTACGATGCCGCCCGCTTCGGCGCGGAAGTATTTCGCGGGTCTCCGCGCCAATCGGATCTGATGATCATCGCTGGGCGCGTGTCGCAAAAGATGGCGCCGGTGATCCGGCAGCTCTACCGTCAGATGCCCGAGCCCAAATGGGTCATCTCCATGGGCGCTTGCGCCACTTCCACGGGCGTTTTTAGCAACTACGCATTGGTTCCCGTGAACCAGGTCATTCCAGTTGACGTCTACGTGCCAGGCTGCCCGCCGCGGCCCGAACAGTTGCTTTACTCGATTATGCTTCTGCAAAAGAAGATTCAAGCTGAGCGCGGGACAGTGCGAAAGACTTTGAATCTCGCCTGACAGTGGCTGGCAGAGCCGCGACCGAGAGAGTTTGTGTGAAAACGGGTAACGTTGGGGTGGAAAGAAACGTTAGGAAAGGGTGAGCCGATACGTCACCTATTCGCCGAATCAGGTTTGGCTGCTGCCGCCGGATGTGCGGGAAGAACTCGGA
>DATBHS010000029.1:0-39293 GCA_036557345.1 Bryobacteraceae bacterium
GTGAACTGCCGGATGCGGCTGAAAGAAGATTCAATGCGGTCCAGCATCTGGTTGAGGGTCTGCGAAAGGCGGTGGAGCTCGTCCTTCGCTCGCGGGACGGCGAGGCGGGCGGAAAGGTTATTCGCTGAAATCGCGCGCGCATCTTGAGTAATGCGATCCACCGGCGCCAGCGCGCGCCGGCTCATCCAGTATCCGCCGAGGGTGGCCAGCAGAACCAGAACGGGCAGGCCGCGCCAAAGCAATTCTTTGAAATGATGGAGAGCACGGTCGTAGGAACGCAACGGTTCGGCCACTTCAATTATGAAAGACCTTGCTTGCACTTGGACCCGCTGTGCGGCCAGCCGGAAGGGAAATTTGCGGCGGCCCTCATTCCAGAATTGAATCTCCTTGCCTGTGTCGCCGGGCACCGCGGAAATGTGTTCGCCGGCCAGTCTCGCGGATTCATATATCAGCTTGCCGCGGGCATCATAGATGCGAAACAGGCCTCCGCCAACAGACAGGTTAGAGCTTTCATTCAGCTCTTCATTCAGTTCCTGGGCCGTCGCGCCGGCCTGCATGACGAGAAATTGCTGAACGCCGGGAATGCGCTGGCGCAGCACTTCATCAATGGCGTGATACAGACTGGCCCGCATGGCGAACCAACTACCCACCGCAACGATAGCTAGAACAGCAGCGAGGCTGAGGCAGTACCAGAGCGCGAGCCGGAAGCGTATGGATGCGATCTCCATCATCCACTCTCTTTTAAGCTGTATCCCACACCGCGCTCAGTCTGGATCAGCTTTCTGGAATCAGGCGGGTCCACCTTGGCACGCAAGAAACGGATAAAGACCTCGAGATTGTTGCTGCTGATTTCACGGTCGCCCCAAACAATATCAATCAACCGGTCGCGTGTGACGACGCGGCCGGCCGATCTCATCAAGCATTCGAGAATGGCAAACTCCGTTCGCGTCAGATTCAGCAGTGCGTTAGCGCGCCGGACCTCGCGCGTGTCCAGATCCATGGTCAAATCGGCAAACCGCATCCGCGCCGTGTGGCGCCGGTCTGGGGACCTGGTCCGGGCTCTCAGACGGGCCAGCAGAACGTTGAACGAGAACGGTTTTGTGAGATAGTCGTCGGCCCCCGCATCGAGCCCGCGAACAATATCCTCCGGAGCATCGCGCGCGGTAAGCAATAAAATAGGCGTGCGAACCGACTCGAGGCGCAGCCGTTTCGTAACCTGAAAGCCATCGAGATAAGGGAGCATCACGTCGAGAATGACGATGTCGAAGGCAGAAGATTGCGCGGCCCGCAAGCCGGCGGCGCCATCGAAGCAAACCGTGACCGAGTTGTTCTCCTCCTCGAGTCCACGGCGGAGATAACCCGCGACTTCACGGTCGTCTTCCACCAACAGAATTCGCATCTCGATTCCCGCCCTAAGGTGTAGAGCCTAAATCTGAAAATTACATGAAACGCCGGGAGCCGGTCACTTCACTGATTCGATATAATTCCTCGACCAAAGAGGAGGGCTGCGGAGATCATGAGCAAGCGCATCGCTTATTGTGCCGATGGTACCTGGGATACAGCCAGTAAACACACCAACGTATACAAACTTTACAAGTCGCTGATAGTTAGCGCGGACCAGGTACCTTTCTATGACGATGGGGTCGGGGCCACCGGTCTGCCGATAGCGAGGCTGGTTGGCGGAGCGTTTGGAACGGGTCTGTGGCAAAAGATCAAGGATGGATACACCAGGATCGCGCATGTCTACGAGCAGGACGATCCTCTTTACATCTTCGGCTTCAGCCGCGGCGCATACACGGCCCGCAGCCTGGCGGGCATGATTGCGGCGTGCGGGCTGCCCACGAAGAACTTTAGCGACGATCTCGTCGAAACGGCCTTCAGCGCGTATCGCGACAAAGACAATCGGGCGCAAATCCTGACGAAACTAAAGGATTGCGCGATGTACAACCCGAAGATCACGATGATAGGAGTTTGGGAAACGGTCGGCGCGCTAGGGATTCCGTCCGTTCTAGGCAAAGTGGATCCGATTCTTTACGGCTTTCTGGACACCTCGCTTAATCCAAACGTGCTGAATGCCTACCACGCTGTCGCGATCGATGAAAGGCGCTTCGAATTTCCTCCGACGCTATGGACGTCGGCCCAGGCTCCTGGCCAGACTATTGAGCAGGTTTGGTTTTGCGGCGTGCACAGCGACGTCGGCGGGGGAGAGCCGGATGAAGTGGAAGGCGCCACGGCACTGTCGGACATCAGTCTCGGGTGGATGATCAACAAGGCTAGCGCCTTAGGGTTGAAATTTGATCCGGCTGTTCAAAAAACATACTTGCTTCCACTTGATGCCAAGTACGCCCTCGATAAGCTGCATGAATCATGGACTCCACTATGGGGTTTCCCGCGAATGCGCATGGTCGATAAGAACGCAGTTCTTGCAGACAGCGTGATTCTGCGGTGCCAGCACGACACCTCATGGCGTCCATCGAATCTGGTGTTCACCGATGGGATTCCTGCGAGTCACTACGGGATTGCGCGAATCATGAGTGTGCCGCAGGCGGCTGCGGGAGCGAGCGAGAACAAGGCCGGATAGTCTGAGAGATTCAGCGATGAAGCTGATCAGCCCTGTCGTCGATCAATGCAGAGGCGGATTCCACCGGGACGGATTTTTCATGTATAGCTCCAACTCTCGCATCGAATTTAGCCGGCCGGCCGCCCGTTCAGCCGCGTGCGTCGCGCGCAGCGCCATTTGGTGGCATACGGCAGCACGAACAAGTACAGACCGGTGCCCAGTAGCAAGGCGAGCGGGAACACTGCCAAAAGGCCTAGCCACGTGGTATATCTGCCTGTAACCACAGCCACGAGGTTGACGATAACAGCCATCGTAAAGGCCATGGACAGCCAGCGGTGCGTCTGCCGAAACCATTTGTTCCAGTTCAATGGGACCTCCTCATTCAACGCCGAACTGCTTTGCGTACTCGGCCTTCAAACGCTGCCAGCCGCCGAGCTTCATCGCCTCGCCACCAACGATGCGGCCGAGGGGAGTTCCGCCGAGAAGGTGATCCAGAACATCCAAGCAGATGTGCCAGCCCGCGGCGCCCCACGAGACGAAGCGGCGATCGATGTTGTGCCACAGCGTCAGCCGCGTGCCGCCACCAAAGGCTTCGAGTTCCCACCGCATATCGTCGTACTCAAGCACCGTGGGAGCGTCAGCTCGCGTCACTCTTGTTTCGACAACCTGCGACGTTCCCACCCAGGTGAGATTCACCGTGGTCCCAGCCGTGGCCAGGCTCCCGTCGGCTTCAAAGGGCGCCCACTCGCGCAGATGCGCCGGGTCGGTGAGTGCCTGCCAGACTTTTTGCGGCGAATGGCGCAGTTCTCTGACGAGAATAAGGGTCCACTTCTCTCCGTCCTTTCGTACCTGCGCCCCGCGGGCCGGACCCGGTGTGTACTGCTCGCGATCGGCCACCCTTCTTCTCCTCAGCGTGAATAGCGTGCCAGCTGGGTGAGCTGAATGAGATTGCCGCAGGTGTCGTTCAGCATCGCAATAGTCGAGGCGGTCACGTCTGTGGGCGGCATTGTGAACTCGGCGCCGCGGGCCTTAATCAGCTCGTAGTCGGCCTTGACGTCGTCGGTATAGAACATGGCCGCGGGCTGGCCCTGTTGAAAGATCGCCTGCTGATACGCCTTGGCGGCGGGGTTATTGTTCAGCGCCAGCTGCAGCTCAGTGCCGTCCGGCTCCTCGGGCGAGGCGACGGTTAGCCAGCGAAACGGACCCTGACGGAAATCGGCCTTTTTGGCAAAGCCCAGTACCTCCGTATAGAAGCGGAGGGCCTTGTCCTGGTCATCCACGTAGAGGCTGGTCAATTTGATCTTCATTTCGTTTCTCCTTTGTCACGTTCGCGGTTTGCGCTGCGTCGCCTTCTTCTTCTCTTCCTTTTTTGTTCGTGTTGACGAGCGCACAGGGTGTTTGGTGCCCGTTGTGCGCGAGTCAAAATGCCCCATGCGGTCGAGGTGGCGTTCGAGAGCATCGACGTGAGCGGACCAGAACCGACGGAACGGAGCCAGCCAGGTATCCACCTCCTGAAGCGGTTCTGGCTTCAGCCGGTAGAGACGGCGCTGCGCGTCCACCGTGGATTCCACGAAACCGGCCTCGCGAAGCACGCGCAGGTGCTTTGACACGGTCGGCTGCGGCATGCGAAGTTGACGCTCGATCTCTCCCACCGACTGTTGTGAGGAGACCAGGAGGCTCAATATCGCTCGGCGATTCGGCTCCGCAATGATTTCGAACACAGACTCCACACCCTTGATATACTCTACGGGGCATATGCGTGTCAAGGCATATAAAGACAAAAATTCAGACAACGGTTTCAAGCCGGGGTGGAGGGGATGCACGGCCTGATGAGTTGTTGGGCGGGGGCCTTTACGAACAAGCCGCGTCAGGTCAGGCGCTGTACAGTTTCCCAATTCTCAATCACTGGTGAATGCTTCCTGCGGTGCAGGCACGCGGGGGTGGCCTCTGACCCTTCGCGCGGTCGCATGAAGCATAGCCTGGAGCTGGTAAGCCGGCCCTAGCGCGTATGCCGCGCTCGCGAGAAACCAGACATACCAGGAGGCGGCTTCGAGCGCTCCGGGGAGATAACCTCGCGACCATGCCCATAAACCTATGTCGCCGACCGAAGTAGCGAAAATGGCGATCGTGAAGGAGAGCCAACAGCGGGCGATAAGACCCCATCCCATGTTTGCAACGGAGCGGCGGATGAGAATCGCCTGAAACAAAAGAATGCAGAGCAGCGGATCGCTCGTCCAACTGAGGATCGTCTGCGCGCCGCCGGCCGGTGCACTGCCGTGCGGGATCAAAACGACGGTGGCAAAGAAGTTGATCGTGTACACAGCCACGACGCCCAGCAGGAGAAAGTCTACAGGACGGAAACGCCCCAGGATTCCATTCTGCCGGCACGCTTTCACAACGTAGAAGAGCCCCAAACAGAGAAAGAGCATGTAAAGCGGACTGAAGAGCGGCGCGTATTCCGCGATCCACGGAATCAAAGAGCCGCCAATCGGGGCTGGCAGGAGCAGAAGCGGATTCAGACCAGATTCAGCGGCTAGTACCTGGCCGAATATTGCCCCGAGCCATTGCGCAAGAGCTGAGAGCGAGATAAGGAACCAAGCGGGCCGCAGCAGATCGCCGCGGGAGAATCGCCGCCAGCACTGAAAGCTAAGCCAGAGTTGTAAACTGCTGCAGCCGACAAGAAAGAGGGCACCCGGAAACGAGAAGAACCGGCGCACCCACCTCGGATCATTCGTTTGCCACCAAGCCAGGGCGACAATTATACCGGTTACCAGAACGAGTGCAACGCCCAAAACGATAATGCGTGGCAGCTCCGCGATGGGAACTTTCGGATCGTTTGCATCCGAGTTCATGGCTATGTGCTGACTTCCCGCGCGAGCGCCTCAGCCGCCTTTCTGCCCAAAAAAGCCGCGAAAAACGGCTTTGCAGATGATACCAGCAGGTCATCGGTGGCATCCCAGCGAGCTCCGCGGTCGAGACGCCTAGCAGCCTCATCGCCGAAATAGAAGGCGAGCGCGTCGAAGAGCCGATGCGGACGATGTTGCCCTTCGTGCACGCGACCGCGCGGCGTACGCTCCCTGAGAGCGCGCCACGCATTCATTTGAAAGTGCAATCCTTCCCGAGCTTCGCTTAGCAGGGTCGCCATGTGCTCCATTTGGGAAGGGTCGGGCCGTTTAGCGGCAGACAGCAGCGTCACGGTCTCGCTGCAATGCGCGCAACGCGCGAGATGTTCCTGTACTCCGCCCACTGCGTTGCCATCTACGTGCGCGAGCAGGCGTTCCATTCCGGGGTGCGAACCGGGAACATAGCGCCATATCCGGCAGATAAAGGGCCTCATTTGCCTCGACCTCCGATAGGGGCCAAAACTCGGCGCAACTTGCGCGTCGCTCGGGAGATGAGTGCGCCAACCGTTCCCGACGTCAAATTCAACCGGTTTGCGATTTCCTCATAGCGCAGTCCCTCTGTACGCAGATGCAAGCAGCTATATTCCCTTGTGGTAAGTGCCGTACGAAACAGGCGCAGGAGTTCCTGCCGGAAGCACTCGCGCTCGATGTCCTGGTGGTGCACTAAGGGTTGCTGATCGCGAGCATCGCGAGCATACCGATAACTCGCTTCCTTCATCCGGTCGAGCAGAAAGTTGTGCATTACGCGGTAGATCCAGGCGCGCGGTGAAGTAATCTCTGCTCCTTCGGAGAGCGCCACAAAATAACGCATAAAAGCTTCCTGCAGCGCATCTTTAGCGAGCTCTTCTTCACGGCTCAGCGCGAGCGCAAAGTGAAGCAGTTCCGGCCCCATCTGCTCATAGAGTTCGGCCGCGATGATCTGAGCCCGTTCAGAACGAGATAAGGTGTCCGCCGCGACCAACGCTTCAGCTGGAACGGCAGCTATCACTCGCGACATAAAGTCGAAGAGGACTATAACACGGACGCCCGACATACAGCGAGTCGGGTACGGTCTGGTTGGTTTGTGCAACACGAGGCATACCTCGCCCTACGTAAAGAAATTAGGGGCCTGAATCGTCTTAGTGAGTGCAGGGGTGAACTTGCATGAGGAGTCCGCAATGAGACGTGTATCCGTTTCCCGGGTGTTTCTGCTATCGGCCGTGTTCTTGAGCCTGATGGCAGCTAATCTGTTGCATGCGCAAGGGAATCGCGCATCGGTCACAGGTATTGTGACCGACCCCAGCGGTGCTACCGTAGCCGGAGTCGAGGTTACCGCCAAAAATCTCGGTACCGGAATAGAGACTCACGGCTCTACCAATAACGACGGCATCTATTCCATCCTCAACCTTTTCCCCGGCGCTTACTCGCTGACGTTTCGCAAGGGCGGATTTCAAACGATCGAGCTGCCATCCATCACCTTGCTCTCGACCCAGGCCGCAAAGATCGATCAGCGGCTGGCGATCGCTACGACCACCCAAACCGTGACCGTAACGGCGCCCTCTCCCATTCTGGACACCGAGAATGCGACCCAGGGAACGCACCTGACCGGGCAGGTAATGACCGATCTGCCGCTGAACGTCGAGGGCGGGCGTAACGTTGAAGAATTCGCGCACGCGCTCACGCCCGGCTATAACGCGCTCAGCGACACATACCAGGCGGTCGTCAACGGCACGCAGATCTTCACCAAAGATTTCACTGTCGACGGCACATCGGGTACCGCACAGATTCAGGGCGATTCGATAGAGATAGGGCCCAGCATGGAAGCGTTACAGGAGGTGGAGTCGCAGACCAGCGGAATCAGCCCGCAGAACGGCATTACGAATGGCGGGGTGGTGATGTTGAATCTGAAGTCGGGTACCAACCAATTTCACGGCAGCGCGTTCGGATATGGGCATAACGAACTTCTCGATGCGCGCGTATGGGGCAACCCGGATAAGCCGAAGTCGAGATTTTGGGATTACGGCGGCAGCATCGGCGGCCCAATTCGCAAAGACAAGACATTCTTCTTCGGAGCGTTTGAGCGCTATCAACAGACCGACTTCAGCCTGGGAACGCTCGGCACAAACAGCGGCGCGGCGACCGTGCCGACACAGGCCTTTCTGAATGGCGATTTCAGCGCGTTACTGGACAAATCGACGTTGCTGGGGACGGACATTCACGGCCTGCCGATTTACTCCGGCGCAATCTTCAATCCGAAGGATCCCAGCGCAGTTTTTCCGAACAACATCATTCCGACAAGCATGTTCAGTTCGGTATCGCAGAAGATTTTGGCCATTTACCAGAAAGATTATCCTCCGCAGGGCTCGTCGATTCTGGGCAACGACCGGTTTCCGACATTGGGGACACCCGCCCAGCATCCGGACCAAGCCGTGGTCAAGATAGACCACAACCTGACCGGCACAAATCATCTCTCCGGCTCCTGGATTTACGATTTTCGGCCCCGCACGCTGGCCGACAGCGGCGGCGTCTGGCAGCTCGGGAGCACGACCGGCGGCCCGCTGGCCAATGTCCGGGAGCAAAAGGTGGTCGGAAACCAGTTTCGGGCTAGTGATGCCTACACCATCACGCCGAACCTGATCAACGTGTTCAACGCTACTTATAACCGCTATTGGAATGGATCGGTACCGTCGGAAACGGGGACGACCTGGCCGCAAGAACTCGGCTTTGGAAACACCGGCGCTGACAATTTCCCGGCCATCAACTTCGGGAACAGCGTGAACGGATTTGGGATGAGCAATATCGGCAACACCTGGCAGGGGTATTTTGTCGGCGGCACCTTCATCTATAACGACAGCCTCTCGTGGACAAAGGGCAAGCACATATTCACGTTCGGCGGTGAGTTCCGGGCCATGCAGCTCAACAGCCACGGCGGATCGGGCGCATTGTCGTTTAACTTTTCTAACAACACTACGGGCGCGATTGATCAGGCGTATGCAGGCCAGGTGGGCTATGGCTTCGCGAGTTTCCTCCTTGGCGATGTGCTATCGGCTAACCAAACGACGCCTTTTGATCTGTACGGCCGCAGGAAAGCGATGGACGTGTACGCGCAGGACAGTTGGAAGATCACTCCAAACTTGACGCTCAACCTTGGCCTGCGCTGGGATGCAACCTTCCGCTTCCACGAGAAGTACGGTCACTGGGCGAATTTCGACCTGAACGCAATTGACCCAAATCTCGGAATACCGGGGGCGATTCAGTACTTGGATGACGGTAGCGGCAGCTTCGAAAAGAACCAGGACTGGCATAACTTCGGGCCGCAGATCGCCCTTGCGTGGAATCCCTGGAAGCGGGTCGTTTTCCGCGGCGCATTCAACATTCTGTATGTGCCGATCGGCATCAATTACTACAACGGCGTGCCTTATGCGTTCGATCCGGGATACCGCGGCACGAATGCGACGTCCGCGCCATTTGACTGGGACAGCGGCTACCCAGGCGTTTTCACGCCAGGAACCAAGAGTACGACTCCTTCGGATACGTTATTCCCCGTTGTAACTGTCGATCCGAACGCGTTGCTAGCCGGGTACACCGATAACTGGAACGTCGGCGGCCAGTATGAGATCACGAACAACATGAGCGTGGAGGCGAGTTATATCGCGAATCGTGGCCATCACCTCCAGGATTCCGGCCTCAACAACAACCAGCCGAGCGCCCAGAGATTTTTTAACCTTATCAATTCGGGCAACGGGTTTAACTACGTTTGCAGCCCATCGGATGCGGCGGCGAATGGCGTGCCTTACCCCTACTCCGGGTTTTGCGCGCCGGCGCTTGCCGCCATCGCCCCTTATCCGCAGCTTGCCGCGGCTGAGGCCAATGTCTGGTTCTATCCGAACCTCTACTACGTCGGCCTGCCACTCGGGCAATCCTATTACGATTCCATGGTTCTTCAACTCGTGAAGCGGCTCAGCTCCGGGCTCACGATGAATCTGAATTACACGCTGTCCCGCTCCGAAGGCAATACGGTCAATAATTTCGGCGAGAGTTACGACGTGGCGGGCATTCAAGACTTCTCCAATTTAGCGGAAGCCGCTCACACGTTGACAGTTTACGATCAGAAGCACACGTTCAAAGGCGCCGTTACGTATGAACTGCCTTTCGGAAAAGGCCGTCAATTCTTTACCGACAAGGGCAAGTTTGTAAACGGCCTAATCAGCGGCTGGAGAGTCACGGGGCTGGTTCTCTATGCCTCCGGAGCGCCTCTCTCTTTCAGCTCGAGTAACTATTACTATTATCCGCTGTGGGCGACGACTTACACGAATTACAACCTGTCAAACTTCTATGGCAGTAGTTTTGTGCCACGTCATTTCCAGCAGCCGACGGATTCCGATCCGACTCCGACACCCGACCGGTATTTTCCGGCCCAGGTTGTAACGGATCCTGCCTATGGGCAGCTTGGGACTGGTCCGGCGCGAGTGGACGCCCTGCGCGGTTTCGGCATCACGAGCGAGAATGTAAGCCTCTTGAAAAACACCTCATTCGGATCGGAAGGAAGGTTCCGGCTGCAGTTCCGCGTAGAGTTTTACAACATCTTCAACCGCCATAGCTTCAACAATCCGGATACCAACCTGACCAGCCCGACGTTCGGATATGTGACCAGCGTGAACTCGTCACCCCGGCAAGGACAGTTCGGCGTGCGGTTCGAGTGGTAATGAGTTCGCAGTGACTCTAAGGGCCGCAGCGGCAGTAACTTTTGCGTTTCTGGCAGTGGTATTGAGCGGGAAGCAACAGGCGGAGAACGCGCGTGGCCACACGTGGTACGTCGATTGCAGTTCCTCCAGCAGCAGTAGCGGAGACGGGCTGACTCCAAGCACGGCCTGGACATCGCTAAGCACCGTTTCCGAACGCACGTTTCAACCTGGCGATTCTCTATTGCTCCGACGCGGATCGGTGTGCCGCGGCATACTGGCGCCGAGGGGATCGGGTTCGGCTGCTGCGCGCATCCGGTTGGGTGCCTGGGGTACGGGTCCGCTGCCGCGCATCGAAGCAACAGCGGGCGATGAGGCCGCGTTAAAGCTGTTCGATCAGGAATACTGGACGATCGAAAACGTCGAGTTCTCGGGCGGAAATCCCCACGGCATTTTCATTACCGGAACAAAGGGTATTCTGCATGGCATTCAAATAAAGAACGTGATTGTTCACGACGTGACCGGCAAACCGAAAACAAAGGAGGATGGGCTCGTAGTTATCGCTACCGGCAGCGAAGAGCAGCATTTCGACGGCGTCCTGATCGACGGAGCCACGGCATACCACACTTCGCAATGGGCGGGAATTCTCGTTGGGGGTGTAGCGCACGGTTATCCTCCGGAGGCATCCAGAAACACGAACGTCGTCATCCGCAACTCGATTGCGCACGATGTCACCGGGGATGGAATTGTCCTCTTTCAGGTGAACAATGGACTGATCGAGAACAGCATTGCGTGGCGCACGGGCATGCAAGACACCGAAACGATTGGCACGCCCAACGCCATCTGGACCTGGATGTGCCGGAACTGCACCGTCCGGCACAATGAAGCATTTCTTACGGACAGCCCGGGCGTGGATGGAGGCGCGTTCGATATTGACTACGGCAACGATGACAACGTTGTGGAAGAGAACTACGCACACGATACGCAGGGCTATTGCGTGGCCGTCTTCGCCGCAGGTTGGGTGACTACCAACAGCATCGTCCGAAAGAATATCTGCGCGGCGAACGGCTTGAGCCCGCGGCTGGCCCGGCGTCAGGGTGCCGTTTTTCTATCGACATGGAATGACGGGAAGATTCGCAACGTCGAAATCTCAGATAACCAGATCTTCTGGAACCCGCCCCTTGCAACGCCGGCGATCGTGAATATCGCTCAGATCGAGGGGGAGCCCGCCTTTGAACGAAACACGATTCGATCCGAACCGGCTGTAATGGCTGGGAGCAAACCGGGCAAATGGCGCCTTACCGCATTCGTATCCGGTTCAGAAGAAGACCACGACTCGCGCGGCGAGGTCGCGATACTGGAGAGCATTCACGCCCAATTCCCGGAGATTCAAGTGAAAATCGTCGTAGATGGCCGAAGCGTTTCGAATGCTGTTGATCGTGAAAATCTTCCTTACGATTGGAACACGCGCGATATACCAGTGTCATTCGACGACACGAACGAGCGCCATCCTGTAATGATTCTGGTGAGTCCGTCCGGAAAGCTCGTGTGGCGGCGCGAAGAATTTGGACCTCCGGGGGAACTTGGGCTCCTGCTTCGTTCGTGTGTGGGAAAACCTGAATACGCAAGAATGCCGGCCGATCGATGAAACTCCTACTGACCTTAGCCGCGACCGCGGTCTCCACAATCCTCCTGGCAACCAGCAGTCCCGATGCGCGCTTTCTAACCATCCAGGACCCGATCCTCGTTTACAACAACTGGTCCTCTTATGACGAGCTTTCCGATAATGTGCCGCTTACGGAACAGCTCGCCATGAAAGAGCTGGACCAGGTGCTGCGGCTGCGTCGCGATGGCGTGCGCTTCGACTATTACATGATGGACGCATTCTGGTACGCGAAAAATGGCGCGTACCGCACGTGGCGTAAGTCAACCTGGCCCAACGGTCCGGATGTGTGGCTGAACAACTGCCGCGAAAACGGCATCAAGCCCGGCATGTGGTTTGGCACGAACCTGCTCGTACAACTCGATCCCGCGCCCGAATGGAGAGATTCGCTGAACAAGAAGGGCTCGGCCATGTGCCTGTTCAAAGGCGGTTTCCTGCCGCAATTCATGGACACGCTACAGATGTGGTACGACCGCGGCGTGCGCATGTTCAAGTTCGATTTCGTGGATTTCACCGCGGCGCCGCCGGACATGGCGTCAACGCTAGCTCCCGAAGAAATTCAGCACCGGAACGAAACGGCATTCCGGGATGCGTTGAAGAAGTTTCGTGAAAGGAATCCGGACGTGGTTCTGGTTGGCTTTAACGGGTTCGGCGGTGATCTGGAGATGACCTCGGGGCCGTTCCCGTTCCGCCATCCGATCGATCTACGCTGGCTGACGGTTTTCGATTCGCTTTATTCCGGCGACCCGCGGCCCTCTGATGTTCCCATGATGAACTTCTGGCGCTCAGAGGACCTTTACGCCGATCACATGGTGCGGCGCTTTGAGGACAGTGGACTGCCCCTGGAGCGCATTGACGCGACTAGCGTGATGTATGCCACCACCGGAACCGATTATTACCGCAAGACGGCCGCCTGGAAGAGCGGTCTGATGATGATGCTGGCGCGCGGCGGATGGGTGAATACGATCCACGGAAATCTGGAGCTGATCGATGACGCGAAAGCCGCCTGGATCGCGAAGGCCTTTCGCCTCTATCTGCCGCTCGAAGCACTGGGGCGGACCAAGACATTTGGAGGCATTCCCGGCGAAGTACAGCCTTACGGATTTGCTTCGCTCGACACAGATGGATCTGTCTACACCGTCGTAAATCCGGCGGAGGCTGTGAACACCATTCATTTGCCGAAGCTCTCGAGGGAACAGCGGCAACCAGGGAACGGCCGCATCCTATTGCGCGATGCCGGTTTCGAGCCGCGGCTCATAGGCAACGCGATTTCGCTCGGGCCCGAACAAATGGCGGTGATCGGTTTCGGCAAATATGCGCAGCGGGAGTACGAGATGGGCATCGAAGATGAAGTTGTCATACCGCAGTCCATCGAGCCGGTCTCTGCAGAGTTTCATTCAACCGCGTCTCATGTGGTTGAGGCATCCGTTCCGGCGCCGGCGAGCGGAGCGCTGCGCATCGCATTACAGCAGCGAACTCCGGAGGGCGATATCCGGCGGACCTGGGCGGGCGGGCCACCTAAAGGTAAAAACATGGGGAACGTTTTCAAAATTGAAGCCCGGCAGCACGGCCGATCTCTTCCCCTGCAAATCAACTATAACAAGGTCATCTGGAGCGGCTTGTCCTGGGGCGTAGCTGAGGCCGCCAACTTCGCCCCGGGAGAGCCCATCGAGATTCGATGTACATCTTCGGAAAAAGATCCCGTGAAGCTGGATGTGAAAGTCTACAGAGTCCACTATCGATAGCTTCTGGACTCCTTAAAAAATTTATCGAGCAGTTAAGCGGATCGTTATACATTCGTCACTAACTAGAGGATGCGGAGGGCTCAAGGCAGACCCTTCGCATAGATGGGGAGCGGTGATCCTCCGTAATTCCGCTCCCGCAGTTGACTTCGTGCGAAACATGTCGCTGGTCAGGCCGTGACAAACCGGCGTTTGACACCCTTTTCCCGCCCACCGTATACTGAAGGTTTCAAGTGGGAGCAGTAGGAGTGCGCCTTCGTGCCCTTTCCGATTGATTCTTCGGCGTTCCTGGCCGTCACGCATTAATTTTCGCTCCCACATACAATTAAAGGTAAGGACAGGTAATGCCAAAACGTACGTTTCAGCCGAACAATCGTCACCGGGCGAAGACCCACGGGTTTCGCGTGCGCATGAAGACCGCCGATGGCCGGGCGGTGCTTTCCCGGCGGCGTGCAAAGGGCCGCCACAAGCTTACTGTCAGCGACGAGCGAGCGGTTCGCAACACGAAGTAGTCGAACGCCGGCGATTCAGTCCGCTGTCACTTCCCAAACCAAGGCGGGTCCTCCGGTCGACTGAATTCCGCGAGATTTACGAAACCGGTATCCGTATGACGAGCCGTTATTTCGCTGTGTTTTGCTTGCGCAAAGAGGGTTTCGGAGTACCTTCACGATTCGGGTTCACCGTTCCGCGAGCGCTAGGCAAATCAGTTCAGCGCAACCGGCTGAAACGCCGCATGAAGGAAGCCGTACGCAGCCAGCTCGAGGCTCTGCCGCAGAACTGGTCGGTCGTCTTCAATCCAAGGCGAAGCGTTCTGAACGCGCCGTTCGAGGAATTGTGCCGGGAAGTCGGCAGGATATTCGCGCGATGCAAACAGTCCTGATTGCCATCCTCAAGGGGTACAAGTTGTTTATTTCACCTCTGCTGCCGTCCGCCTGCCGCTACTACCCGACGTGTTCCGAGTACATGATGAAAGCCGTGGCCAAGCACGGGGCAATACGCGGCGTATGGATGGGTGTGAAGCGCCTTTGCCGTTGCCATCCGTTTCATGAAGGCGGTTACGACCCGGTCCACTGACCATGAATTCGAGATTGAACTAACTATGCCAAATACCCCGGGCGGCACGAATCCTGAGCCGCCTTCCTTAGAGAAACGCCTGCCGCTGGCACTTGCACTGATGATGCTTGTGCTGTTGGTTTCGCAATATCTCTTCAAGCCCGCTCCAGCACCGAAACCTGTGAAGCTCGCGAATGACAATGCGGCAGCCCGGGTAGTACAGAAACCGGCAGTACCGGCTTCCGGCGCGCACGCTGTATCTGAGCCGATTTCTGCGGCAGCGACCGGACAGGTGCAAGCCTCCGCGGAGATCACAACCGAGATCGATACCAATCTGTACCACGTTGTCTTCAGCAACCAGGGCGCGGTCGTAAAAAGTTGGGTTCTCAAGCAGTACAAGGATGATGCCGGCAAGCCGTTGCAGGTGGTCAACACGACCGGCGCGGACGTGCCGCTGCCGTTTTCGCTCGAGATCAGCGGCGCCAAACCTGCATTCGATCCGAATAAAGTGCTGTACCAGCCCAAGCCCGTGGCCGCCGGCGAGGGCGTGGATTACGAGTACTCGGACGGCAAGACAACGATCCGTAAATCGTTCCTGTTCGATAAGAATAGTTATCTCGTTAATATCAAATCTGTCGTGCTGGAGAATGGCACGCCAGTGGCGTCATTGCTGATGTGGCGCGGAGGCTTTGGGGACCAGAAGGTGCGGAACGCGGCTGCGACTCAACGCACAGTCCGCTACGACACAACCGCAGGGAAACTGGTCGCAAAGAGCGCCAAGGATGCGAAGAACGGCCCTGTCACTGACACCGGCAACTACGCATTCGGAGGCCTGGAAGACAGCTTCTTCGCTGCCGTGGCACTTCCGGCCGACTCTCTGTCGCTCGAGGTGCGAACGTATTCCGACGAAATAAAACCGCCCAATGAGGATAAGCCTGTGCCGTACGTGGGTACCGGCCTTTCTACGGGCGCGCAGAACGAGTTATCGCTGTTTGTCGGACCCAAAGACATCGACGTTCTGAAGGAAGTCAATCCGAAGCTGGCGCAGTTGATTGATTGGGGCTTCTTCGGCGTCATCGCAAAGCCGCTGTTCCTGTGGCTGAACTGGGTGAAAGATCACTGGACCGGCAATTACGGGTGGGCCATCATGCTGGTCACGCTGATCATCAACCTGGCCCTGTTTCCGTTCCGCCTGACCAGCCTGAAATCGGCTCGCAAGATGCAGAAGCTGCAGCCGCAGATTCAAGCGATCAACGCGAAATACAAGGGCATAAGCATGCGCGATCCGCGCAAGGCGGAGCAGAACCAGGAGGTCATGGCGCTCTATAAGCGAGAGGGAGTGAATCCGGTAGGCGGCTGCCTCCCGATGCTGGTGCAGATTCCCTTCTTCTATGCCTTCTACCGGGTGCTGAGCATCGCCATCGAGCTCCGGCACGCGCCGTGGTTGTGGGTTCCTGATCTTTCTTCGGCCGAATCCCTGCCGATTCACCTGCTCCCCATCATTCTGATTGCGACCCAGTTCTATTCACAGAAGCTAACGCCGGCAGCAGGCGTCGATCCGAACCAGCAGCGCATGATGATGTTCATGCCGCTCATGTTCGGGTTTATGTTCTACTTCGCGTCTGCCGGGCTTGTACTATATTGGTTGACCAGCAATCTTGTGGGAATCGCCCAGCAGCTGATTATCAATAGATTCATGCCAACGCCTGCCCCTCCGCCTGCGCCACCGCCCAAGGCGCCTGTGAAGAAGACGGTGAAGAGATAGCTGCATGAAATATTCGATTGATTCGCTGCGGCCGAGGCTCGAACAATTCCTCGGGCCGGTCCTTCAGCAAGCCGGCTTCGAAGTCTCCTTTGAGCTGCGCGCCCCTGAAAATCCTCACCCGGAGGTGGAGAATCCGGACGTCACGGTGGTATTCTCCGGGGCCGATGTGGAATTACTGCTGGCAAATCGCGCTGAACTGTTGCTGGCCTTGGAGCATCTTTCGATGGAAGCGCTCCGGCTTCCCACCGAGGACCATTCGCTGATATCGTTCGACGCCAATGATTACCGGCTGCTGCGGGTCGAAGAACTGCGCATGAGTGCGCTCGCGGCCGCGGAGAAGGTGAAGCGCACACGCGTCCCGTTCCACTTCAACCCGATGACCAGCCGGGAACGGCGGGTCATCCATCTTGCACTGCGCGATGAAAAGGAACTGCGGAGTGAAAGCGTGGGCGTGGGGCCTAGCCGGGCCGTGGTGGTTATTCCGGCCGATATGCCCACGCCGCCTGCTCCGCCCATGCCATATCGCGGACCGCATCCTGGCGGCCGGGGAAATGGCTCCCGTTCCGGTAACGGGCCGCGTCGAGGGAGCGGCAATCGCGAACCGCGCGCGCGGGGCGGGAACCGTCCTCGTGGCGGTCGCGATCGTGGTCCTCGCTAATTACTCCTAAATGAATCCGCGCGACACGATTGTCGCCATTTCCACACCTATCGGGCGGGCAGGCTTGGGCGTCGTTCGCCTGTCGGGTGATCGCAGCCGTGAAATCGCCGGAAGGATCATCCGGTTCCCGCATTCCCCGAACTGGCGCAGCTGGTCAAGCCAGATGGGTGAGCTCACTGACGCCGAAGGCGCTCCCGTAGACCGCGTGGTGGTTTCCTATTTCGAAGCGCCACGCTCTTACACTACGGAGGATGTCATCGAAATTTGCTGTCATGGAGCGCCGGTGGTATTGCGGCTCTGCGTCGAACGGGCCGTTCAAGAAAACGCACGGCTAGCCGAGCCGGGCGAGTTCACGCTGCGCGCCTACATGAATGGCCGCATTGATCTTATCCAGGCAGAGGCTGTTCGCGACCTGATCGACGCAACAACTCTTTATCAGGCTCGCGTAGCGGCCCAGCAGATAGAAGGCTCCGTATCGCGCCGCGTGCGGCCCATCAAGGAACAGCTTCTGGAACTGATCGCGCTTCTGGAAGCTGGCATTGACTTCGCCGAAGATGATGTGAGTATCGCGCCTGACAGTGAAATCCTACGGCGATTACATTCCGTCCAGGCCGGCGTCCGTGAGCTGATCGCCAGCTTTGGACGCGGGAAGCTGGTCTATCAGGGCTTTACGCTCGCCATTGTGGGGCGGCCAAATGTGGGGAAGAGCAGCGTGTTCAACCGGCTGCTTGAGGAGGATCGCGCGATCGTGACCGAGATCCCAGGCACTACACGCGACCTTGTATCGGAAACGACATCCATTGCAGGCATTCCGGTAAAGCTGGTGGACACTGCAGGAATTCGCGAGGGCCAGGACAAGGTAGAGAGTCTTGGCATCGCGCGCAGTTATCAGGCCATGGCCGACGCCGATCTAACGCTGGTGGTCATCGACCTCTCGGCGGACATAAATGAAGATCGGCAGCTGATCGATAGGCTTGCGGAGCGCAAACCGCTTGTCGTAGGCAACAAGAGTGATATCGCCCGCAGCTCTGCAAACGCCCTGCTGCGCGTTTCGGCACTGACCGGAGAAGGCATCGCCGAGCTAAGGCACGCGATTTTACATTGCTTGACACCTGACGGCGTGAGCGCGCCCGAGAGCGGCAGTATCACCAGCATCCGGCACGAGGCTCTATTGCGCGAAAGCGCAGAGGCGCTTGAACATGCCGAACGCGCCGTTCAGTTTCACATTCCACACGAAATGCTGCTCCTGGATCTGTACGGCGCGCTCAAGCCGATTGACGCTATAACCGGCGCCACCACAGCGGATGACATCCTGAACCGGATTTTTTCCACATTTTGCATCGGCAAGTGACACTCTCCACTTCTGGAATCAGCCTTCGCCGGGTACAAGCGGCCTGGTGGGGAACGGTCGTTCTGTTTCTGGTCCATGGGCTGATCGTGTCTACATGGATTTCAAGAATACCGGCGGTGAAGGCTGCGCTCGGGTTGAGCGATGCGGTCCTCGGTCTCGACTTGCTCAGCATAGCGGCCGGTGCGGTCTGTATGATTCCGATCGCGGGCTGGCTGATCGGCCGCTTCGGTAGCAAGAAGGTCAGCATCGTAGCCAGTACAGCGTTTTGCTGCTCCCTTGTACTGCCGTCGCTCGCCGTCAACGCGGCCGGCCTTGCCGCCGGTTTGCTTGTTTTCGGCGCGGCAGCGGCTGCCATGGATGTCTCGATGAACGCACAGGGTGTCGAAGTGGAGAAGGGCTTTGGCGCACCCACCATGTCGCGTTTTCATGGCATGTTCAGCCTCGGCGGAATGGCGGGAGCGGGGATGGGTGGCCTCGTTGCGCGGCGAGGCATAGCGCCGATACCCCATTTTGCTATCAGCGCTGGAATCAATCTGACAGCCGTGCTGCTGATTGCACGGTTTTTGCTCGATACGCACGAACATGGCGAACCTGGCGGGCACCGTCTTCCACTCAATAAGATTCCGCGTGTGCTCTTAGCCCTGAGCGCGATCGGCTTTTGCGTTCTTCTCGCCGAAGGTGCGATGGCCGATTGGACCGCCCTCTACCTGAAGCAGATTCTGAACGCCGATGCTGGAACTGCGGCAGCAGGGTACGCCGTCTTTTCTGCTGCCATGGCTCTCTTCCGTTTTCTGGGCGACCTGATCACTGCAAGGCTGGGTCCGATGCGAACCGTGCGCACGGGCAGCCTGGTAGCCGGGCTGGGGCTCATGTGGGCGCTCTGCGTGCATGCGCCGGGTTGGTCGATGCCCGGATTTGCAGCGGCTGGAGCGGGTTTCTCGGTGATTATTCCGCTGGTGTTCGGCTCGGGCGGACGCGTGGAAGCAATCAAGCCGGGCGCGGGCATCGCAACTGTGACAGGCATCGGCTATCTCGGATTTATCGTGGGGCCGCCCGTTATAGGTTTTGCATCGCAGCTCTTCACATTGCGATATGCGCTCGGTGTGGTGGTAGCGTGTTGCCTGTTAACGATGCTTCTGTCCGGATACATGCGTGAGCTGAAACCAGTACGCGTATCGGAGACCGTACCGGAGCTTCATTTGTGAAATGAATGTGGGCGATCACGCAAACAAACTATCTGCCCAAGCGAGAGCTTCCCGCATAGCCCGTCATTTCCAGATAGCCCACGGCTTTCGCGTTGCGGCCGCGCATCTGCCCTTCGTACGTGACGGCACCTTCCCAGTACGTTGGAGAAATTCCGCTCTTCGTAAGGAACTCCTGATCTTTCACGATCGTTCGTTCTGATAGCTGAAGACCAAGCGAGGGCACCGAGATACTCCAGCCGATGGGATAGCGCGCACCTGAATTCGGGCTCTGCCATATTTGCCCGGGCACGAGAGAAAATTCTGCGGCATTAAGAAATTGCGCCCTCCCTCGAGCGTCAACGTATGTCCCCGACGAATAAGGCGTCGTAGCGTCCGAAGCATTCCTGATGCGGTAAAGCATCAGTTCTTCGCCATTATTTAGTTGAATGGAGAACCAGTCCCAGCGCGTAATCTCGCTGTGAGCCGGCTCGGTGAAAAATTCGTGATCCATCCAGGCGAGGCCCGCCACAGCGATAGATTTCCCGTTTCGATTCAACTGCCCTTCCGCGGCGATGCGGGTAAACGAGATGTAGTGCGACGCCTGCCCGGGCAATGGACCCTTCCGCGTCAAGCCGTCCTCGCCTTGAACAACGGCGTGTTTATTGGGCTTCAAATTCAGAGCCAGCGTGAACGCATCGCAGACGGCTTGCAACTGCTGATGGCCTGTCGCGAGCGAACTCCAGCGGACCTGCCAGTTGCCGTTCCAGTAACGCCTTTGGTTCGTGCTGATGCCTGCGAGTCCTGGTCCGCCACGGTTCAATCGCTCCGTGTGATAGAACGTTCCGGCATCGATATCGGTCAGTGCAAGATGTGCCAGGTAAAGCTGATCCGGCCGCCATACGTCGTCTTCTGAAACAAAAACCTCTTCGGACAATTGAACGGCCTGCCGGAAAAACGTCAGTTCAAATCCGTAACGGTGGCCGTCCGGGCTGTGCACGTTTCCCGTGTAGTACCACCACTCGGTCTGATAATTCTCGTGATTGAAGTAATCGCGCGGGAACTCATAGTGATAGCCGGCCAGCGCGAGTTGCCACTCTTGCGCCTGCGCGACCAGGGCCGTCGTAATGAGCGCAAGCGCTGCCTTACTCCTCATGAATCGCCTCAATGGGATCCATTCGTGTAGCGACCCCAGCCGGAAAGAGGCCCGCCAGCGTAGTAGTCGCATAAATGCCGCTCAACACCGCGAGCAACAATGCCACTGGCCAGTGAAACTGAATTGTCCAGCCGAACGACTGTTTATTGACGACGAAAATCAGGATGAGCGCCAGGACCGCTCCCAAAACGAGGCCGATTCCGTTCGCCAGCAGTCCGAGTAATCCCGCTTCGCAGAGAATGATTCTCCGCACTTGTGGCTGCGCCGCGCCCAGAAATCGCAACACGGCAAATTCGCGACGACGGTCGATCACCAGGGCGAGGAGCGCTCCGGCGATGCCCATCACAGCCACGATCACGGCGACTGCCTCCAAAGCGTAGGTGATGCGGAACGTGCGATCGAATACCTGGAGAGCGCCACGGCGCAGAGTGGCATTCGACGACACCATCACAGCACGCCCGCCAATAATCTGGTCGATGTCGCGACGAACAGCCCCAGGATTGGTTCCTTGCCGGAGATAAACGGCCAAGTTCGACACTGCAGGATCGGGCAAATACTTCAGCAGGGTACGCCGATCTAGCACGACAGACCCGGCTTCGCTCGCGTAGTCGTAATAGATACCCAGCACCTCAAACCTGCGTATGGCGCCATTCAGCGGAATCCGCAGGCTGCTGCCAGTGTGGATGTTGTGCTTGTTTGCGAAGGGTTCACTCACCACCGCATAGTCGCCGGTAGGGAGCTTCGAAAGAATCTCCTGGCGGTTTTCACCCGGAAGAAATTTCGTGGTAGTCGAATCTTCGATCCGGCTGCTTTCGCCGCCTGCAAGTGTGGCGGGCAAGCCGTTATATGTGATCCGATACGCGCGAAAGCGGTCAACCCCGGCAACGCCAGACAACCGTTCGATGCGATCCGCAATACTGGGATCCATCGTCGGATGGCGGTCGGGACCTGGGATTCCTAGCGGTCGCAAGTAGAAGTCGGCCTGCAATTGGTTGTTCACCCAAACCGATACGGTCTCGCGAAAGCTCCCGACCATGATCCCGACGCTGGCGGTCATCGCCACTGCCGTCGCAAGAGCGGCAGTCAATACGGACGTGCGACCGATACTCTGTCGCAGCGCGCGCAGCGCCAGTAGGCCTTCCACTCTAAGCACTCTCTCGACGAGCCGGTTTGCAATGGCGGCAAAGAATGTAATGACTCCGGGAGTTGCCATGGCCATAGCCGTAATAAGCACCACGACGGCGAAGTAGGCGAAGACCGGCCGGCCGCCGACGGGCGGCAGTTTACAGAGGATGGCGGCGACCGCAAATAACAGTAAAGCCCACAGGAAAACTCGCCGCGAGCGCAGAGCCACGGTGTATTCCTCGCGCCCGCGTGCCATCGCGTCCACCGGTGCGACTCGGGAGGCCGCAAAGGCGGGCGCAAGCGCAGCCAAGAGCGAGATCCCGATCCCCAAACCCGCAGCAATTATGCCGGCCGCGAATGTCAAATGAATGGGCGCCGGCTGGCTGCTCACATATAACGATCGAACCGTGCTTCCAATGACCTTCACGGCGGCGATAGCCATGAGGCGGCCGATAACAAGACCCGCCGCACTTCCGGCGATCGCAAATAGCAGGGCCTCTACCAGAAATCCCCCGAGAATCAGCAGCCGTGTGCCACCGAGCGCGCGTATCACACCGATCTCGTTTCTGCGCCGTACAACAGACACGGCTATGGCGTTGTAAATCAGGAACGCGCACACAATAAGCGCAACGTAGCTCAGTACCCGTAAGTTCAAGCGGAAAGCCGCGAGCATTTTGCGGTTCTCCTGCGTGCGCGCGCCTTGAGGCTCGACAGCGGCCGAGACCGGGAGGCGGGTTTCAAGCAGATTCCGCCAATGAGCGTCGGACTCGCCGGCAGGCGTGCGAACAGCAATGCTGTCGAGTTTGCCACTCTTACCGGTGACCTTCTGGGCTAAACCGATATCGGCAACGATGACCTTCTGCTCGGTCAATTGCCCGCTTCCGGCTTGCAGAATGCCGGCGATCGCGAAAGTATGGAACGCATCGTTTATGAGAAGGCGCACGTGATCACCTGGATGGAATCCGAGAGCCTTCCCGACCCAAATGGCATCAGCCGGCATCATGGACTCGGCTCCTCGCGCCAAATTGGCACCGAACTCGCCTTGCGGGTGATCTCCGATCAAATCCAGCCCGATAAACGGCAAAGCTTCACTCTTGCCATTGACCCAGGCGAAATCCTCGATACGCGGCGAGAAATGGAACGAGTACGGGAGCTGGACCAAATTCCCGAGAACCCGTTCGTCCAAGCCGCCTGGCGATGTGATCAGCAGATCGGCTTCTCCCGTCAAAGACTCGATGGAGGAATGAAAACTGCCCGCTGCCGCCTGCCCGGCGAGACGAATGGCTATCACCACAGCCACACCCAGCGCAACCGCAAAGATGGTCAAAGACGTCCGGGCTGCTTCGCTGGCAAGAGGCCGCGCGATTAATCGCAAAAACAACAACCAGTGGGAGTTCATGACAACACGCCCGCGGACTCCATGCGGCCGTCGCGCATTCGCAAAGTGCGGTCGACAAATGCAGCGCTCTCGGCGCTATGGGTCGCCATCAACACAGCAACGCCGAACTCATGGGCTGTGCGAGCCAGCAAAGCAAGTACGGCTTCGCCGGTCGAGGTGTCGAGATTCCCGGTCGGTTCGTCGGCCAGTAAGAGCCGGGGATTGCCAGCCAGCGCACGCGCAATCGCAATTCGCTGCTGCTGGCCGCCGGATAATTGGTGCGGATAGCGGTCCGCGTAATCCTTCATCTCAACCCAGCGGAGCCGCTCGAGCGCTATCTTACGTGCTCCGGGCTTGCGCGCCAGCAACAGCGGCAGCTCGACGTTCTCTGCAGCAGTAAGGGTATGCAGCAGTTGAAACGATTGAAACACGAACCCGACGTTGTCACGGCGCAAGCGGGTCAGCCCGGCATCATTCAACTTGGTCGTCACTTGGCCGTCAAGCGCCACTTCGCCAGACGAAGGAAAATCCATCGCACCGCAGAGATGTAGCAGCGTCGATTTACCGCAGCCACTCTTGCCCACGAGGGCGACGAAATCCCCTCCGTCTACATCGAGCGAGACGTCCTGCAGCGCGACGACTGGCGCGCTCCCGCTATGATGAACTTTCGTGACGTCTCTCACCTCGAGCAGCGCCATACATCTCCAGCATCGTATGCCATTCTTCGTTCGTCCGTTACACTCGGAGCGTGGCTAAGATCCTCGTCACGGGAGGGGCCGGATACATCGGCTCGCACACCCGCTACTTCCTCGAAAAGCACGGCCATTCAGTCATTGTTGTAGATAACCTGTCACGTGGTCACAGGGAAAGTGTTCCGGCGGGGCAGCTTCGAATTCTCGATTTACGCGACACTGATCGGCTCGAGCAATTGATGAAGAGCGAGAGCGTCGAAGCCGTTATGCATTTCGCAGCGTATATCGCCGTCGGCGAATCCACACGCATTCCTGAGCTCTATTTCGACAACAACGTCAGCGCATCGCTGTCGCTCTTCGAAGCGATGCTGCGTGCCGGTGTAAAACGCCTGGTTTTCTCGTCCACCGCCGCGGCGTATGGTATTCCGCGAAAGGTTCCCATCTCCGAAGACGAGCCGAACGCGCCGATCAATCCGTATGGCGAATCAAAGGTGATGGTCGAGAAGATGCTCGAATGGCTCGACCGATATCGAGAATTACGCAGTATTCGTTTGCGTTATTTCAATGCATGCGGCGCGGAGCCCGCGGCCGGCTTGGGCGAGCGGCATGATCCGGAAACACATTTGATCCCGCTGATTTTGCGCGCGCTTCAAACGGGAGAGCCGGTCACACTCTTCGGGGAAGACTATCCGACGCCTGATGGTACCTGTATTCGCGACTACATTCACGTGAGCGATCTGGCCGAAGCCCATATTCAGGCTGTGGAGCACCTCTTGCACGGAGGACCATCTGACGTGTTTAACGTGGGAACCGGTTCAGGCCACTCGGTCAAGGAAGTGGTCCGCGCGGTCGAGCGCGTGACCGGCCGCCCTGTTCCGCATCGAATGGGCCCCCGCCGGGAAGGCGACCCGCCCAGCCTCGTCGCGGATCCTAAGAAGCTCCAAACGCTTCTGGGGTGGCGCCCCACCCACTCCGAATTAGACCGGATCGTATCCGATGCCTGGGAGTTTGCAAGAAAGCTCGCTTGAGGCTACGATTTTGCTGATAGCTGAAGGCTGAAGGTCGCTGTCAAATATCACAGTTGGTACTGCAGGATTGACAATGACGAAAAGTTTGCCATTCGCCGAGCAATCCGCCGTTGTTTGCCGGTAAATAACCCTTCAACTGCTGGCAGTAATTCTTGTCCGATGCGCACGGAATCCCACTAGCGGCTGAACTGAGAATCCCACCAGTGGCCGATGTATCAAATCACAATTTGTCCTAGTCTGATGTGGATTCTCCATGGCCAGTTCAAAACTTACTCGGGCAGTACAAATGTGTTTTCTCGTCCTTGGGGCTTGTATTCCCGCTGTAAAGCTCCATGCTCAGGAGACAAAGGGCGCGATCCGCGGCAATGTAATCGATTCAAGCGGCGGCCGGGTCCACAACGCTATCGTGACTGCCACACAAGCCGAAACTGGCTTCGCGCGCGAAACTACAAGCGGCGATGAAGGACAGTACACGCTGGTCCTGCTGCCGGTTGGTCACTACCGCATTCAAGCCCAGGCTGCGGGATTCCAGACATACATCCGCGACGGACTCACTCTGAATGTGAATGATCTTCTGTTAATCGACCTTCCTCTCGTTATCGGCTCGACCCACGAGACGGTGAACGTGACAGCAGACGCGCTTGCTGTGCAAACCAGCAATGATCTTGGGCAAACCATGCAGAGCCAGCAAATTCTCGATCTGCCCTTAAACGGACGCAACTTCACCCAGCTTGGCTTGTTGCAACCTGGCGTAGCTCCGCTTACCCAGGGACTGAAAAACGCCGGAGGCCCTTTGAGAGACATGCAGGCCTATGCAGTGAATGGCCAGCGGCCCGAATCAAATCAATTTCTGATCGATGGCGTGGACAACTACGATATCGTGTATGCCGGTTTTGTATTTGAGCCGCCAATCGATTCGCTCAGCGAATTTCGAATTCTAACCAGCACCGCTCCCGCCGAGTTTGGCCACAGCGCAGGATCCACAACCAACATTGTCACCCGGTCAGGATCGAATAGTTTTCACGGCAGCGCCTACGATTTTCTGCGGAACAACGCGTTCGATGCCAGAAATTTCTTCGCGGCAGATGTTGAGCCGCTAAAGCAGAATCAATTCGGCGCAACTTTCGGCGGCCCGATTCGGAAGGATAAGACATTCTTCTTCGGCTACTACGAAGGCTTCCGGAACCACCAAGGCCAGACGTATTTCTCGACAGTTCCTTCCCTGCTGGAGAGGCAGGGCGATTTCTCTCGCACCGTCGATCCTTCAACCGGAGCGGTGGCTCCACTCATCAATTACGCCACCGGACAGGTTTACGCAGGCAACAAACTCCCGGCAATCGATCCCATTTCGGCTGCTCTTTTAAATTACTATCCACTGCCGAACGACGGCCCAAACGGCTATTCGACTACCGAAACCATCCAAGAAGATCGCGACCAGTTCGGAATTCGGCTGGATCACTACTTCTCTGAGCGCCAGTCGATCTTTGGCCGATACAACTTCGCACAAGGATCGGAGATGGACCCCATTGCGGTATCTGGCGCGACGGTACCAGGCTTTCCTGTCGAGGAAAATGACCGCTCTCAAAACGCAGTTGTGGAATGGACCAGTTCACTTTCTTCGTCGTTGGTGAATATTGCTCGTGTCTCTTTCCTGCGGCATAAATTCCTGGATGTGCAGGGCCTAAACCATACCGCGCCGTCAAGCGTTGGCTTCAATTTTCCCGTGACTTTTCCGGGACAGGAAGGTTTGCCCTATATCGATATCCCTGGCTATGGAAACATAGGCGACCCGCTCACGGGTCCCCGCAATACTTACCAAAACACGTATGCCGCAAGCGACTCTCTCAGTTGGACACATGGCAAACATCAACTGCAGTTCGGGGCAGGGTTCCATCGGGACCAGATCAACGCCGTGCAGGGAATCGCATCCAACGGTTATTTTGTGTTTGCAACTTACCCGCTGAGCAATCAGTTCGCAAGTTTTCTGTCAGGCGCGCCGGTCGTCTTTCTGCAGGGAGGCGGATATTTGCCGCGTGGTCTGCGAGGAACCAGCTTGAACGGCTACGTTCAGGACAGCTATAAGATTTCGCCGCGGCTGACGCTGAATTTTGGCCTGCGCTATGAGCTAACCTTCCCCTTCACGGAAATTCACGATATGCAGGTGTTGTTCGAACCCGGCAAGCAATCGGTGGTAAGGCCTGATGCGCCCAATGGCTTGTTGTATCCAGGGGATCCCGGAGTCCCGGGCGGCTTGATCCCGACGGACTATAAAGGCATGGCGCCACGTTTTGGGTTTGCATTCGACCCGACTGGCAGCGGCAAGTGGGCGATTCGAAGCGCGTACGGAATTTTTTACGATCCCTATTACAACGGGCAGGGGGGTCCGTTGCAGGATATCATTTCGGCGCCGCCGTTTTTCAAGATTATTCAAGTTGGTTCGCCCAATTTTGCCAACCCAACCGCCGGTCTCGATCCTCTCTCGCCGGGCTACAATTTTCCAATTTTGCTCGACTCACTCGATCCAAACATGCGGCTGCCCTATTCACAAAACTGGAATTTCACAGTGCAACGATCGTTCGGCACCGGTTGGATTGCGGAAGTTGCGTATGTCGGGACCAAAGGAACAAAGCTGCCGCGATTCGCAGAGGTTAACCCGGCCGTTTTTATTCCCGGCATGTGCGGGGACCAACCGTGTTCCACCGAAAATAATGTCGACCAGCGCCGCCTCTACTCGGGCTGCACGCTTGCTCAACCCAATGGCTGCGTTTATACATCCGAAGGCTATTTATCCGGAATTGTGAATTCGGCATATAACGGGCTGCAGGGCAGCCTGCGTAAGCAGATGTCGCACGGCATCTCATTCCTTGCTTCCTACGTGTTCTCAAAAAGTCTAGATGAAAACTCATCGTTCAACATGACCGGGGGCAGCTCGCAAGATGTTGCGGGCGAAAACGACTTAGCGCAGAATCCATTCGATTTGCGCGCAGAACGCGGGCGATCGCTCTTTGATCAGCGGCACCGGTTAGATTTCAGTTATGTCTGGCAATTGCCCGCTACGCACTTCTCGTCGTCCCTCGCACGGCAAATCTTAGATCACTGGCAGTTAAACGGCATTCTGACGGTCGCCACCGGGACGCCTTTCACTGTCTACGATTCAACTGACGTCTCGCTTCAAGGCAGCGCACCGGAAATCAGCGGATTCTCTGCGAATCGTCCGAATCTGGTTAAAAATCCAAACGAGGGACCCAGAACGCCTGAGCAGTGGTTCAATATCAGTGCCTTTCAACGGCTGGATCCGGTAACACAGGCCGGTCAATTTGGAAGTGCCGGACGCAATGTGACCCAGGCGGGCGGTTTCAGCCAGTTTGACTTTTCGGCGTTCAAGAGCTTTCGTATCAGGGAAGCAGCAAGTGTTCAATTCCGGGCTGAGTTTTTCAACTTGTTTAACCGCGTAAACTTCGGGCTACCGAACAATGACATTAGTTCGCCGACTTTCGGCCAAGTACAGAGCGCACTGCCGCCACGGCAGATTCAGTTTGCTCTCAAGCTCATGTTCTAAATGCAGCCTTCTGAAAATCGCCTCCATTATTACGGATGGCGGGTCGCGATCGCGGCGCACGTTTGCGTGGCGCTTGGCTTTGCTTTATACGCCTATACTTTCGGGGTCTTTGTCGGGCCGCTTGCAGCGGAGTTTGGATGGTCCCGAGGCAATATATCAACGGGCTTTGCGATTACTGCCCTAGCTGTCGCGATCTTCTCCCCATTCGTCGGAAAATGGATCGACCGGCGCGGTCCACGCGTCACTCTCTTGTCCTCTGTGTCCATATTCGGAGCCGGTTTTCTTGGTTTCAGCCAGTTAACAAGTCACCTTTGGCATCTCTATTCGATGTGTTTCGCCATCGGGGCCGTGGGGAACGCAATTCAAATGGGCTATACGCGTGCGATTTCAACCTGGTTCGATCATCGGCGCGGCCTCGCGCTTGGCACGATGCTGGCGGGAGAAGGCATCGGCACTATTGTTTTCCCTCTAATGACGCAGCGAATCGTCTTGTGGTGGGGTTGGCGTACGGCATATGCGTTGATGGGATCCGCAATCCTGCTCATCAGTCTGCCGTTGACCATTCTATATGCGCGCATCCGCGTCGTGCCAAACGAAAAATTGGAAAACGTCCCGAACCAGATGCCCGCGCTGTTGCAGAATCTTCGCGTGGCGGCCTTCTGGATTATTTTGGCGGTGCTCTTTCTCGCATCCATCGGCGTGAATGGCGCGATAACGCAACAGATTCCAATGTTGACAGATCGCGGTCTTCCTGTGGCTCTGGCAGCCGTCACGGTTTCGGCGCTTGGCTTTTCAAGCCTTACAGGTCGATTCCTAAACGGTTGGCTGTTGGATCATTTTAGTGGACCAGCCATTGCCTTCGCGTTTTTGTCGATCGCCGCTGGTGGGATTGCGCTACTTGCCGAAGCTCGGACGTTTCCATCCGCTGTTGCCGCTGCGGCGCTTCTCGGGTTTGGAGGCGCGGGAACATCCAGTGTCACGCCGTACCTGTTGGCTCGCTACTTTGGCGCTGACCGATTTTCCACCTTATATGGCTTAACCTGGACCGTCTACGCCATCGCCGGCGGAGCCGGCCCGATGCTGCTTGGTTACGCCTATGACAGCACACATTCCTACGCGAGCGTCCTTTTGCTGCTCGGATGCGGCACGGCGTTGGGAGCGTTGCTGACACTATTCCTCCCAGCGACGCAGCCGCGGGACAACGCCAATCCGAACATTGAGTCGGAAGTGGTTTCAACGGAGTCATGAAAAGATGCCTCATATCAAATTGCCGCCAGGCCTACCAGGAATTAGCGGGCTGATGGTTTATCGACCTGATACGGCGAAGCCGATGAACGAGCTTGCCCACGCGCTCCTACGCGGAACCGAATCGCTAACCGCCGGTGAACGGGAACTGATTGCTACCTTTGTTTCATCGCTGAACGACTGCCACTATTGCCAGTCCATTCATGGCGCTGTTGCGGCGTACCATCTTGGCATCGATGAAGACCTAGTTCGCGCCGTGAAAGCAAACTACCAGGCAGCGGACATCTCCGCCAAGCTGAAATCATTGTTAAGAATCGCCGAAAAAGTTTGGCATAGTGGAAAAGAGGTGGATCTCTCCGACATCCAGAATGCGCGGCAGCAGGACGCCAGCGACTTAGAGATTCACGACGCAGTCTTGATCGCCGCAGCATTCTCCATGTTTAATCGTTACGTAGATGGCTTGGCTACCTGGCAACCCGATAATCCAGACTTTTATCGTTCCCGAGGCGGCGTTGTTGCGCGAGACGGATATCTAAATTTAAAACGAGACCCGGTCGCATTTCGTTAGAACTCTTGTAGCCCACCATGCACCCGAATATGAAACCGATGTTTCTCGCCGATGTGGAGAAGAACCCAAAGCGAAGCGCCCAGGCCGACGTGATTCGGCAAATGCAAAACGCCAATTCAGAATACCCTCAGATCCTTCATCTGTTCGCTTACCACCCGCATGCTACTCAACATCTGACACGCTTTACACGGCAAGTGATGCGAGAACAATCGGTATTGAGCGAAGGGTTTCGCGAGTTGATCGCTGCCTATACCTCGGCCCGAAATCATTGTCTGTTTTGAATGAAGTATCATGCCGCAGTTGCGGCGCAGCTACTCCAAGACGGGCAGTTGGTAGACGGTGTCTTGCAGGATCTGGAATCGTCGGCTCTGCCGGAGAAGGAAAAGGCGCTTTTGCGCTTTGTCGAGAAGGTCAATCATAATTCGCCGAACATCTGTGGGGACGATATTGCACGATTGCATGCCGCCGGATGGGATGATTCGGCTATTTACGACGCAATTACGATTTGTGCGTTATTCAACTTCTACAATCGTTGGATTGATGCAACCGGCGTTCATCCTATGTCCGAAGACGCGCATCGTAAGTTCGGTGAAGGTACCGCTCGAAATGGATACATCCATCGGGATCCGGAGTCTTAGACGTCGGAAAGCATCACTCTCTTTTCAGCGCAGCCAAAGATTCCTTTACGGTCGGTACAAGACCTGCCTCGATTTGACTACGTCTCAGTTGATGAAATTTGCTCAGTGTCGCGTTCGATCGGGCAAGACTTTGGATCCGTTCTGCATAGAGGTCCAGTTTGCTGCCGGGAATAGCAAAGATAGAAAGATCCGGTGTAAGAGTTTCAAGATAAGCTCGTGCGCCGCAACAGCCAAAACTGATTGCTGCCCTACCAGTGTTGGCTACGAGGGGAATTACCGCACAAGCGGGCCTGCCCATTGCTGGCAGGATTCGCTCTTCTATCTGCTGCGCGGCTTCGGTTGCAATCAAGGCTTGTTGTGCGTTCACAAAAAGGAGGACGACCGCGGGCCGAAGTTGAGTTTTCGACAGCGGGCCATATATGACATGCGCAGGTTGAGCTTGCAAGACTGGAATTAGGGGCAGGTCAGCTTCATTCACGTAGCCGAGGTCACGGAAGATCGCAAGTGCGTCGGCAAGCTCTGCCTGGTGAACTGCGGATCGTTCCAGATTGTGAGTATACATACCGATCGCACACGACGCATGATCATCGGCCGAAGTCGCGAATGTACGAACAGCGCCATCCTTCCAGAAGCTGCACCCGGCTGGAACACGATCATTGTGACAATCGACGCCAGCCGGGATCGAATCCGTGAATGCGATTGAAACCGGCGCGTGGACCAGATCTAGAGAATCAGAAAGCCTTTGTGCGATGTCGAAAAAGTTCACGTTGTCCCCTTTGGCCCGGAAACTCGATTGCCCTCATCCACCATGCGTGTTTGGCAGCTCCGCTTCCATTCTTGCCGCTACAAAACCACTTTTTTGCCTTGGCCCATTTCATTCTTTCATTCGAAGTTTTCGCGGCTCGCAGTGCGACGCTTCCCGCGGGTCAGTAAGAAAGGTCGCGAGGGTCCCGCCGCGTTGTCAAGAACTACGGCCGTTGTCGGTTGAAGAAAGGTGTTTTTGGGAGGAAGACGTGCATGCGATCTGCGGCGCTCATTCCGCCTTGCAGGACAATGTGGGAATGTTGGGCGAATCTGGTGATCATAGGCCAATTACCGGCCGAGCGCTCCTCGCCTATCTGGCCTTACGAATCGCGGCAACGGCCGCTTACGTGTCAATGGCCGTAACAGCCTTCCCCGGCCTCGCTCGGATTCTGACCGATAGCGGACTGCAGAAGACTGGCCTCGGTCGCATAGCGCTAGCCTGCGGCTGTGAATGATATTTCCGCCTGGTGTATGCTAGCTGCAATCGTAGCGATCAGCCAAACGCATTCGGCGAGTGCCTTGAAAACCTTGGTACTAGCGGCTGTCTATGTGGCTCGTTGATTCTGTTTGGGCGGCCTTTGGTAGCCCGGCTAAGTGACTGGATCGAGAAAAGAAAGCGCGTAAGTCAGACCGCGCTCGCCCTTTTGCTTGTGACAATCCTCGCGTCTTCCCTGGTGACGGAAACAATCGGCATCCACGCAATCTTCGGTGCTGTTGCTATTGGCGCGCTCATTCCGCCAAGGAGCTTTCTTGCCCGCGATGTTGCTGGGAAGCTAGAAGATTTCATCATCGTATTTCTTCTGCCCGTCTTTTTTGCTTCCACCGGATTGCGGACGCAAATCGGTTTGCTTGATACGCAGCGCGGATGGCTGTTGTGCGGACTGATAATTTTCGTAGCGTCAGTTGGAAAGTTTGGCGTGACCCAAAACCCGAAAATGAGACAGCCGGTAAGTTGAATCCGGTGCTCGGATGTGGTCCTCTGGACGGAAGCCACGAGGAGGGAGAACATGCCCAGAAAGGCTCACACCGACGAGCAAATCATGACCGCGTTACGACGGGCAGAGGCTGGCCAGAAGGTCAGCGACATTTGCCGGGAATTAGGGGTTTCACAGCAGGCGTTTTATAGCTGGAAACGGCGCTTTGCCGGCTTGGGTTTGACCGAGCTGCGGGAGCTGCGGCAGTTACGGGAAGAGAACCGTAAACTGAAGACGCTGGTCGCAGACCTGACGCTCGACAAACATATCTTGCAGGAGGTGCTCTCAAAAAAGGCCTGAGGCCCGCAGCACCATCCACGCCATCTGGATCGGCACGGGCTGGTGACGCGCATGAAGCGCTCCCGAACCCACGCGGAAGGTACACCGCTGTCTGCCGGCCTCGCTCCGAATGAGCTGTGGTGCACCAATTACAAGGGCGAGTTCAAATTCGGCAACCAGCGTTATTGTTACCCCTCACCGATCATGCCTCCCGTTTTCTCCTCTTGTGTGAAGCGATGGAATCGAATCAGGAGCAGTTCGCTTTCACCGCCTTTGAGCGTCTATTCAAAGAGCGCCGTTTACCGCAAGCGATTCGTTCCGACAATGGCCTTCCGTTCGCTTCCCCCAACGGTCTGTTCAATCTTTCCCGCCTCTCGGTCTGGTGGTTGCGGTTGGGTATCAGCATCGAACGCATTCGACCCGGGAATCCGCGACAGAACGGCCGCATAGGAACAATCTGTCACCCATGTCTCAGGTCGGACAATGGCTTCTTTGGAGCGGGAGACGGGATTCGAACCCGCGACATCAACCTTGGCAATATAGTTGTCCGTTGCAAATTATAGACTTACGCGTCAACGGCGGCGAGTTTTGGCAGAAACGGCCATTCAGTTTCAATACGTTACGGCTGCATCACGCTTAAGGTAGTAATCGTAGTAACGCGCGTGGCGAGTCTTAATCCGGCCAACTGAACCGGTCCCTCACTTCAGCCTGCCGCCGCAACACGAGCGGCGTAGAACGAGGTGAGGATTGTACAAATTACGATCGCCCGAGATGCGCTCGGGCGCAACACAGAACAGCTCGCTCGAAAAAGTCGGGTCGTTTCTTCAGCGGCACCACGCGGAACTAATCGTTTCCAAACGAACCCTCGAAAAGGCGAAAGGAGTTGAGCTCGTCAGGATCAAGCGGGAGCAAGCTGCTCAGTCGCTTTGTTTCTGCTCTCGGCCGTTCGTGCTGTGTGGGCTTCCAGTCCGGCGGCTTCCGCCTGACCAGTTGCTCTATCAACGTCGAAACGGCCAGTTCCTTCTTCAGATAACCGGACATCCCGATTACGGCGTTCCTTTCGGTCAGGATCGCATTGTTCCAATTTTCCTGGCGACGTTGGCCGTTCAGCAGAAAAGTCCCGTCATCCGCTTCCGAAGTGCTGCGGAGATGCTCGAAATTTTCGGCATGCACAAGGGTGGCAAAGAATACCGGCGTCTCGTCGGGGCTTTTGAGCGGATATTCGGCGCGACCATCTTCTTTGGCACGGATAAGACTGGCTCAAGTGCGCAACTGATTCAGCGCTCGCGGTTCAACTTCTTGCGCGAGGCGCAAATCTGGTACAACCGGGGAGCTGATCAGCCTGTGCTCTCTGAGGAGTTCGAGAACGTCATCGCTCTGAGCGACGAATTCTATCGGGAAGTTTCCGAGCACCCGATTCCGACTGATTTGGAAGCAGTACGCGTGCTTTCAGCGTCCCCGGCGGTTCTGGACTTGTTCATGTGGCTGTCCTATCGTTGCTTTTCCGCCAGGGGCGAGGAGACCATTCCGCTACACGGCGGATTAGGCTTAGCGACGCAGCTTGGAAATGTAGAGTATGCACGTCCGCGCAAGTTCCGGGAGAAGCTGCAGGAATGGCTGCGGATTGTCAGAAGTATGTGGCCGGAGTGCCCGGCCCGGATCTCGGCTGATGGCCAAAGTTTGCTGATTCGACCGGCCGCGGCATTGACCGCTAGGAGCGCCTAATGGCATCTCCATCCTTTGTCCCTCCATCCTCATCTGGCCGGCGGATACCGTTGGCCGAGATCGATGCCCTCGTTTCCTCACGCCTCGGCTCCACTCGCGGCTTGGGCAACTCGCAACCTGCTTGTTTCAATCGTCAGGTGGCCATGTATCTGGCAGCGCGTGTAGGACGCTGGAGCACTACAGTCATTGGTCGATTCTACGGCGGCAGAGATCACTCCACGGTCTGTTATGGAATTCAACGGATCGACTCACTGAGTGAGACCGATTCTGAAGTGGATGCCCTCCTCGCCGATCTGAAAAGGCAGCTGGGCGAACGAACCTACGATGCGGCCGTGGGATCACATCCTGAGGCAGTATCAACTCAGAAGCACGAAGTCGGCGATACTGACGTGGACAAAATTGCAAGTGCCATCGCGGAGCGAGTCCTTGCCATTCTCACTGCCAAGCTGGAGAGAGGCGATTTTCGCAGAATCCTAAGGAGGACGGAGTAGCTACACCGTAGGGGCGGCATCAAAGGCCGGGCATCGACTTTAAGGTCAGATGCCCGGCTGGTCCCCTCATTCAGTGGGTTCGTCAACTAATTCTGAATTCGTGTCGGGAGATGGCTGCTTCTCCGTGCGATCTAGAGCCAGAATCGAGCTAGCGTAGATTTCGGCAACACGTACGCTGTGATCCGAGTCCGCGGGAGTGAATTCGCGATACCGCAGTTCGCCCTCCACTTCAACCTGCGCACCTTTCTGCAAACTGGCGGCCCACTGGCCCAGCTTGTTCCAGCTGATGACTCGGTGCCACTCCGTTCGTGTGTTGTATTCGCCGGCTTCCTTCACTTTCCAGCTCATGCTGGTCGCGATGGAAAAACGAGTGTAGGTGGTACCGTTGGGAGTATATCGTGTCTCAGCCTTTTGGCCGAGAAAACCAATGAGAGTGATGTGATTTTTGCAAAACATGTGTTTGTCTTCCTTTCGTGCCCCGATCCATCGAGGCGACCCGGAGCGAAGGGGGCCGCTCTCAAGGCAAGCGAGCCTGTTTTTCGGAGGGCTCCCACTCAGATTGTTTGTGCTGTTTCAAACGGCGCAGCCGGCAATCTGGTGGGAAACCGAAACCCGCTAGGGCTCGAACTGGCGAGCGAAGCTGCCGAGCGCGGGAATTGCACTGAAGCTAAGCCCGATGGAGAGGTGCTGAAAAGAGGACGAAATGTAAGCATCGCCATTATCGACTGTTGCTACTTGCGCCTCTGATTTTGTTCCGCTGCCGCCGCTAATGTGCTGCATCTCTCTTGAAGAGCAGAACTGCAGGACTAGAAGTAATGAATGCATTTTGGCACTCATGTAACGAAGTAGGTAAATCGCTGGCGTCAGGTGCTACCCAATTTAGAAACGATCATTGTGTGGCGCAAGCATTTTTGGGCTGCTCCGGAATGGGCATACAACATGACATCTCAAAGGGCGAACGTCCGTTTCCGGGAACCGTGTTTCAAAACCACAACAGGTCAGGTCGGGATCAATCTCACCATAGGCGACTTCTGGTCAACTTGGGTTTACTCCTGAGTTGCCGAAGATTAACGGCCTGGAGTTGAGCAGTCACACCGAGGGCCAAAAGTGGCATGCACCCGCGAGCGCTGGTTGGGCCTTCCGAAAATTTCATCCGATCGAGCTAACCGACCGGAAGCTCAGACGTCCACCAATTATAACGGTTGCGGATATAATAACACTCGGTATAGTCAAATGCACGATCAAACCGATTCTCCGCTCCCGAGCGCGGTCTTCCACATTCTGATCGCGCTGGCCGATCGCGATCGCCACGGATATTCCATCATGCAGGATGTCGCCGCGCGAACCGGCGGCAAAGTGAAGCTCAGCCCCGGGACACTCTATAGTGCGATTCGGAGAATGCTTGAACAGGGCCTGATCGAGGAGCTTTCGGAAAGTCCCGACCCTTCGAGTACAGACGAGCGCCGCCGCTACTACCGCATCACCCGGCTCGGCAAACGCGCGGCCGAGGCCGAGGTCTCGCGCCTGAGTGCTCTGGTAAAGCAAGCCCGGGCGGCCGGTCTGGCGCCAAGCGCGTAACCAGAGGAACTATGAGAGAGCGCAGCGATTCAAGCCGACCGACCCGGCGACCCGTTCGCAAGGCAAGCATTGATCTATCGAGCCCTGCTTTACTGCTACCGGCGTCAGCAGATACGCATGATAGCCGCCATTCGCCACGATCTGACCTTTGTCGTTGATCCCCGACGCACCGCCTACCGTCACACCAAGCGCTGCTACGTCCCACGATTCTGGGCAAATTGTACGGCTTCGCCGCACCGGTCGCACACAAAGGCGAACAGTTCCGAGAAACCCGGCGCCAGGTGTACTGCTCCGGAATGCGGGCATTTGGCAGTTGCCACATCGAGGCTGAGCTCCATCTCATGGATTGCCTGCTCAAGCTCGGCAGCCGCCACGGTGCGGACCACAGCCCAGCATTCATTGCCCACAATGTGGCCCGCTCTCCGCGAATGATGCCATTCAGGCAGCCGCAGCAGTCCGGTCGCCGAAGGAAGAATGGGCAGCGTAGTGCCGATGATCTGCTCGTCCATATATCATTTACCTGATCGCGTGGCCTTCGCACGGCATTGGCTGCAGATGGCATGCGCCGGGTCTACGCGCCTGGATCTTTGGTACAAGGGCGCAGTTGTCACGCGTCAAACAAGCGACCGTCCGTTCCGCGAAGACGGGAGCGGCACGTCTGCGGAAGATGCCACTCGCGTAGTTTCAGAGTTGTCCTCGAAGGTCGCTTGGTGTGACCTTGATCATTCATACACCCACAGTCATAACTGCTCGATAATTGTGTAAGGCCGGGAAGCGGCCTCGGAGGATCGCCACTCCCCGGCAGGCTGCGGAGTCACTAACGCGCAGCCGTAATTTCATGATCCCATCGGAGTCAGAGTTCCTCTGTTACCTCCTCCGGTGAGGGCCAACCCGCAAATAGCGCCATATCAACCACACCACCAAGCCCAAAAGAAACGGTGTCAAGCGAACCAAGCAACTGCCTGCGCGCTTTGCGGCGTGAACTTGTTCCAATGCGCCACTCCGCATGCTCCGAGGAACCACACTGTGCTCACCGCTAACCACAATCTCGTTAGCAAATCATCTAGTTCCTATTACGATGCGCTTTGGCTTCAGCGACCAGCCGAGCGAAAGCCTCATCGCTGAACGCAGAACGAAGTCCGAGATCTTCGGCTTCCGTGATCAGCGCACCGGGCATCACCGATTGCAGCACCTGGATGGCCTGGTCAGCATGTGGAACCACCGAGATGATGATCTGCCACGATGACTTCAGTCCCTTTAGATGGAAATGAAGCCGAAATACGTGATCCGGCTCGGTCATGTGCAAGCCCATTGGGGAGCGTGCCACGAAAGAATGAAGTTCCGCTGAATCCAGGACATCCCGAAACCCGAGGCGGCCCGCACCGTAAACAGTCACTTTCCCCGGTCAGACGCAAGCCGCCCTTTTGTCTACGTAAGTGCATTCCAGTGTAGTGGAAAAAAATGGACCTAACTCCGCGGCCCGCCGTTCAAGAGACCTTGGCCGAGTTTGCCAAATTGAGTGCCGACCTCCGACAAGAGTGTGAACGGTCTGTCCAGTTGCGGCGGCAAAGCCAAGAATTGCGTTCAGAAGCAGCCGCTTACGACGCATTCTCCAGTTCACTCGCCCTGTTGCTCTGTCAAGCTTGACGGCTGCGCCGCACTGATCGCACACAAAGACGAACAGTTCCGAAAACCCCGGCGTCAGGTGCACCGCCCCGCAATGCGGACAAACCGCGCTCGCCATATCGAGGCTCAGCTCCATTTCATCGAGCGTCTTCCGCAGCTCAGAGGCGGGAACCGTGCGAACCACTTAAGCCGCATTCGTTGCACACTATGTCGGCCTGCTCTCCACGAGTGATCCCGTTCAGGCAGCCGGAGCAGTCGGGCGCTCCAAAGGAGGAATGCGGGAGGACTGTGCCGATGACCCGCCCGTCCATATCCTTCACCTGAACGTCGGTAAAGTTGCTCGTCGAGACCGTTCTTCAAAACCGGAGTGTACTCCATAGTGCTTTAAGGGCGGTGCACCTGGCGGAGAGGGGGAGATTCGAACCCCCGATAGAGGTTTAAGCCCCTACGACGGTTAGCAAACCGCCGCGCTGGGTGTGGATGAAAAGGGTTGTTTTCACGGGTCTGAGATCAGTCTGCGACGTCGACGGTAATGGCTATGGAAGTGGGTTCCGGGACCGGTTTTCCATTTTCGCGAAGGCCTTCCAGGTGGAACTCGATTCCTTCGCGAATCAGGCGCTCCGCTTCCTCGCGCGTTCCACCGACGGCGACGCAGCCGGGCAGATCGGGCACATAGGCGCCCCAGTCCGACTGCGGCTCTTTTTCGAGGATCACCGTGTATTGCATCTGTTCACTCCTGTTCGATTTGAGCCTGCCTGATAATGCTTTTCACCGTTCCCGTGGGCGGCTCGGCTCCCGGCTTGCCAGCCACCGTGATGCAGCCCGGCTTGGTTGGATGCTTGAATTGCCGGTGACGGGGGCCGGATCGGGAGACTTGACGCCATCCATCG
>DATBHS010000030.1:0-26590 GCA_036557345.1 Bryobacteraceae bacterium
CAAGTGCCGCAGCGTGAATGCCGGGTTGACTGGCCACCTGCCTTTGGATCTGAAGCATTGCCTGGCGGAGGCGTTGTTCTTGGGCGCGACCGCTTTCGCTTGACGCGACCGGATCGTCGGTTCTCTCGTTGTCCGTAGTAATGTTCAGCACCGCTACATTGCGAGCGTCGAAACCGGGATTCACACGGAACAGACGGAACAGGCTGAACAGAAAGGCAGCGCCGACCAGAACCAGGCAGAATGCGCATGCTACTTGAATGCTGACGAAGAACTTTCCGAGCCGGAGTTTGCCTGCCTGACCTGTGGAAGCTCGCAGAGAGTTCATCGGCTGTTGGCCGGAGGCTTGCCAAGCAGGAGCCAGGCCGAAGAGCAGCGCCGCCAGAGTAGAGATTGCGACGCAGAAAAACAACACACGGGTGTTCAGAGCCAAGGCGAATTGGATAGGATCATCGGGCCTTGAAAGCACGTGAACCAGCGCAGGGGCTATGACGAGGGCCAGCAGCCAACCCAGGATTCCGGCTACAAGAGAAAGCATCAGACCTTCGGTCAACAATTGCCGTACGAGGCGCATGCGGGCCGCGCCTAACGAGACTCGCATGGCCATTTCGGTCGCACGAGCCGTGGCTCGCGCAAGCAGCAGGCTGGCTACATTGGCGCAGGCGATAAACAAGATAACGGCGGCTACGCCGAAAACGATCCACAAGGGCCGGGAAAATGTCTTGCGAAATTGAGAAACGCCGTTTGGCGCGGAATTCACTCGAATTTGACTTGCAAGAAACTGTTTTTGAATGGCAGGTGGCATGGTCGGCATTTGCCGAACCGATTGCGCCCGAAAAATGTGAAATGCCGGTTGGAGGCGGGCTTGTATTTCCCGTGGCGAAATGCCCGGCGCGAATCGGCCGAGGATCTGGAACCAGTGCCAGCCGGCATCAGTGAGTGCTCGCGATTCATATTGAACGGCGGGCAGCCAAACGTCGACAAACTTGCCGGGCTCTACTCCGAAGAATCCCTGCCGTGCGACACCGACGATCTGGCACGTCCGTCCATTGAGAACGACCTCGCGGCCAATTACTTTGGGATCGGCGCCGAACCGGCGATGCCAGTAATCGTAGCTCAGCACAGCAAAGCCGGGACCGGGAGGCAGCCGATCTTCATCTGCCGAGAAGAGGCGCCCCAGCGCGGGGTGGATGCCTAGCATATCGAAGGCTTGTCCTGAGATAAAAGCCTGGTCGACTTTTTCAATTGGTGCGTTTGGGTTCGCGATGTGTACCTCTGCTACTGCCGGCGAACTGAAGAGCGCCAGGCGCGCTGTGTCATGTGTGGCAGCGATGAATTGCAGGAACTCCGGATAGCTGAACGAATCCCGTTCTGGTCCCGCCGGACTGCCAGGGTCCGCAATATCCGGCCACGACAGCATAAACAGCCGATCCGGCGCGCGCACCGGGAGGGGCCGGAGAATTGCCGCATCCACGATTGAATAGACCGCAGTGTTGGCTCCGATGGCGAGAGCAAGCGACAGCACCGTAGTGGCGGCAAAAGCTGGATTCTTGCTCATGCCGCGGCAGGCATAGCGCGCATCCTGGAGTGCGTCCTCGAGCGCGGTCCAGAGGCGCCAATCCCGGCTCTCTTCCTTTAGCCGGGTGGCATTACCGAACCGGAGGCGCGCCTGACGCTCAGCATCATCCGTCGAGAGACCCCGTTCGTTTAGACCGGTGGCGCGACGCGCCAGATGATCTGCGATCTCGTCGGCAAGATCTTCATCTAAGCGGCCTGGACTGAGGGCATTTCTTAAGCGCGAAAACCAGGACATGGGCATTCCTCAAACAGTTGGCTTCTAGGCATGGCGCAACACTCGCGAAACGCCGGCTGAAAAGCTCGTCCAGCGCTCGGATTCGGCCGTTAGTTGCTTACATCCCGCCTTGGTGATCCGATAAAAACGCGCACGCCGTTTGGTGTCGCTCATTTTCCATTCGGCAGAGATCCAGCCGAGTTCTTCCATGCGGTGCAAGGCCGGGTAAAGGGAACCCTCCTCGACGCGCAGTGCTTCTTCGGAGAGCTCTTCGATGGAGGTCGCGATTCCGTAACCGTGTAGAGGTCCTCGTTTATCGAGGACGGTCAAGACCAACAAATCAAGGGCAGTCTGCGCGGAATTCGGCTTAGACAGCACCGGCTATACTCCGACCGCTAGGCATAGTGGTCGTATTATAGCGCTGGTTGGATGAAAAAGGAGATCGAGTTGCCTGTCGCCATGAGCTCGGGCACGCTTCGCCCAAGCATTATGGCGTGCTTCCAGCCCATCCGCCTCCCCCCTATTGCGACAAAGTGAAATTGACTGTCACATCCGTCAGGACTTCTATGGGCTCCCCGTTGAGCAAGGTCGGCCGATAACGCCACTGGCGCACAGCGTCGAGCGAGGCTTCGGAGAGATCATGGCTGGGTGATGAGGCAACCGTAATCTCGCCCGGCGTTCCATCCTTCAGGATGATCATTTTGAGCAGAACAGTGCCTTGCACGTGGGCCGCCTTGGCCGGTGCGGGATAAACCGGCTGAACTTTCCGAATGAGGTTCGCCTGCGCGACATCGCCTTTCACACGGATCCGTTCCGGTGCGAAGGGCTGCGCGAGCCGCGCGGAAGCGTCGCGATTGGCCTGTGGCTCGTCCCGGCCGCTGACTTGCAGGACCAGACCTCGCTCTATGGTCGAATCGGCTTTCACCGTGAATTCGCGGAGCAGATCTGTGAAACCGGGCTTTTCGACCCGCAGGATGTATTGCCCGGCGCCAAGATCACCAAACGAGAACTTTCCATCCGGGCCGGAGGTTCCTTCGAGATCCGCGGAAGTCTCCGCGCTGTGCAAGACGAGTTTGGCATCAGGAACCGCTACTCCCGTGGGATCGAACAGTGAACCTGAAATGGTCGCGGCCGAAAGCGTCGCAGACGTCAACAGGCTGGACAGAAATGTTTTCCTCATGGAACCTCCTCTGTGAGACTCATTTTTGCGAAGGGTGACCGCCGGAGCAGTCGCGGCCACGGCAGCTATCAGAACAGTCGGGATCATCAGTCGACGAATTGAAAAGCTTTCGACGCGCGTCGCCAGAATGCGAACGAGGCGGGGCTCCAATTCGTCCTTTCGAGCCATACAGAGCGCGGCCGGCGCCAGCCGGCCAAACCCACTGCCACGAGCGATCTCAACCAGTTGTGTAGCGTAGTCCGACGGTCGGATACCCGCGGCGAGGACCTGCGCGTCGCAAGCGTGCTCGCTTTCCTGCCGCAAGCGGCGACGAGCCATCCAGGCGAGCGGCTGAAACCACCACACCGCGCAGACAACCGCCGCGAAGAGCTGCCAGGCAACGTCGATACGGCGTATGTGTGTGAGCTCATGCACAAGCACGATGCGCCTTCGGATGTCTGTCCACTGCAAGCACTCGGGCGGCAGGACGATGGTGGGACGAAAGAGCCCGAAGGCCAGCGGCGTAAGGCTGCCCCGCAGGATCAGCAAGCGCGGCGGACGCATGCCAAGCCTTGTTGCTAGTTCGTCCGCCAGGGCTACCCAGGCGTCATCTCGCAAACGGCTAGCGCTACGCATCGCGCGCAGCAGCAAGAGACGGCCGGCAATCAGGGGCACGAGAGCCAGAATCGTTCCCGCAATCCAAAAGAGCACAGGCAGGCTCGCAGCGGGCACATGGCCGCGCCCGGCCGCCGCCTGACGGGCAACCTGCGTTTCGGTGCTTACGGTCACGCTCGCGTGGCTTGCACCGCTGAAAAAGGCCGCCAGATGAATGGGAGGAAGTACCACCGATAAGACGGGCAACGCCGCGAGCAGAGCGAAGCCGGCCAGGACGATCGAATGACGGTATGTAGCCGGTAACGATTTCGATAACTTGCGCACACCCTCGATCGCCGCCAGCAGCAGAGCCGAGCGGATGAACAATTCTCCCCAGAAAATCCAGGTCATCAGCGGCCTTCCTTTCTGGCCTTTTCGATGAGGGCTGAGAGACGCTCGAAATCGTCGTCCGACAGCCGCTGGGCGGAAACATCCAGCAGGGTGGCGACTGCCTGCTCGGCCGACCCGTCAAAGAATGTATCAAGGAGATGCGCGACCGCCGAGCGGCTCGCTTTTTCGCGGGGCACCACCGGAAGGTAGACATATCGAAGATTCTTCTCGCGGTGGCGCACATGCCCTTTTTCTTCGAGCACGCGCAGTAGGCCGCGCACAGCCGAATAACTTGGCGGGTCCGACAACCCCGCGTGGATCTCGGCCGCAGTGGCCTGGCCGAGGCGGTAAAGAATGTCCATCATCTCTCGTTCCCGGCGACTGAGCGGCTGCTTAGAAAATAGCACCTTGCTAAGAAATTAGCATCAATGCAAAGAACTGTCAACAGGCAGATACGTTTTGAGAAAAATCGGGTTTGCATCCCTATGCACACGTGTGCATAATGGAATATAGAGAGAATATGGAAGCCGCAGTCTTGAATAACGCTCCTTTGAAGGAGCTCGATGAATGGGACGATTTTGTCGCCGCCCGTTACCAGCCTGGAAAGTCGGAGGATCAATTTCGCAACTATGCCGCGGACGCGAATCCAACGGTCACGGAATTCTACCGGCAAAATCATGCCTATCAGACGCTTAATTTCGTGCTGAAAAAGAAGGCCGAGTATGGCAGCCTTTCGCGTGGGAAGAAGAGCATCTGGGAGATGGCTGAGTATCTCAACACACTCGTGGACGACAGCGACCCGGATACCGACCTGACGCAGATCGAACATCTGCTGCAAACCTCCGAAGCGATACGCAAGGACGGCCATCCGCGATGGTTTGTGCTCGCGGGCATGGTTCACGATCTCGGAAAGGTGCTATGCCTCTACGGCGAGCCGCAATGGGCCGTGGTCGGCGATACGTTTCCGGTGGGCTGCGCGTATTCCGATCAAATTGTTTTTCCAGAGTTCTTCGCGGCGAACCCGGACAGCCACGTTCCCGCGTATCAGACGAAATTCGGGATCTACAAACCCAACTGTGGCCTGGACAACGTGCACCTGTCCTGGGGACACGACGAGTACATCTATATAGTGACGAAGAAGTATCTTCCGGAGCCGGCCCAGTACATGCTGCGCTATCACTCGTTTTACGCGGCACACCGGCATGGCGCCTATCGTCATCTCATGACGGAGTACGACAAGCAGATGTTCGAATGGGTTCGGGCGTTCAACCCATATGATCTTTATTCGAAAGGCCGCGAGCGACCGGACTGGAAAGAGATCAAGCCGTATTACGAAGACTTGGTTTCCGAATTCTTTCCGGATCAGATCGATTGGTAACCGGAGGCTTCGCCGTCGATTGACGCACGACGAGCTCGCCTTTGATGAGCTGCGTTTTTTCCGGCTCTAGCCCGTTCAGCAGATCGATCAGGAGTTCCATGGCACGCCGTCCCAGTTCGCGCATGGGCTGTCGAACAGTGGTAAGTGCCGGTTGGAGCATGGCGGCGAAGAAGAGATCATCGAATCCGCTGATGGATAACTCTTCCGGCACGCGCAGATTCCGGTCATAGGCTGCCTTCAGTACACCGAGGGCCGACATGTCGTTATAGCAAAAGATGGCAGTGGGCCTCGGCTTTAAGGCGAGGAGCTCAAGAGCTCTGCGGCTCGCGGCTTCCGGTTTGCCATCTCCTCGCGCGACAAATTCGGGCCGAATGCGCAAACCGGCTCGTGTCACCTCATCGGTCAAACCGCGCAGCCTTTCCGCATCCGACTCGAGACCCGACTGATCGCCGATATAGGCGATCCGCGTGTGCCCCAGCTCGAGGAGGTGGCGTGCTGCCTGCCGAGCGCCATCGATATTGTCGATGCTCACCGAATGCACGAACTCGCTTGGGTGCTGGTTGTTGAGCAGGACAACGGGCACTTCCATCTGTGAAAGAGCGGGCAGGTACAGGGCGCCAACGCGGGACGAAGCAACCACGATTCCGTCTACGCGCCGCTCGTGGAATGAGCGGGCGACCGCCATTTCGCGCTGCGGATCGGCCTGGGAATTCGCAAGGATGACGGAATACCCGTGCGTGTTTGCCACCTCTTCGATGCCGGCCACGACTTCTCCATTGAATGGATCGGCGATGCTGGTCACCACGATGCCGATCGCTTCCGTCTTGCGCGTGACGAGGCTGCGCGCAACGGCGCTGGCACGGTAGCCTAACTGGTCGGCGATTTTTTTAATCCGCTGGGCAGTGTCCGATGGAATCAGCGGGTTATCCCTGAGCGCGCGAGAGACGGTGGAGTGCGAAACGCCCGCGATGCGAGCGATGTCCTTTATGGAGGCTGCCATGGGAACGCTAGGATAACTTCTTCATGGTGTCAAAGACAATTCGATTTTTTTTCATTCTGACGATTTTTGCGAATGGCTTATGGGCGCAAGCCCAACATTTGGAATTGTTAAACGGCAATTGGCCTGTGCTGGATGCTCACAACTGCTATCCCTATCAGGGCCGCTGGGCGGATCGCATAGAGCGGGCGCTTAGTACGGGTTTTCCCGTTGCTATTGAGCAGGATCTGGCCTGGTACGTCGATCCGGCCACGAACAGAGGGCGCGTTGTGGTGAGTCACACGCCGCACCCGACAGGCGCGGAACCTACGCTGCGGCATTACTTCTTCGAGCGCGTCCGCCCGGTTATGGAGAAAGCTCTCCAGGAGAACCATCGCGAGAAGTGGCCCCTGATTGTTTTGCATTTCGACTTCAAAGATAATCAACTGCCGCTGCTGCGCGCTGTATGGGCGTTGCTGGGCGAATATGAGTCCTGGATCACGACCGCGCGCAAAACCGGGAATGCGCACGAACTTCAGCCATACGACCGCAAGCCGCTACTTGTTCTCACGGAGGATTCGGACGCGCAGGAACGCGTATTCTTCACGGACTTGGCCGAGGGGGCACGTTTACGCTTGTTCGGCTCGGCTCACACCAATCCGGTTGCGGCGAACAACGAGACCGAAAAGAATCATCTGCTTGCCACCCTTCCGCCGGACAAGCTGTTGAGCGAAAGGCCAACCAATTACCGGCGCTGGTGGAATAATTCGTGGTACGTGGTCGAGGAGGGTGGGGAAGCGAGCGCAGGGCTCTGGACCGATGCCGACGACGCGCGCCTGCGTTCCCTGGTGAACTACGCCCACGGACGTGGCTATTGCATTCGCTTTTACACGCTGGATGGTTTTGCCCCGGAGGCGGATCAAGGGTGGGGGCGCGACTATAATTTCGGTTCAACCGAGGCTGTTCGGCTGCGGTGGAAGGCCGCGCTCGAAGCGGGAGTGAATCTGATTGCCACCGATCAGTATGAAACGCTCGCGCAGTTTATGAGGCGGAACCTGCTGGTCAGGCGTTGACGGTGGCCGCCTGCTGGCGCGAACTTTCCAGGCTGACGGGCAAGCTGAAGAAGAAAGTGGATCCGACGCCCTCTTTGGATTCTGCCCAAATCCGCCCGCCATGCCGCTCCACAATCTTGCGTACGATCGCGAGGCCCATTCCAGTGCCCTCTACGCTGCGCAGATGGAGTCTTTGAAACAAACCGAAGATACGCTCTGCAAACTCCTGCTTGAATCCGGACCCATTATCGCTCACCGAGATGATCCAGTTGCTGGAATCGCGGCGAGCCTCGACTCGAATCACCGGCGGCTCATCGCGCTTATATTTGATGGCGTTTGAAATCAGGTTCTGAAAGACCTGCACAAATTGCACCTGGTCAACCACCAGATCGGGCAATGCGCCGCGCTCAATGCGGGCGCCGCTTTCGCGGATAGCCGCTTGCAGTCCGACTTCCGCGTCTTCGAGCAACTTCTCGAAGGAGACAGCGGTCACCGGCTGTCCGGTCTTCCTCAACCGCACCAGCGCGAGCAACCCGTTGATCAGATCCGTCATCCGGCGGGAAGACGAAACAATATACCCGATGAACTCGTCGGCGTCATTATCGAGCCGGCCCCTGTACTTCGCTTCGAGCAGTTGCGAGAAGCTGGTGATGGTTCGCAACGGTTCCTGCAGGTCATGGCTCGCCACGTAGGCGAACTGCTGCAGTTCTTCGTTCGATTCCTGCAGCTCGCGTGTCCGTTCGTCGATGCGCGCTTCGAGCTCCGCATTCAGTTTTTGCAAGGCGATCTGCGTTGTCTCGCGAGCGTACAGATGCGCGAGCAGGGCATTGTACAACCAGACAGTGACGAGAAGAGTGATGAGAAATCCCGTCACAAAGAATCCAAAAGTGAGATTGCGTAGCCTGTGCTCGTTCGCGAGGTATGCGTCGCGCTGGGTATCAAGATCCCGCAACAACTGCCTTACGCTTTTGCGAATTTCATCCATTGTGGCCTCCGACTGGCCCGACCTCACCGATTCGAGGGCGGCGTGGAGCCCACTCGTGCGCTGTAACTGCAGGGCGGCTTCGGCCTGCGCAAATCTCTGGGTCACCAGGCTCGCCAGGCGTTCTATCTGGGGCCGGAGGGCCGGTTCCTGATCCGCCAGGTTCAGGCAGGATCGCACTTGGATGGGGAACTCCCTGGTTGCCTGCTGTAGGGGCAGCAGGTACCGATCTTCTCCCATCAGCAAATAACCTCGCTCGCCCGATTCCGCATCAGTAGCGAGCGAGCGGAGCTGATTCACGGCGGAGGACAAGCTTTGAATATCGAGTAACTGCGTGTCGGTATGCTCAGAGGCTACATAGACAAGAAAAAACGCGAGGCTAAAGGCTAGGGGAATCGAAAACAGGAACGCCAGCCGACGCTTGGTTCTGGTGTGATCCGGCAAATTCATGGGATTCCCTAGCAAACATCATCTCTCGTGCTAGGAGCGGCGGCCTTAACGCGGTTGCACGTAGCGCAATTGCCGGGCAATTTCTCACGGAAGCTAAACTAAACCTAAGCGCCGCGGAAATTTGATTCCGTGCATGCTATCCAATTCATGGCCATTCAGACGCTTTTCGGCTCGGTGCCTACCGAGCCGGATCTGCTTGATCGCTTAAAAGCCGGCATCCAAAAGACCCGCTCGGGCCTGGTGGATCGCCTGGAAGACGTGCTTTCGGGCAGGAAAGAAATCGATGCGGATGTACTTGACGAGCTCGAATACACGCTCATCACCGCTGATCTTGGTGTGCGCACCGTGCTGGAGATCGTGGAAAGCATCCGCCAGCGTATCGATCGCAGATTAGCAGGTGATGCGGCGGAAGTCCGGAGTCTCATCCGCGAGCAGATTCTCGAAATTCTACGGGCCTCGGAAACGCCACTCCGGGTGGTGGGCACGCCTCCGGCGGTGGTGATGGTGGTGGGTGTCAACGGGGCAGGGAAAACGACCACGATCGGCAAGCTGGCGCATCGCTTTCTTGGCGAGGGCCGTAAGGTACTGCTATGCGCGGCTGACACGTTTCGCGCCGCGGCCATCGAGCAGCTCGAAGTATGGGCACAGCGCGCGCATGTGGATCTCATCCGGCAGAAGAGCGGCGCAGACCCGAGCGCGGTTGCCTTCGACGCGCTGCAGGCCGCCAAGGCTCGTGGCATGGATTACATCATTATTGACACGGCCGGCCGCCTTCACACGAAGGAGAATCTGATGGCCGAGCTCGAAAAGATGCGCCGGACCTGCCAGCGCGTCGTGCCCGGATCGCCTCATGAAGTTTGGCTCGTGCTGGATGCCACGACGGGGCAAAACGGCTTAGAGCAAGCCCGCAAGTTCACCGAATCGGCAGGCGTTACCGGCATCATTCTGACGAAGCTGGACGGAACTGCAAAGGGAGGCGTGGTGGTCGCCATCGCGCGTGAGCTGAATTTGCCGATCCGGTTTGTGGGCGTGGGCGAAACCATCGACGACCTGTTGCCATTCGAACCAGAAAGCTTCGTCGAGTCGTTATTCGACTGAACTGCATTTTGCCCCATGCCTGATTACATGCAGCACGCGTTGGAGCTCGCCCGGCAGGGCCAGGGCCGCACCAGTCCAAATCCCACGGTAGGCGCCGTTTTGGTGCGTGACGGAGAGATTATGGGTCAGGGCTTTCACACCTGGGCCGGTGTGAAGCATGCCGAGATCATTGCGCTCGAGCAAGCCCGTGAAGCGGCGCGTGGGGCAACTCTTTACGTCACGCTGGAGCCCTGTTCGCATCGCGGCCGGACGAGCCCCTGTGCTGACATGGTGATTGAATCCGGCATCAAACGCGTTGTCGCTGCGATGCAAGACCCCAATCCGCAAGTCAGCGGGCAAGGGTTTCAGCGGCTGCGTAACGCCGGAATCGAAGTGTCTATATCGCATCAACACACGGCTGTCGCCGAGAGCCTGAACGAGCCCTTCATCCACTTCATGAGCACGGGATTGCCGCTGGTGACGATAAAGGCAGCGCTTACTCTGGACGGTAAGATCGCCGCGCCGCAAGACAATATCGGCTGGATCACTAGCGAGGTTGCGCGCGCCGATGTTCAGCAGGTGCGCCATTTTTCGGACGCTATCCTGACGGGCCGTGGCACGGTGGCGGGGGATGATTGTCTGTTAACGGACCGCAGTGGACTGGAGCGCAGCCGCCCGTTGCTGCGAATTGTCCTCGATTCACAGCTGCGCATCCAGCTCAATTCGAAAATGGTTGCCAGCGCAAAGGGCGATGTAATGGTGGTCGGCACTTCGGCTGCGCCCGCCGAGCGAAAAAAAGCGCTCGAAGAAGCCGGTGTTCAGGTACTGATTGCAGATGGCTCGGGCGGCCGCACAGATCCTCGTAAGGTGCTCGACTATCTTGCACAGCATCGTTATCTGTCGCTCATGGTCGAGGCTGGAAGCCATGTGAACTGGACGATGCTCGATAGCCAGATTGCCGATAAGGTGCTCTTTTACTACGCTCCTAAGATTCTTGGCGGCCTGAAGAGCTTGCCTGTCGCCGGCGGCCCCGGGCGGATGCGACGAGCGGACGCCATGCTCCTTGAGAGGCTCACGGTTCATCCGATTTCGAAAAACGAATTCGCGGTGGAAGCATACCTTGTGAAGAGCTGATACATGTTCACGGGAATCGTGGAAGAACTCGGCCGGGTTCTGGATTTTCAGCCGCGCCAGACGGGGGCCCGGTTAACGGTCGGCTGCTCGAGCATTTTACGCGATGCCGCGCTCGGCGCAAGTATTGCCGTGAATGGAGCGTGTGTGACTGCCGTCGAGTTGTCCGCCGACCGGTTCGCCGCCGAGCTCGCGCCAGAGACACTGCGACGGACAAACCTCGGTGCGTTGCGGCCGGGCGCGCCTGTCAATTTAGAAAGGCCATTGCGAGCCGGTGCCCGTCTTGACGGACATTTTGTGCTCGGACACGTAGATGGAACCGCCACAATCGCGTCGCTGGAGCCGCTAGGCGATGATAACTGGTGGCTCAAGATTCAAGTGCCGGCCGAGCTCACCCGTTACATCGTGAGCAAAGGCTCGGTCGCGGTCGACGGCATCAGCCTCACAGTAGCGGAAATCGCAGGCGATCTGGTTGAGTTTACGATCATTCCGCATACTTACCGGCATACAACCCTGCACGCCTATTCGCCCCGCGGAATCGTCAACATCGAAGCGGACATCCTGGCCAAACATGTAGAGAAGCTGGTGAGGCGGGATTAGGTCGCTTGTGACCCGACCGCTGCCGATTGATCTCGGCTTCGTTTCGAGTGTCAGTTTTTCAGCTCATCCCGGATCTCCGCAGCCGCTTTCCGGGCTTCGACTACGGCGCCGATTGGAAAGCTGATGGCTCCGACCTTCGGATGACCTCCTCCGCCGTAGCGTTCGCAGATGGTGGCCAGGTTGTGCCGCAGGGGCTCGCGCACCCAAGGATTCGATCCGACGGATACTTTGGTGCGAAAGCTCGAGGTGGAGACCGAGACCGTGTAGGCGGAGTCGGGGAACAGGTAGTAGGGAATGAACTTGTTATACCCTTCGATGCCGTAATCCACCAGGTCGAAGTAAATCACTCCCCCGTCGCAGGATCCCGCCTTCGCGATCAGATCGATATTGCGCAAATGGGTCTGATGAAGGCGATCGTATTCCGCTTTGATTTCAGGGTCAGCGGCAACATCTGCGAGGGTGTGACGCTGCATCAGGCGGATGATCTTTTGCACTAAGCGCGGTCCTTTACTGCCTTCGATCACAAGGGTCAGTTTCATTGCGGGGGCATTCATTTCGACGGCTGCCTCGGCGCTCTCGTACAGCGCCCCGTCGACAATATCAGCCCAGGTGATCAGATCTTCCAGATCGGGCGCGTCAAAGCCGTATCGCTCTTTTACAAGAGCCGAAATAAACTTTGTACAGGAGCGATAACTCGGGTCCAGAAATTTCCGTCCGGATGTATCGTGGCGGAAGTGCTCGGCGTCTTCCGGGCTGAGGAAGGCGCTCTGATGGTGATCGAACCACCAGGTGACGTTCGGATGCGTCGCATATTTGAAGTCGACAATAACGTTCGCGTCTCCGTCGAAGAGGCCGTCCTCAAATAGCTGGTCGGCACGGTGAGCCAGGCCCGTGTACTCGAACTCCGCGCCGCGATAGAACTTACAGTTCAAGAACCGGGTAACAAATGCCGCCGATGCTGCCCCGTCAAAGCAGTGGTCATGATACAGGACGCGCACCTTCATCGAGAATGCATGATCTCCGAAAACCTTCTAGATTGCCTGACGACAGGCAGAAATGCAAGCGATAAGCGATAATTAAGTACGTAAGCCCTTTTTTCCCGCCAGTGTCCCGGCCACCCGCCGTGCCTGGCCCTCGTATTGTGCTTTGGGTGACGTGAACGGCGCGCGCACATATCCTTGTGCGTTTCGAGCTGAAAAAGTATTGTTAAATTTGCTTCCAACTTCTACCGAACCGAACATGCTCAAAACGAAAGAAGAACGCCAGCCGGACCTGAACCCGCAGGAAACGTCGGAATGGCTTGAAGCTCTCGAACAGGTAATCGACGAAGAGGGGCCGGACCGGGCCTCTTATTTGCTTCAGAAGCTGCTCGACCGCGCGGGGGAATTCGGTGTTTCCGCCCCGCAAGAGATTAATACGCCGTACCTCAACACCATTCCTGCGCACGATGAGCTTCCCTATCCGGGCGACCGCGCGCTCGAGCGCCGAATCAAGAGCCTGATCCGCTGGAATGCGGCTGCCATGGTAGTCCGAGCGAATAAATACGATCCGAACATCGGCGGCCATATTTCGACGTATGCTTCACTTGCCACCATCAGTGAAGTCGGATTTAACCACTTTTTCCGCGCCAGTATCGATGGGCAGCCGGGAGATCTTGTTTATTACCAGGGGCACGCGTCGCCAGGCGTGTATGCCCGGGCCTTCCTCGAAGGGCGGCTGAGCGAGCAGCATCTGCTCAACTTCCGCCATGAGCTTCGTGAGCACCCCGGTCTTTCTTCCTATCCGCACCCCTGGCTGATGCCGAATTTCTGGCAGTTCCCTACGGTGTCCATGGGGATCGCCCCGATCAACGCCATCTACAACGCGCGGTTTCTCCGATACCTGGAAAACCGGGACATCATTCCGAAAAGCGACCGGCGGGTGTTCGCGTTTTTGGGCGATGGAGAGATGGACGAGCCTGAGTCCACCGGCGCGCTTCATATCGCGTCTCGCGAAAAGCTCGACAACTTGATTTTTATCGTCAACTGCAACCTCCAGCGGCTCGATGGCCCGGTTCGTGGGAATAGCAGTGTGATTCGTGAACTGGAAGGAATCTTCCGCGGAGCTGGCTGGAACGTTATTAAGGTCTTGTGGGGCAGTGACTGGGATGAGTTGTTTGCTCGCGACACGAGCGGCCTCTTGCTGAAGCGCATGGAGGAGTGCGTTGACGGCGAGTATCAGAATTACAAGGCCCGCGGGGGCGCCTACGTTCGTAAAGAATTTTTCGGCAAATATCCAGAACTTCTGAAGCTGGTGGAAGACAAGAGCGACGACGAACTGGCAATGCTACGCCGGGGCGGCCACGACCCGGTAAAGGTATACAACGCTTACCGGCGTGCCATCGAGCATAAGGGGCAGCCCACCGTTATTCTTGCCAAAACCGTGAAAGGGTATGGGCTCGGGGAAGCGGGCGAAGGTAAGAATATTACCCACCAGCAGAAAAAGTTGAACGAAGAAGAGCTTTTCTATCTGGCGAATCGCTTTAACCTCGACTTGCCGAAGGAGACGATTCACTCGATCGCGTTCCTTCGCCCGGCCGAGGACAGCCCCGAAATCCAATATCTTCACGAGCGGCGGAAGGCTCTCGGAGGGTATCTGCCTGCCCGGGCTCCGAAGAAGATCGAGCTGAAAGCTCCGCCGCTCGAGGTATTTCATGAGACTCTCGGAGGCTCTCGCGGGCGCGAAGCTTCCACCACCAGCGGCTTTGTTTCCGTACTTAAATCTCTGATCAAGCTTCCCGATATCGGCAAGTACATTGTGCCGATCATTCCAGATGAAGCGCGAACATTCGGCATGGAATCGATGTTTCGCGAACGCGGCATCTATGCTGCGGGCGGTCAGCTTTATCGCCCTGTTGACAGCGATGTGCTCATGTACTACAAGGAAGCGCAGAACGGCCAGATACTCGAAGAAGGGATTACCGAAGGGGGTTCGATGGCCTCGCTGACCGCTGCCGGAACCGCGTATGCCAATTTGGGCGTTCCTGCAATTCCATTCTTTATCTACTACTCGATGTTCGGGTTCCAGCGAGTAGGGGATCTGGTCTGGGCGTTTGCCGATTCACGTGGAAAGGGCTTCATGGTCGGCGGCACCGCGGGGCGGACCACTTTGCTCGGTGAAGGCCTCCAGCACGATGATGGTCACAGCCATGTGCTCTCAAGCGTCGTCCCGACATGCAGGAGCTACGATCCGGCCTGGGCTTACGAAATTGCCGTCATCGTGCAGAACGGCATCCGCAGCATGTACGAGAACAACGAGAATCACTTCTATTACCTGACCGTCTGCAATGAAAATTACGTCCAGCCGCCCATGCCGGATATCCCGAATCTGCAGGAAGGGATTCTTCGCGGAATGTATCGCTACAAGGCTTCCGAAAAAAGTCCGGCGCAGGTCACGCTGTTCGGCAGTGGTCCCATTCTGAACGAAGCGCTGAAGGCGCAAACTCTGCTCACGGAAAAATATGGTATCGGCGCGGACGTTTGGAGCATTACCAGCTACACGGAGCTGCGCCGGGATGCGCTCACCGTGGACCGCTGGAACCGTCTTCATCCCAACGAGCCGGCACGCAAGCCGTTTCTGCTCGAATCGCTTGGCGATCTCGACGTGCCGATTATTGCTGCCACCGACTATATGAAGATTGTGGCGGACCAGATCGCGCCCTGGCTGCCCGGACGTCTGACCGCTCTGGGTACGGACGGGTTCGGGCGCAGCGACAACCGGGAACACCTCAGGCGATTTTTTGAAGTGGACGCCAACAGCATCGCTGCCGCGGCACTCTCCCGGCTCGCGCACTGGGGGCGTTACGACGCGAGCGGGGCCACAAAAGCCATCCAGGAACTTGGTTTGAATCCTGATAGCGTCGACCCAGCCCGGGCATAAACATCTCCTCCGGCCGACCAGAATTCGTGAGTTACATCCGGCTGCCGGATTGCTCGTAGGCAGCTTCTTCCAAACAGCGAGGGAGCAACCGCGGCGCCTCTGTGGCCATCGAGGTTTTTTAAATCGTACGCGCCGGAGAACGAAGGTTTGCCGGAATCCCGCCACAGTTGTCACTCCCACCATTTCGATCTCCAGGGCTAAATTTATCTCGTGACCAACAATTACCCGGATCGAACAACAAGGACAAATGCGAAGGCGATGCGAGATCGAAGCCCATCGCGGTCGAATACTTCTTGAGCACGAGATGGTGAAAGGAGAATTGCCCGATGTGCCCAGTATGTTTTGGTGGCGTGGCATGGCTAATCACGTGTGGCGTTTCTGGACTCGGCGCAACTGCCGGTGGAGTAGCAGTCGTTCGCGGCAGGAAAATGAGCGCAAGAATATCGGAGATGTGGAAACCGAGGAGTCGCGAGCCACTTCCGTCAGGCCCCAATACGCTGAGAGTGCAAGGACGAACAGGAGATACAAATGGACAGGAACAATGCGAAAGACATGCACCGTAAAGGACATCACGGAATGAGCACACCTCCAATCGTGTCTCGGCAGGAGTGGGAGGCAGCGCGCCAGCAGATGCTCGTCAAGGAGAAGACCCTGACGCGGGCCCGCGATGCCCTGGCTGCTCAACGCCGGCAGATGCCGTGGATGGCCGTTGAGAAGGCGTACGAATTCGCGGGTGCCCAGGGCAAGGTTAGCCTGCTCGACCTTTTCGAGGGCCGTCGGCAGTTGATTGTCTATCGCGCCTTCTTCGAGCTTGGCGTGTTCGGCTGGCCCGAGCACGCCTGCCGCGGCTGCTCGCTGGGTGCCGACCAGGTCGCCCATCTGGCCCATCTGAATGCCCGCGATACCACGCTCGCGTACGCCTCGCGGGCGCCGCAGGCGGACATCGCGCGCCTGAAGGAGCGGATGGGCTGGGAGATGCCTTGGTACACAATCACAGACAGCTTCGACGCCGACTTCGGTGTCGATGAATGGCACGGCCACAATGTATTCATCCGCGATGGCGACAACGTGTTCCGCACGTACTTCATCAATAACCGCGGCGACGAGGCGATGGGAACCACCTGGAGCTACCTCGATCTGACACCGCTCGGCCGTCAGGAGACTTGGGAGGACTCGCCTAAGGGTTATCCCCAGACCCCGCCGTACAAGTGGTGGAACTGGCACGACAACTACGACGCCGAGGCCTCGCCTGACCCGAAGTGGATCGACATAATAACGGATCCTCAAGAAGCCGCACGAAAGCGTGAGACAGAGGAGAAAGCAAACGCATGACCGAGGCCCAGCACGCCCACTCGACCGGCGGTGCGAGCCGTGATGACGAGGGGCTTCTGCCAATCAGCGATCGGACCGGTAGACGCTCCGATCGAGAGACCAGGAAAGCAAGCGGGATCTCGCGCTCCCGGTCGCGTGTGGTCTACGGCGGCACGAGGCCATCGAGTTAGACGTTTCGCACCTGCAGCCGCGAGGATCACTAGCTCTCGCGGGCAAGCCTATTCATGCCTCAGCGCAACCACTGGATCAATTGCCGTCACCTGGCGCCCAGGCGGACACAGGCCACGACCGGAAAATTCAGTCAATGTCTCGCGGATGAAACAATTTGTGGTGGAGGCGAAATGTTCCGGTGCTTAAACCACTGAATGCTGTCGTCTTGTGATCCCGGCTTCGGTTGCACATCGCGGCGGTCCGGGATAAACATCTGCAGCCCCGAATCGGCCGTGATGCGCGTGTAGCCGCTCCCAAGCTGGTCACGATAATTCACCAGATCCAGATCAAACCAGGGATTTGTAGAAATATCGACCATGATGATGTTCACCGGATGCATTGTCAAGTTTCCGAAATCGATCGTGCCGTCCTTGAGACTGAAGAAATTACGCCACAGCTGCACCCGTTCCACATCTTCTACCGCATTGCCATAGACTGCCTGAATATCGGGACTGTCGACCCGCACCTCTGTCAATTGCCCACGGATATGCGGCGGCGGCAACAGCTTTTGGGTGTCCAGCACGATGTCATTCCCGGTAATCTCCACGCCTGCCATATTGGTTTTTACTAAATCGGATGCCGAGAAATGTAGAGCTCCGAGGAGCCCCTTGATCGGTACTTTCAACACATTGATTTTTAATACATGCACGCGAACACGATCATCCGGTTCGGCCGATACCGCCGCAATCACCTCGATCGGCACCGAAATCAACTTATGAAGCGTGCCGGTAAGCTTCAGATTCGCGCCGTCAGCAAAAAGCGTGACATTCTTGAGCGGTGCATTGGCCAGGGCGCTGTTCATATAATGACCGATATCGCCGATATTCGCGCGAATCACGCCTGAGTGCACATCCAGATTGAATGACTCCGGGCGATCGAATGACGGATTTACATCACTCTTGGTGCGCGCGAGCTGGCCTTCAAGCCATCTAACATAAACCCGAAAATCCGGTCCCTTACGCAGCAAGAGGTTGTGTGCGTGGATGATTGTTGCGGACCGGTCCGGACCAGCTTTTCTTTTACTGGGCTTCCCAACCACCGCTGCCGTGGTCGGTGCATGCGGCTGCGTCGTTTGGCTATGTCGGTGCCAGAAGAGCACCACCAATGCAATGGCGGCTAGGATCGATGACGTCAAAATAAACGAGCGAGAACCCATCTGCTCTTAGACTCGAACACGGGGCTTTACTGTTCGAAATCTACGCTCCGAACGATAAGGGAGGTCCGGAGGATCGGTTCAAGCGCAAATGATTTTCGCGAGTTGCCTGCAGAACCAGCGTCTAAATTGGTGGAGCAACCTGATTTGCCGTTGTCACTCCGGGAGGCAGTTCCATAATCCGGATATTGCGAAAATGAATTTCCGCTCCTTCTGATTCCAGGCAGAGATAACCCCTCCGCTGCGTAGAGTGGCTGATGCCATTCACAAATTTGCCGTTGACCGAGAGTTTGATGCAGCCGTCTACAGCGACCACATCGTAGGTATTCCACTCTCCCCGGCCCTTACACCGATTCTCAATCGATTTGCTTCTCTCCCCTCGCGGGTTATCCGGAACAACCTTCACGCCACCGACGCCAAAGAGTTCGCCGTGCACGTAGGCGATGGGCGCCGGTTTACCGTTCTGTTTATTTAGATTGACCCAGTCGAGTTCGAGCATTTGGACCTCAATACCGTCCGGAAGCCGGGTTTTAGCGTCCGGGCGGGCGCTGCTCCACACGAATACGCCGGAATTTCCACCGGGTTCGATATGCATCCACTCAATATGCAGCAAGAAGTTTTCATATTGTTTTTTGCTTCGCATGACACCGATGGGATGCCCTGAACAGATTAGGACGTTATCTTTCATCCGCCATGTTTCGGACGCCGTGTTGACGTTGACCCATTCGGTCAGAGTCTTGCCACTCAAAAGATCGACGAACTGTGAAACTGGGCTGCCACTGCTGCTACGGCTCCATAACGCAACAATCAGGTACCCCAGCCAACCCGTAACAAGCAAGTGCTTCATGTTCTCTGCCGACCTCCACCAATGGTCGATATCATTTAGACCTTTAGCGAGCCGCGGAACGCCCTGGCGGCATAGTAAGATTCCGCACCGTTGTGATACACGAAAACGGTGTCGTAGCGGCGATCACAAAAGAGAGCGCCGCCGAGTTTTCTGATATCAGAAGGTGTTCTCACCCAGCTCGATGTTTTCGTATCGAAATTTCCGAGTTTCTGCAAGTCTCGATACTGTTCTTCCGTTAAAAGTTCAATGCCCATGGTTACTGCCATGTCAAACGCGCTATCTTCCGGTCTATGTTCTTTCCTGGACTCCAGCGCTTCACGGTCGTAGCAGACACTTCGGCGGCCTTTGGGACTTTCCGCTGAACAATCGTAAAAAATGTACTCGCCGGTCTTTTTATCATGGCCAACAACGTCCGGCTCACCGCCCGTTCGTTCCATTTCATTGAGTGACCACAGTTTTTCAGCATGAGCTTCCAGCTTTGCTTGTACCTGAGCCCATTCAAGCCCTTTATGGCGGTTCATGTTTTTCGCAAAACGGGCTTTCACTGCTCTAAGTAGTTCTTCACGCTGTTCTCGTGACAAGTTCTTTTTATTGCTATTAATGTTTTGCGCTCTTGTTGCTCTCATACTCGTTGCTTCCGCTGCGCTCGGCCATATAGATTACGGAGTATCTGACCGTCATCGGACATCATATAGTCTCCTGGCTCCGGGCCGAATCATAGGCAAACCTCCCGTTAAGTCTTTGAGCAACCTGGAAGCGCACGATCTACATTAGACTTGGTTTCATGATCCGGCAGATTGCGCCTCAGTTCTTTACTACGGACGTTCCCGCAACTCTCGCCTATTACAAGGAGAAGCTTGGCTTCGACTGTCTGGGCACGTGGCAGGATCCGCCGGTCTACGCCATTGTTGCGCGGGACGAGCACGCGATTCACTTCCGTTGCGCCGAACCGCCCACATCCAATCCTGATAAATACGCGGACGAACTGCTCGATGCATATCTATTCATCGAAGACGCGGATGCGCTCTATGCCGAGTACGCAGCGCAAGGTGTGGAATTCGCTCGGGGACTCGGCAACATGCCGTGGCATTCGCGCGAGTTTGTAGTGAAGGATTGCGATGGCCGTCTGCTGGCTTTCGGCGCGAACCTGTAGTCCACCTTCGTGAGGAGTGTCTTATCGAGAAGTGGTTGCATTCTCGCAAGTTTTCACAATTCCGCCAGCGCCTCGGCTGGCGAAACCCGCGCCGCACGCCAAGCTGGAATCGCGCAGGCCGCCAGCGCGATAACAGCCATCACTAACGTCGCAGCAGCCAAAACAGGAAGGCTGAACGGCGCGACATGAAATAGTATCGTGCTTAGGCTCTTCGCCATGGCCCACGCGCCCGCGAGGCCCACGACGCTGCCGGCCGCAAACAGGCGAAGCGCGACTCCGCCAACTGAGTTTCGGATCTGTTCCGGCCGCGCGCCTAACGCCATGCGTAGACCGATCTCGCGTCGCCGTTGCGCGACCGTGTAGCTCAACACGCCGTACGTGCCAATCGCAGTCAGCAAGAGAGCAATGGCAGCGAACAGTTCAGCCAGAATTGCCGGAGATCGCTTGCCCGTCAGACTTTCGTCGATGCGCTGCTCCATGGAGCGAACATCGCTCACAGCGAGTTCTGGATCGATCTCGTGGACTGATCGCTCCACAGTTCGAGTCAGATGTTCAGGCCTTGAGAACGCTCGTGCCGCGATAAAGATGTTGTTATCTGCCCTATAGATGTAGGGGAAGTAAACCGCGCCTTGCGCAGCCTCGTCGGTAAGCCCAGCCTGTTTCACGCTCTTTACGATGCCAACGATTCTGAATGCTTCGTGATCGGCTTGCGCTGTGGATCCCATAAACAACCTGTGCCCCAAAGCGCTTTGGCTAGGCCAGTAGTAGCGCGCGAAGTCTTCGTCCACAACGCAAACGCGTTCGGGCCGCCGGGAGTCATTTCCGGTAAGAAAGCGTCCGGCTGCAAGTTGGAAGCCCATGGCTTTGAAGTAATCGCCTCCGACACCGTAGGAGTAGTGGCCCCGCGGCGATTCGCCCGGGTGGAACACGTGCCCTACAACCGTCGCTGCACTCTTTCCGGTATTACCGCTGAGCGGCACGTTATTCACGAATCCCGCGGCTGCTATACCCGGCTGTTTTTCGAGCAGTGTAGTCAAGCGGTCGCCGAACTCGAGCCCGGATTCCGGACCAGGATACTTGCCGCCAACGAGCGAAACCTGTCCCGTCAATACGTGCACTGCTTCAAAGCCTGGCGATACGGCTAGGGCGTGCTTCACGCTCAGAGCCAGCAGGCCTGATCCGGTGAGCAGCACAAATGCGAGCGCAACTTGTGCGACAACGAGTGCGTGGCGAAAGAAGTGGATGCTGCGGTTCGCAGTGGCGCTACGAGTTTCCGAACGTAGCGCTTCATCGCAATGACGCAGATGAACCAGAATCACCGGAATCGCAAGCGCGAACGACAGCAGGATGGCCCCTATCAGTGAAGCCATTATTACGGTGGTGTCGAGCGAGATGGTGGTACCCATCGGCAATCTGGACGCACCGAGAATGCGGAGCAGGCGAATGCCTGCCGCCCCAGTCACCAGGCTCAACAGGTCGCCTGCAAGTGCAATGACGACGGTCTCGATGAGCACTGCCCGTACGATTGCACCGCGCGTTGCGCCTAGCGCCTTCCGGACGGCGATCTCTTTTGCTCGGCTGCAGGCGCGGACCAGAAGAAGGTTACTCAGGTTCGCCACCGCAATCAGCAGCAGGACGAACACCCCAACGGCGAGCAACAACAGCGCTGGTTTTATAGACGCCACATGATCGGCACGCAAGGGGACTACAAGCGAGCGGAAACCTGCTTCCGCCATCATCTTCGCTTGTGGATCGCCTCGTTCCAGATGTGCGTTCTGCGCATCGATCTGCGATTGCGCCTCCGCGAGCGAAGAACCGGCAGCTAGCCGAGCCACCATTTGCGTCACGTTGCCGCCGGAATGACGATTGTGTGGCGCACGCTGTTCTAAAGATGATGCGAGTGGCAGAAAGATTGCGGGGTCGGACGAGAGGAAACGAAAGCCGGGCGGCAGCACGCCCACGACTGTTTTAGGAAAAGAGTCGACGAGGATCTGGCGGCCGATGACGTTCAGGTCGGCTTGGAAGTGCTCGCGCCAGTAGGAGTCGCTCAGCAAGGCGACCTCGTCAGTTTTGTAGCTTGTCTCGGCGTCGGTGAAAGCGCGACCGAATGCCGGAGCCATGCCTAGTGTTTGGAAAAATTCGGGCGAGACCTGCATGAGAGGCAATCGTGCTGCGCCTCGCGATTCACCTACGATGGCCGTGCCGATGCGGTAGATGGAGATTGAACTGAGGGCCGGAATTTTGCCGCGCCGCTCGTAGTAGTTCGTAATGGATGATCCATCGCGCTCCACGCCCGCTTTCGGATAGGAGTTATAAATCAGGACCAAGCGATCCGGTTTGGGAAAAGGGAGAGGCCGCAGCAGGATGGCGTGGATGGCTGCGAATATGGTTACGTTCGCACCGAGGCAGATACCGATTGTGAGCAGAGCCGTAATGGTGAAGCCGGGGGACTTGCGCAGGAGGCGCATCGCGTAACTCATTTGCCGTGTTAGCTCATCGAACAGGTCGAGCCCGCGCGACCGGCGGCATTCTTCTTCAATTGTGTTTCGGCCGCCCAGTTCCATACGCGCAAGCCGCAGCGCTTCGTCGCGCGGAACGCCGGAGCGCACAAGATCATCGGCATATTGATCTATATGGAAATGCAATTCCTCTGCCATGCCGGATTCGAAATTCCGGCGGCGCAGCAAGGCCCGGGCGAACGAACGTAAACGCGCAAGCATGCCCTAGACCTCCTCGGGAGTGGCGTCCAAAGCGGCTGCGATGGCAGTCGAGAGGCGATTCCATCCGGCTGTTTCTTCACGAAGGCGCCGCTTGCCCGCCGCAGTGAGCGTATAGTATTTTGCGCGGCGATTGTTATCGCTCTGGCCCCACTCGGCCGTAATCAACCCGCCATGTTCCAACCTGTACAGGGCGGGGTAGAGCGATCCTTGCGGAATATGGAGCGCATCGCCCGAAATCTGGCGGATTCGCAGCAGGACGCCATAGCCGTGCAAGGGCTTAAGCGACACGGCTTTCAGGATGAGCATATCCAAGGTTCCGGGTAATATCTCGGCTGTCTTTGGCAAATTGAAATTCTCTCCTCGCCTGACTAGGAGTATAAAATATGTTCTCCTAGTTAGGCAAGAGGAGAGTCAAAGGAGAGAGTCAGAGCAAGTCAGATTGCCGCGGCGGCGGATCGCGCCGGCTCAAACTCGTAAAACGGGTCCTGTACCGCGGCGCGCCAGTGTTCGCGATGTCCCGCTCGTCTAAGGCGAAAGTAGAGCACCTCACGCACAGTGTCACTCACGTTTCCACCGATGTTGTGTCCAAGCATATAGTGAGCGATCAGTACGTCTCCCGCAGATCCGACAACCTGTCTTGGCTTAGCCAGGTGAATGGGTGGATACGGAACGGAGGACGCAAGTGAGTCAGGTCCGTGCTCTGCAAAATATCGGCCTGCTCCTCTGTGCGACCCCGGCCAGACCCAGAGGTTGCCGGCGTTCTTATTTAGCTGGTTGGTGAGGAAGATTCCCACCAGCATCGTGAAGGTGCCAGGCCGGCCATCAGCCTCGGGTGGCGTCAGGCCGTCAATGTGCGGACCGCCAGGACGATGATCCCACGGTGGAACGTTGAGCGAGATTTGAACATGGTCCGGCGGTTCCAGAGTCGCTCCAGGCGTGATGAATGACTCGGCAAGGTCCAAAGCACGGCTTTGGTAGAGGGGCGCAATGAGCTGTTCGGGCAGCTCGGAGAGTAAGAAATAGAAATGAGGCCCACGGTGGCCGGCTTTGGGGGGTTGTTGAGCGAACTGATCGGCTACTGCTGAACGCGCGCTGGCCACCAATTCCGGTGAGACTATCCGTGGCAGAACAACATAGCCATGATCTGTAAAGTTCTTTAGTTGTCGGCGATTGATTGTGGGCATCTCCATACTTGCTTTCAGCGGGCACAACCTTTCCATATATCAAGCCGGCGGGAAATGCGTATCGCCCTCGAACGGCACGATCAGTTTCATAATCATGCTGTTCATTCTTATGCCCGTTGCCCGCGCAGCATTGCTCGCTCTAGGCAAAAGGTGTCCATGATCGATCCGCACTCGCGTTGCTCGAAGAGTGGTTACCAGTTCTGCAAAGCCTCGTAAGAGGTTCCTATTAGCGTTTACTGAAGCGAGTTACCCTGCTGAAACCACATATCTGTGGAAACACGTCGAATTTGATGAATGATCTTATCGGCGGTTCTTAGATCGTCGAAGACCACCACCGTAAATATCTAGGAGCTTCGTTTTGAAACTGTTGGGTTGTTCTCTTCTTGCCGCTGTTGTGCTCTGTGTCGGCGCGAGCACGGCTCAAGCTCAAAGTGGGCTGGATGTATTCTTCGGTGTCGGAACAGCGACCGACAGTTCCAACGGTCAATTGATCGATACCTTCAACACCGGAACCCCATATACGGCGCCCAGCCTCGGCGGAACGTTTGGAAAAGCCGGTGGAGATATTATGCTGACTCCCCATTTTGGCGTAGGTGCCGAAACGGATTTCCGCTTTTCACAAGCGAGCTATGCCGGTCTGACGTATCGTCCCATATTCTATGATTTCAATGGTATCTGGGCCCCTACGTTTCGGTTCAAGCACATTGTTCCTGAACTTCAGGCAGGGCTCGGCGGCGTGAATATGAAATTCTATTACCCGCAATCGTACTGTGATGCGTTCGCGGGTTGTTCCACAACCAATGCTTTCGTGGAAAGTTCGAATCACTTCCAGGTTCATCTCGAAGCTGGAATTCGCTTCTTTATCACTCCTCATCTGTTTATCCGCCCGCAAGTGGATGCGCACTACGTCAATAACTTTTTCCAGTTTGGAGACAACTGGGTGCCTGAGTACGGCGCTTCGATCGGCTGGAGCTTCGGAGAACGCTAGAGACCAAGAACCTTTTGCCGCGGAAGCGACTCGGCGGTGTCGCCGAACGCTCCCGAACTCACCCTCCCGTGGACGGGAAACTTCTGATCGGGCCTTACGCGACGTGGGTCTCCGGATGGGAGGGAAGATAAAATGTCGCTAAATGCCTCCGCTTCGCATTGTTCTTCCCGGGGGCAGCGGCCATGTTGGCCATATTCTCGCTCGGCACTTTCACGAGCAGGGCCATTCTGTAACAGTCATCGCGCGCCATCCCAAGCCCGCCGAATGGCAGACCCTTACTTGGGATGCAAACACACTCGGCGACTGGACCGGCGTTTTTGAAGGAGCCGATGTTGTTATCAATCTCGCCGGACACACGGTGAATTGCCGCTATAGTGAAGCGAACCGCCGGCAGATCAAAAACTCGCGTATTTTCACAACCGACCTGGTCGGGAAGGCGATTGCCTCCAGCTCGCGTCCGCCGCGAATCTGGATGAATGCGAGCACGGCCACGATTTACCGCCACGCTCTTGACCGGCCCATGGATGAGCTGACGGGCGAGTTTGGCGGGAACGAACCCAATGCTCCCCGTAAGTGGCAATTCAGTATCGATGTAGCCACCGGCTGGGAGCGCGCATTCTTTGCGGCACAGACTCCGCGGACTCGAAGAGTTGCGCTCCGCAGCGCATTGATCATGAGCCCCGAAACAGGCGGGGTCTTTGATACTCTTCTGTGGCTTGTCCGAAGGGGTCTCGGCGGTCCTGCGGGTTCCGGCCGTCAATACGTCTCCTGGATCCACGACGTCGATTTCATTCGTGCCATTGAGTTCCTGATCGATCACGAGGAGCTTAGCGGTCCGGTGAACATCTCTTCTCCGTTTCCACTGCAGAACTGGAAGCTGATGTTTTGCCTGCGCCGGGCGTGGTGCACCAGCTATATCGGCCTTCCGGCGCCCCGGTGGGCGCTTGCCATCGGGGCTGTCATTCTACGTACAGAAACCGAACTCGTCCTCAAGAGCCGCCGGGTCATTCCGCGGCTGTTGCTCGACTCAGGTTTCGAGTTCGATTTCCCGAACTGGCGCGGAGCCTGCCAGGATCTGGTGCAGCGTTGGCGTGAGTTGCATGGCGATTAGAGGATCAATCTCAAGCTCGGCCGCTGATGCTGTTTGCGACCGCCCGAAGCCAGATTGCGACGGCGACAGCGCCCGGGTCGGGATGCCCTAGGCATCGATCCCCTAAGTAGCTCGACCGCCCGCGGCGAGGAAGCATCTGCGTGGTTGCTTGGGCGCCCTCTTCTGCAGCGGCAGCGGCGTCGGCTAATGCCTCTGACAGCGGTTGGCCGGCTTCAAAGGCAGCATTCAGCGCACGAACAAACGGAAGCAGCGCATCCAACATGGTTCGATCGCCTGCTGCCGCTCCGCCGATTTCGCTTATCGCGTTGCAGCCATCGCGACAGGCCCGTGCCCACAGCTTCGGGTCGTGACTATCTCCCGATCGCAGCGTGTTAGCGGCGCGTAACAGCAATACGC